>JAJXVG010000091.1 GCA_021782315.1 Pseudomonadota bacterium | reverse complement strand
ATTTCGTCGAAGGGGTTCATGCTCATCTTGACGTTGGCCAGGTCTACGCCCGACCCATCCGCCTTGACGCGGACCTTCACGTTGTAATCGACGACCCGTTTGACGGGAACAAGGATCTTCACAAGCCTCTCCTTTTACTTGGTTAGATTTCTGCGTGCATTTTCTACCTGTTTGACAGGCGATCACTCAACCAGCACAATGACCATACTGTGTCGTATGGAAAAGCATACGGTAGCGTATGGAAAACAAACCTGTCAAGTCTACAATCATAACCCCATTGCCCAAGCCACGTAGCCGGGCGGCCAGGGTGCGCACCCAACTTGCCCCCGAACACTGGGTCAATACGGCTACCGACGTCCTGGCGCGCGAAGGCGTCGCCGGCCTGCGCGTCGAGGTCCTGGCCAAGAAATGCGGCGTCACCAAGGGCAGCTTCTACTGGCACTTCAAGGATAGGCAGGCCCTGCTCGACGCCGTGCTGGAACAATGGAAGCTCGGTCGCATCCGCGACATCGAAAAAACCACCTCGGTCACCGCCGGCAGCGAGCGCGACCAGCTGCACTACGCCATCGAACTGTACGGCGCGAGCAAAAACCGCAAGGGGATGGCGATTGAACTGGCGATACGCGACTGGGCCAGGCACGATGTGCAAGCCGCCGCAATCGTCGAGGCCGTGGACCTTTATCGACTGGAATGCACGCGCAAGCTGTTTGTAGCCGCCGGCATGTCTGACGCCGAAGCGAAGAGCCGCAGCCTGCTACTCTATGCCTGCGTTTTTGGTTTGTCGCTGATGCATTACGCGCAATTCGACAACGATCTGGCCAATCTCAAGCAACGTATCGCCGAACGCATCATTTCAAACTAACCCGAGCAATCGCCAGCCTTGCCGTCAGCGATCAGGCGCTTCTCCCAGGCCAGCAAATCGACGGCCAGCCGGGTCACGGTTGCCGTCAGCGCGGCGACGCCGCCCGCTGCATCCTGGCCGGGCGCCGCTTGTTCCAGGTGCAGGTCGAGATCGGCCAACTGGCGTCGCGAGTGATCGAGAAGCAGCGCCCTCCCCTGCAAAACCCCTCGGCTGCTGTCCGGCGACGAAAAGAGCTGGCTGAACTCGGTGATCTCCACCTGCAACAGGCAGGAGGCCTGTCCCCGCCCTGCCATCGAGAGTTCCAACTGCTGCGCCAGGCGCTGTTCGATCAACTGGGTCGGCGGACCGGCCCAGCGCGCCCGGGCATATTCGCGCAAGCGCGCCGGCTCGGCGTAGAGCAGCCGGTAATCTATCCCCCTGGTATCGAACCACATGGGTGCCCGCACCTCCACCGCCAGGGGCTGCCTGCGTGCTTCACCGAGAAGGCTGGCGGCGACCGGCCCGAAATCGTAGCTGACCATGGCGCTATCCGTCCCCCGTTTGCCCACCGTAATGCAGGCGGCAAGAAGAAGGCAGGACAGCGAAGCGAGCAGGCGGCGCATATCTAGCGATCTCCGGGCGCCTGGAATCCGGCTTCGCCCGGTCCGGGCGGCGGGGGAGTCGCGCCAAAAACCAGGCTCTGCGGCGACTCTTCCAGGATACGCAGAACACGGCCGAGCTGCCTGGAGGTGGCCGAAAAATCCGTGGCCATCTCGTTCAGACGCGGCATCAAGGCAGAAGCACCACCGGCCGAAGCATCGCCGATGGCCACATCCAGCTTGTCCGTCGCCAACTGCATCTTGCCGACCAGGACACGGGTATCGGCGAGCAGCGGACCAAGCTCCGCGGCAGCTGTCGACAACTGCCGGATATTGCGGTCGTCGAGCAATTTCCTGAGCTGTTGCAGCGTCGCGTCCAGGTTTTCCAAGGTCGGCCGCATGCCGACCGAAGCCGCCTCGATATGGGACAGGGCGCTCGCCAGGTTTGCCTGATTTTTCTCGCTGAAGACGGCATTCGCACCGGCCATCGTCTGGCGAATTTCTTTCAGCGTGGCCATGCCGATTTCGCCAAGGTCATCGATAAGGGAAGGAATCATCGCGATCCGCGGCGGCTGTTCGTCGTCCGGTTTCAGCGGCGCCATGTCCTTGCCTGTTTCCAGCAGCATGATGTGCGCCAGGCCGGTCACCCCCTGGTAATTCAGCTTGGCGACAGTCCCTTTGGTCAGGGGCACGTCTTGGTTCACCGAGATGGTGACCAGAATATTGCTGTAATCCTCCGGATCGAGGCGGATGTCGCTGACCTTGCCGACCCTGATGCCCCGGTAGCGAACCTGCGCCTGCGGGTTGAGGCCGCTGATATTCTGCTTGGTGACGACGATATAGTCATGCGAGTTGTCCTTGCCGCCGCTCAGCCAGTACAGCGCCAACAAGGCGGCCCCCCCAAGCAGGAGGGCAAACAAACCGGCAGCGAAAGCGTAGGACTTGTTTTCCATGGATATCCATTAAAGCAGACTCTGGCGGTCTGCTCCAATAGACGCGCCAAGCCTTGCCACATCAACCTTCCAATTCTCGAGCAACGGTTTTTCCATCAAGGTGTGCCAGTCGACCGAGGTCGAGACATGCCGATTAGACTTCCTTCCGATCCGTACCGCAACCTGCAGGGCGCGGAAACCAGACTTCGGTTTTTTCTCCGCGCCCGGTAAAAACAGGTCGGCGACGACTGAAGCGACACGCTTGATATAGATCAGTCGAGCCAGACTGCCCTAGCCCTATACTAAAGTGATAGGTAAAATTGGGGGCAGAATTTTGGATTTGTCAGACTGGAAACCGGAATACAGCGTCGGCAATGCGATACTGGATTCTCAACACAAAAAACTGCTGGCATTGTGCAAGCGGGTCGGTAACTACGACGCCGAAATCGATGCCGCGAATTTTCACTTGATTCTGAATGAGCTTGCAGAGTATGCGGATACTCATTTCAAGACAGAAGAGTACATTCTTGGCGCGGTCGGCTATTCCGAGTTAAACGAGCAAAAAGACGAGCACGAAGCCTACATCGAGAGGCTGACGGATTTTCTCTACCGGGCGACCATGGGCCGTCTTTATCGCCATGCGCTTAGCGAATATTTAGAGTGCTGGTGGATCGATCACATCCTCCAGTCTGACATGAAGTACAAAACCTTCCTGAAACAGGAAGAGCCCGCCATCGCACCTCAATAGGGCCTGCCCTGGGTGTCGCTGTGGTTTGCGCCTTGCCCCGACCAAAAATCCGTCGCTTTTAACTGCGCCGTCAAGAGCGCAACACTACACTAGCGCCGGCTTTGGCGATCCTGTCCAAAAAAGCCGCTGACGAAGGGATGATCGACCGCCATGACCTCGGCCTTCGGGCCAAAGGCGACGATGCGCTGATCGGCCAGGACCGCCACGTGGGTGGCCAGGCCGGCCAGCGTATTAAGATCGTGCGTGACCATGACCACCGTCAGACCGAGTTCGCGCTGCAATTCGCCCAGCAATTCGACGAAGGAGCGGCTGCGGTCGGGGTCGAGGCCCGCCGTCGGCTCGTCGAGCAGCAGGAGTTCGGGCTCCATGGCCAGCGCCCGGGCCAGCGCGACGCGCTTGACCATGCCGCCAGACAACTCGGCCGGCATCAACTGACCATGTTTCGGCGCCAGGCCGACCATCGCCAGCTTGAGATGCACCAGCCGGCGAATCCAGTCCGCGTCGAGGCAGCGCAGTTCGCGCAGGGGAAAGGCGATATTGTCGAAAACGGACAGGGCCGAAAACAGCGCGCCATGCTGGAACAACATGCCGAGCCGCCGCCGCAGGTCGCTTTGCCGCCGCAGGTCCCGGTCGCCGAGATCGATCCCGAAGAGCCGGACGGTGCCGGAATCGGGTCGCAGCAGGCCGAGCATCTCGCGCAGCAGCGTGGTCTTGCCGCTGCCCGAGGCGCCAAGCAAGGCCACGACCTGCCCAGTCTCCACCCGCAAGGAAAGTCCCCGGTGAATCACCTGGCCGCGAAAGCTGGCGTAAATTCCGTCCAGTTCGATGATCGGCCCTTGCATCATAGTAGCGGCAAGCCAATCTGCCGGGTCAGGACGGCGAAGATGGCATCGACCAGGATGACCGTGGTAATGGCCGTCACCACCGCGCTGGTGGTATTGGCCGACAGGCTCTCGGTGTTCGGCTTGACATGCAGGCCGAAATGACAGGCGACGATGGCGATGACGAAACCGAACATGACCCCCTTGCCCATGCCGATGACCAGATTGGCGACCGGCACGGCTCGCGGCAGGTTTTCGAGAAAGTAGACGAGCGAGACGTCGAGTTGCATGAGCGCGGCCAGCATGCCGCCGAGCAAGGCCAGGGCCGATGTCCACAGCACGAGCATGGGGGTCGCCAGGGTCAGCCCGACAAGCTTCGGCAAAACGACGCGAATACTGCGCGAAACGCCCATCGTCGATAAGGCGTCGATTTCTTCCGTCACCCGCATCACGCCGATTTGCGCCGTGATCGCCGAACCGGAGCGCCCGGCTACCAAAACCGCCACCAGGACCGGCCCCAGTTCACGAATGATCGAAATGCCGAGAATATTGACGATGAAGGAGTCGGCGCCAAAGCTCTGCAATTGCAAGGCTGAAAGATAGCTGATGGTGACGCCGATCAGGAAACCGACCAGCGCCGTGACCGCCAGCGCCTGCGCCCCTGCCTTGTAGACATTGGCGCTAAGCTCCCGCCAGGGCACCTCGCCGGGATGGCGACAGAGATAGGCGGTATCGAGCAAGAACTGCCCGAACAAGGCAATCATCCCCCGCAGATTGGCCACTGCCTTCAAGAGCGAAGCCCCGAGCTGTTCGGGAAATCTCACCCTCGGCCCGGGCGGCTCGACGATTTCCGGCGGCAGCCCGGCCACCCTCGTCAGCGCCTTGCGATGCGTATCGGCAAGCTTCAGCCCGGTCGGCCATGTTGCCCCCCAGGCACGCCATAACAACACGGCGGCGGCGCTGTCCAGCCGGGTCACGGCGGCCATGTCCCATGTCCGTTCGATTTGCGAAGCAGCCGTCAACTGTGCCGTCAAGGCGGCCATTTGCGGCAGCATATCAGCCAGGGTCCATGATCCGGACAGTACCGCCCTCCCCGGCTCGACACGCAAGCAGGGGAGTTCGCTCACGCGGTTTTCCTCGTCGGCCTCGAGCGGAGGAGGTATTCCTGCCCCAACTGCTTCCAGACGATCGCTTCTTCGCCGAAAGCTGCGGCGGTCCACGGATTTCCCGCCAACCAGTCGGCAGGCAGCTCGATCAGGTAGCCGTTATCGCTCCGGCTGACGCGCCAGGCAGGAATCGCCCGATCGTCGCGCGTGCGATGCAACAATACGGCCAGCCGCAAACAGAAGATCAGATCCCATGCGCTGTCGGCGACCGGAATCCCTCCCAGTTTCTCAAGCTTGCCGCGATGGCCGAGCACCAGCATCGCCAGCCGTGCCTGGTCCTTTTTTGAAAAGCCCGGCATGTCGGCATAGGTCAGGATGTAGGCGCCATGCTTGTGATAGGCGTTGTGGGCAACTGAAATCCCGATTTCATGCAGACGGCAGGCCCAGGACAGGAACTGGAGGTCGGCCTCGGTCGGCGAACCATCCGCCAGTTGGGTCAGGGCCGAGATCGCCGTCGCCTCGACACGCTCCACCTGGTCGCCCTCCACCTGGTAGCGACGCCGGAACTGGGCGACGGTCGAATCCCGCATGTCGTGATGGTGAAAACGGCCGAGCAGGTCGTATAGAACCCCAAGTCGCAAGGCGCCGTCGGCGTAGGACATGCGTTCGATGTCGAGCTCTTCGAAAATCGCCGACATGATCGCCACGCCGCCGGGAAAGACCGGCAGGCGATCGCCCTTGATGCCCGGCAGGTCCAGGGCTTCGGCCGACCCGGCCTTGACCAGCAGGGTGCACAGCCTTTCCAGCCCGACCCGCGTGATGCCGCTTTCGCCGTTCGGATTCATGCCGTTCAACTCCAGCACGTCGGCAATCGCCCGTGCCGACCCCGAGGAACCGACCGCCTCTTTCCAGCCCAGGCGCTGGTAGTCGTGAGCGATCAGTTCGATTTCCTTGGCCGCCGCGACCTGCGCTTCGCGCAGCCGCTTGCGGTCGATCCGGCGATCCGGGAAAAAGCGCAGGGTATAGCTGACGCAACCCATGTACAGGGATTCCATCAACTGCGGTTCGTGCTTCTTGCCGATGATGAATTCCGTCGAGCCGCCGCCGATATCGACGATCAGGCGCTTGTGCGCCGCCGTCGGCAAGGAATGGGAAGCCCCGATATAGATCAGGCGGGCCTCTTCGCGACCGGCGATGATTTCGATGGGAAAACCCAGGGCTTCTTCGGCCTGCGGCAGAAATTCGAAGGCATTCTTGGCCACCCGCAGGGTATTGGTCGCCACCGCCCGTACCGCCCCCTTGTCCAGCCCGCCCAGGCGTTCGCCGAAGCGGCGCAGCGCATCCAGCGCCCGCGCCTGGGCCGCGACGTCGAGACGCTTGTCCGGCATCAGGCCGGAAGCCAGGCGAACCGACTCCTTCATGGAGTCCAGGGTGTAAATCTGATCGTCCACCACCCGCCCGACTTGCAAACGGAAGCTATTGGAGCCCAAATCGACGGCGGCGACGGTTTCGTAAATCATTGGCTGGAGACGGCAGAGTGATCGAACTGGCCGGCATTCTACCACCCGCCCCCCTGGCCGATTGTGACGCCGGATCAAAAGCCGTGCGGCGAATCGCTGGCCCGGCGGCGAAAAATGGCCGCCGCCCAAATTCCGGGAAAAAACCCTTCCCCCCGGGCACGCCCGGCAAGTCACCCCGGCATGCGGTCGCAAAAAAGCCCGCCGATGCTTATCGGCGGGCTTTTTCAGGCGGCAAGCGGCGCTAGCCGGCCAGCGCCTTCCTGACCTGTTCCAGCGTCGAAGGATCGTCGATGGTGGTCAGATCGCCCGGGTCTCGGCCTTCGGCCAGTGCCTGCAGCGAACGGCGCAACATCTTGCCGGAACGGGTCTTGGGCAGGCCGGTCACGAAATGCACCCGGGCCGGCCGGCCGATCGCGCCGAGGATGCCGTCGACCGTGGAAAACACCTCTTTCTCGAGCGCCTTGACCAATTCCGGCGTCGCCACCCGGGCAGCGTCCTTGACCACGGCAAAGGCCATCGGCACCTGCCCCTTGAGCTTGTCTTCGACGCCGACCACGGCCACTTCGGCGATCGCCGCATGGTTCTGGATGGCCTCCTCGATCTCGCGCGTACCCAGCCGATGGCCGGCCACGTTGATCACGTCGTCGGTGCGGCCGAGAATGGTGAAATAACCGTCCTCGTCCTTGATCGCCCAGTCGTAGGAAGAATAGACCAGAGGCTCCTTGAACAGGGTGAAATAGGTGCTGACGAAACGGTCGTCCTGCCCCCAGACGGTGGTCAAACAGCCGGGCGGCAGCGGCGGGATGACGGCGGCGATACCCTTTTCGTTGGCGTCGCAGACCGAACCGTCCTCGCGGAAGATCTGCAGGTTGTAGCCGTAGACCGGGAAGGACGGCGAACCGTACTTGATCGGCGTCTTTTCGACCCCAGGCAAGGCGGCCAGCATCGGCCAGCCGGTTTCGGTCTGCCAGTAGTTGTCGATGACCGGTTTTTGCAGTTCGGTCATGAACCACTCGTGGGTCGGCTGGTCCAGCGGCTCGCCGGCCATGAAAACATGCTTGAGCGACGACAGATCGTACTTGTGCATGAAGGCCGGGTCCTGCTTTTTCAGCACGCGGGCGGCGGTCGGCGCCGAGAACATGACCGAAACCTTGTATTTCTCGACGATCTGCCACCAGATGCCGGCATCCGGACGCAGCGGCGTCCCCTCGTACATCACGGTCGCCATGCCGGCGATCAGCGGGCCGTAGATGATGTAGGAATGACCGACCACCCAGCCGATGTCGGAGGTGGAGAAGAAGGTCTCGCCTTCGCCGCCGCAGTAGATGTGCTTCATCGAGGAGGCCAGGGCCACCGCGTAGCCGCCGGTATCGCGCTGCACGCCCTTCGGCTTGCCGGTCGTGCCGGAGGTGTACAGGATGTAGGACGGCTCGGAAGACTCCAGCCACTCGCAGGGCACCCGGGCATCCATGAATTGGGCGCGCAGGGTGGCATAGTCGACATCGCGGCCGGCCACCTTGTTGAATTCCTTGTCCAGGCCGCGGTCGACCATCAGCACCTTGGCCGGCTTGTGTTCGGCCAGATCGATGGCCTCGTCGAGCAGGTGCTTGTAGGGCACGGCCTTGCCGCCGCGCATGCCGGCATCCGAAGAAACGATGAGGACCGGTTTGGCGTCGTCGATGCGGGTCGCCAAGGAACCCGAGGCGAAACCGCCGAAGACCACCGAGTGGATGGCGCCGATCCGGGTGGCCGCCAGAATGGCGAAGCAGGCCTGGGCGATCATCGGCATGTAGATCAGGACGCGATCGCCCCGCTTGACGCCGAGGCTCTGGTAGATGGCCGCCATGCGTTCGATTTCGCGCTGCAATTCGGCGAAGCTGTAAACCGTTTCCTCATCCGTTTCGGTCGACACGAAGATCAGCGCAGGGGCGTTCGGGCGCTTAGCCGCGTGGCGGTCAACCGCGTTGTGACAAAGATTGGTCTTGCCGCCGACGAACCATTTGGCAAACGGCGGGCGGGAATAATCGCAGACCTGGGTGAACGGCTCTTGCCAATCGACGAGTTGCGCCTGCTCGGCCCAGAATTCATCGGGCTTTTCAATCGAATACTGGTGAAACTCCTTGTACGTTGCCATAAAACTCCCTCTAGTTTTCCTGCACACCGAAATTCCGAACGGATTAGTTGTTAATGGATTTCCGCTCGCTCAAAAAAAATTCAATCTCCGCCACCGGCAGGCTCAAACCCAACTCCTGGTTCATCAACTTCATCAACGGCAACAGGCGTTCGGCCAGCGCCGGCAAATGAGGAAGGACCTGCGAACGACGACCGTCGGCCAGCAGTTCGAGTGCTTGTTGGACTGACATCGCTCGCGACGCCGGCAGGATTCCGCCGGATTCGGTTCGATTGCCCCCGGCCAGCATGGCTGCCTGCATCCGTTCCCCGGCCAGGTCGAGCAGGGCACCAGCCGAACCAACGCGGTCGGCCGGCACGCTGGCCATTCCGATACTGACTGTCAGCGCAACCGTCTGCCCGTCGACCGAGAGACGCGCCGCCTGGACCGCTTCGCGCACGCGCTCGGCAAAGGTGACGCAGAAGGCCGGCGCCGTTCCCGGCGAAACCACCGAAAACTGCCCGGGGCAAAAATGTCCCAGGCTGTCTTCCTGGCGTATCTTGCCGGCCAGCAGCCGGGAGAAACGATTGCCGAGCTCTTCGGCAACCGGAGTCCCGAGACGCTGGCGCAAACCTTCGAAACCGTCGAAGCCGATAACCATCACACTGACCTCGAGTCCATGCCTGGCGGCATGTGAAAGCGCCTGCGCCGCCTGTAATTCGAGATATTTTCTTGTGAACAACCCGCTCGCCGCATCCTGAACCAGGTTCTCGCGATCGGCGAGCAAGCTGTCCTGTGCGCTGTTCAAGGCGAGCAGGTTGTTGAGGCGGGTCAGCACCTCGGCACTTCCCGTTCCCTTGGTTATGAAATCGGAAATACCGAGGGTCCTCGCCCTGCCCCGCTCCTCCTCCGCTTCCTCGCCGGAAATGAAGATAAAGGGCAACTGCTGCAGGCGTCGCAGCTTGGAGCCGCGAACCCGCTCCAGCAACTCGAAGCCGTTCAGCTTGGGCATCTGCAGATCAGAGATCACCGCGCGGATCGAATGATCGACCACCAGCGACTGCCACGCAGCCTCGCCGTCGCATTCCTCCCTGACCTCGTAGTGGCCCTTGAGGCGTTGGATAAGCGACACCCGAACGACCCGGGAATCGTCGACGATCAGGATGCGGGGCAGATCGGCCACTTCAGCTTCCGCCAATGTCCACCACCACGCGTCCCTTGGCACGCCCGGCGATGTAATCGCCAAAGATGGCCGGCAGGTCGCCAAACGGAATGCGCCGGGCCATTGCCGTCAGGTGCGACGGACGCAGGTCGGAGGCCAGCCGCTGCCAGACGCCGCTGCGATAGGGCTCGCGGATATAGCCGGAATCTATGCCGAGCAGGGAGACGCCGCGCAGGATGAAGGGTGCCACGGTGGTGTTCAGGGACATGCTGGCGGCCAGGCCGATGCTGGCGATGGTGCCGCCCTGTTCCATGGTGCTGGCGATCCACGCCAGGATATCGCCGCCCAGGTTGTCGACCGCCCCCGCCCAGCGTGCCCGGTCGAGCGGCCTGATCTTCGACAGATCGATGTTCTGCCTCAGCATGACCTCGGCCGCACCGATACTGCGCAGGTAATCCGCCTCGCTTTCCTTGCCGGTGAGCGCCACCACGTGATAGCCGATCCTGGCCAGCATATCGACGGCCAGACTGCCGACGCCGCCGGTTGCGCCGGTCACGATGACCGGTCCCTTGCCCGGCTGCAGACCGTTCTCTTCCATGCGCACGATGGCGAGCGCCGCGGTGAACCCGGCCGTTCCCAAAGCCATCGCATCGTAGAGCGACAAGCCGTCCGGCAACGGCACGACCCAGTCGCCCGGCACGCGAGCGATCTCGGCGTAGCCGCCATGATGTGCAACGCCGATGTCGAAACTGGTGGCGATCACCGGGTCGCCCGATTTGAATCGCGCATCCGTACTTTCGATCACCGTGCCGGACAGATCGATGCCGCCGACACAGGGAAAGCGCCGAATGATCTTGCCCGCGCCCGTCGCCGCCAATGCGTCCTTGTAATTGACGCTCGAGTAGGCGACCCGGATGGTGACATCGCCGACATCCAGCCTGCTTTCATCCAGCCGGACAAAGCCACTGCTTACCTTGCCATCGCGCTCTTCAATCAGCAATGCCTTGAAGGATTCCATAGTTTGCCTCGCTCCTCGGAATAGAAATTGTATTCATAATTATGGCGAATGAACAGGTTAGTGAACGGGCCTTCGACTTTACAGCGCCGAATTTTTGCAATACATTGCGGCGCTATGCAAAAAGTAATGGCCTCCCTTTTTCTCGCCACAGCGCTGTTCGTCGGCGGGATCGGTGCGCCGCTCGCTGCAGAACCTGCGCACAAGCCGGAAGAACAGCAGTCCTTCTTTGAACGTTACACCAATGCCGCTCAGGATGTCATCCTGCAAGGACTGAAGCTGGTTGGCGTTCGTTATCGCTTCGGCGGCAACGACGAGAGCAGCGGCTTGGACTGCAGTGGTTTTGTCCGCCTGGTTTTCAAGGACAGCATCGGTGCCAGTCTGCCGCGCACCGCGCGCGAAATGAGCGAAGTCGGCCAGCAGATCGATGCCAGTCAGCTCAAGCCGGGCGATCTGGTGTTTTTCAATACCATGCGCCGGACCTTCTCGCACGTCGGCATTTACCTCGGCGACAACCACTTCCTGCACGCGCCGCGCACCGGCGCCGAAGTCCGTGTCGAAAACATGGATAGCAGCTATTGGATGGCACGCTACAACGGCGCCCGACGAATACTCGAAGGCGAGTAAGGAAAAGCGGCGGTCAAGCCGTTTTTTTTCGGCCCGATTCGATAATGATTCTCATTTGCAAATCAAGACCCGCCCAGCACACTGGAATAATTCTCAATCAGCAGGAGTCGCAGTATGAGATTTATGTCCGCCCTGATCGCCGCAAGCACGATCGTCAGCATTCATTCGGCCGTCGCCGGGGAAGAGGTTCTGAATCTTTATTCCGCCCGTCACTACCAGACAGACGAAGCGCTTTACGAGAATTTCACCCGACAGACCGGGATCAGGATCAACCGCATCGAAGGCAAGGAAGACTAGTTGCTGGAGCGGATCAGGAACGAAGGCGCCAACAGCCCGGCCGACGTATTTCTCACCGTGGACGCCGCCCGTCTCGCCAAGGCGCATGAACTCGACCTGTTCGCGCCGGTCGCCTCGAAATTGCTCGAAACGAGAATCCCGGCCAAACTGCGGACCGAGGACTGGTTTTCGTTCTCGCTGCGTGCCCGCATCATCGTCTAGAACAGGAAATCGGTGAACCCGGAGGATGTACGGAATTACGCCGACCTGGCGAATCCCAAGCTGAAGGGGAAATTCTGCTCGCGTTCGGGTTCCCACCCCTACAACCTGTCGCTGATGGCTTCGATCATTGCCCATCAGGGCGAAGCCAAGGCCGAGGAAATCGCTCGCGGCATGGTCGCCAACTTCGCCCGCTCGCCCAAGGGCGGGGATACCGACCAGATCAGGGCGGTGGCGGCCGGCGAATGCGGTCTCGCCATATCGAATACCTATTATGTCGCGCGCCTGCTTCGTTCGAGCAAGCCGGAAGATATGAAAGCGATGAAGAAGGTCGGCATCGTCTGGCCCGAGCAGGCGATCTACGGCGCCCATATCAACGTGTCCGGCGGCGGGGTATTGAAAACCGCACCGCACCGCGCAGCCGCCGTCAAACTCCTGGAATACCTCGCCTCCGACTCGGCGCAGCGTCACTTTGCCGATGGCAATAACGAATGGCCGGCCGTGGAAGGCGTCAAAATCAGCAACCCGGCGTTGGAATCCATGGGCAATTTCAAGGCCGATTCCCTGCCGGTCAAAAACCTGGCCATGTATCAGGACAAGGCTCAGATCATTTTCGACCGCGTCGG
>JAJXVG010000090.1 GCA_021782315.1 Pseudomonadota bacterium | reverse complement strand
CGCACTGGGCATGATTATCGCGATAGCGTACATATGCCCGTTCATTTACAGCTTCTTTGTCGATCACTACGACAAGAAGAATCCGCAGATCAGGGATTGAACGCAGCATCGATGAAGTGAGACAATGCCGCCCTAGGCGGCATTGTCTTTTTGAGGAAGCGAAACGGGAACTGCGCGAGACGGGCGGGGTCGAATGAATTTGGAGAAAGAGCGTTGAGCGAACCTGTGGTGGGGCAGCAGCAGATCTCGCCGAAACTCGATCTGTCGATCGAGGGGATGAGCAGTCAGCAGTTCAGCGTCGGCGTATTTTATTTCATGATGATCGGGATCGTGGTATTCTCGGCGATCATCTGGTTCTTCATCAAGTCGAAGAATGCGGGCAGGATGCGCACCGGGGAGAAAGTCATGTTCGGCGCCATCATCGCCGGCGTCGTGGTCGCAGTCGGCTTCGCCGCCACCCAAATGGTCTTCGATTACCTCTTCTGACCTTGACCTGATACCCTCCTAACGATTAAAATTCACGATTCGGCCAAGTAGCTCAGTCGGTAGAGCAGAGGACTGAAAATCCTTGTGTCGGTGGTTCGATTCCGCCCTTGGCCACCATTTTTGAAAGCCGACTGTTCTCAGTCGGTTTTTTCATTTTCGCGTTTTCCCCAAGTCGTGCGGGACTCCACCCTGTTTTCCGTGTGCTAAACGCACTGCGGCACGTGCACAAATTCTGCCGTTTTCGGCACGGTTCGATTCTATTCTGCTCTCTGTTCTCAAAAAATAGTGGAGAACCGCTTATGTTTGGCACACGCAGAATACATTATGTGCCAATTGGTTAGCGCGCGCTGGTAGAGGGTGGTTTCACAGGTGGACTGGTGATCAGTCAATATGCGGAAGGTCTGATACCGTCTCTCCCCGTAACGATGCTATGAGGGGACAAGAAACATTTCCCCTCCGCTCATGGCAGGCACATACGAGTCTGGAAAGCGCAACCTCCATGCGGGCAAGGTTTGCCAGTTTCTCTCGGACGTCAAGCAACTTGCGTTCAGCCAGAATGCTGGCTTCTTCGCAATGTGCGCCATCTTCCAGCCGAAGCAATTCGGCGACTTCATCCAGACTGAATCCCAGTCGCTGGGCCGATTTCACGAACTTCACCCGCGCGACGTCGGCCCCACCGTAGCGGCGGATGCTGCCGTAGAGACGATCCGGTTCGGGCAGCAAACCCCTTCGCTGGTAGAAGCGGATCGTCTCGACATTGACCCCGGCCGCCTTGGCGAAGGCCCCGATGGTCAGGTTCTCCAGATTGTTTTCCATTTCGCTTGACTCCGTACTTGACTACGGAGGTAACGTTACCGTACCAAGCAAAATCTTGAAAGGAGAACCCGGTGTCGGAATCGCAAAACGGACGCGGCGCGCTCGCCGCCGGCGGGCTGGCCGCCATCCTCGCTTCAACCTGCTGCCTCGGGCCGCTGGTTCTGGTCGGACTCGGCTTCAGCGGTGCCTGGATCGGCAATCTGACCGCGCTGGAACCGTACCGGCCATTCTTCATCGGCGCGGCGCTGGTGGCCCTGTTCCTTGCCTGGCGACGTATCTACCGGCCGGTGAACGCCTGCCAGCCGGGCGAGGTGTGCGCGATTCCACAGGTTCGTACCGCCTACAAGCTGATTTTCTGGATCGTGGCTGCACTGGTCGTGGTCGCGCTTGGTTTCCCCTACGTGTTGCCTTTCTTCTACTGATCAGGAGCCCACCATGAAAACGTCAATTTCGATTCACGTCAAGAAGTTGTATGCTGTTCTCGCCTTGGTCTTCATCGCCGCCCCCGTTTGGGCCGCTCCCCAGACCGTCACCCTGGACATTCCGAGCATGCATTGCGCGGCTTGTCCGATCACGGTCAAGAAGGCGCTCTCCCGGGTCGAAGGCGTGACCAAAATCGAGGTAAGTCTTGAGAACAGGCAAGCCATCGTGACATTTGACGATGCCAAGACCACCGTGGCGGCACTGACCAAGGCCACCGAAAACGCAGGCTATCCAGCCAGCGTCAAGCGCTAATGCCGGAGTCATGCCATGAGACCGATTGCGCGTATCGCCGACAAGGCCGGAGTCTTCGGCTCCATCATCTCCACGATGGGCTGCGCGGTCTGTTTCCCCGCCCTCGCCAGCCTGGGAGCCGCCATCGGCCTGGGTTTCCTGGCGCAATGGGAATCGCTCCTCGTGCATGTGCTGATCCCGCTGTTTGCAATGGTTGCGCTGCTCGCAAACGTCCTGGGGTGGATCAGCCATCGCCAATGGCGCCGCAGCCTGCTGGGCAGCATTGGCCCGCTCCTGGCCTTGGGTGGCTGGTACTTCTTTATCAGCGGCATCCTCGCCAAGGATGCCGCGCGCGGCATCTTGTATGCGGGGCTCGCGGTCATGCTGGCGGTGTCGGTCTGGGATCTGGTTTTACCTGCGACCCGCCGTTGCAAGCCGGATGGCTGTGAGCCACCTGCCGGGAATGGCTGAATGCCGTGTCCATCATGACCTGAAAGGAATATCGACATGACTTCCCTGACACAACTGAAAATCACGGGCATGACCTGCGAGTCGTGCGCGGTGCACATCAAGGAAGCGCTGGAGAAAGTGCCCGGCGTTCAATCGGCGGAAATCTCCTATGCCAAGGGCAGCGCCCAGATTGCCGTCGACGAGCGCACTTCGCACGATGCCCTCATTGGCGCAGTCGTCGCGGCGGGATACCGCGCGGCGCTGCCGGATGCTCCGGCAAAAGTCGGGTTGCTCGACCGGGTGCGTGAATGGGCCGGCGGCAAGCCTGACACCGATGGCGGCGGACTGCAGATTGCCATCATCGGCAGCGGCGGAGCGGCAATGGCGGCGGCGCTGAAAGCGGTCGAACTGGGCGCGCGCGTCACGCTGATCGAACGCTCTACCGTCGGCGGCACCTGCGTGAACGTCGGTTGCGTGCCCTCGAAAATCATGATCCGCGCCGCCCACATCGCGCACCTGCGCCGCGAAAGCCCGTTCGACGCCGGCATGCCACCAACTCCGCCTGCGATCCTGCGCGAGCCGTTGCTGGCCCAGCAGCAAGGGCGCGTCGATGAACTGCGCCACGACAAGTATGAGGGCATCCTGGCAAATAATCCGGCCATCACAGTGCTGCACGGCGAGGCCCGCTTCAACGACGGTCACAGCCTGACCGTGCGGCTGAGCGAAGGGGGTGAGCAGACGGTGACGTTCGACCGCTGCCTCATCGCCACCGGCGCAAGCCCGGCGGTGCCGCCGATCCCGGGCCTCAAGGATACGCCGTACTGGACATCGACCGAAGCGCTGACGAGCGAAATCATCCCTCAGCGCCTGGCCGTGGTCGGCTCGTCGGTGGTGGCGGTCGAACTGGCGCAAGCCTTCGCCCGACTGGGGAGCCGAGTCACGATCCTGGCGCGCAGCACGCTGTTCTTCCGCGAAGATCCGGCCATCGGCGAAGCGCTGACGGCGGCGTTCCGCGCCGAAGGCATCGAGGTGTGGGAGCACTCGCAGGCCAGTCAGGTTGCGCATCGGGATGGCGAATTCGTGCTGACGCTCCCGAGTGGTGAACTGCGCGCCGACCGGCTGCTGGTCGCCACCGGCCGCGCGCCCAACACCCGCAGCCTGAACCTGGAAGCGGCGGGCGTCACGGTAAACAAGCAGGGGGCCATCGTCATCGACAAAGGTATGCGCACCAGTACGGAGCACATTTATGCCGCCGGCGACTGCACCGACCAGCCGCAGTTCGTCTATGTCGCGGCGGCGGCCGGTACGCGCGCCGCCATCAACATGACGGGCGGCAATGCGTCGCTCGACCTCGCCGCCATGCCGGCCGTGGTGTTCACCGACCCGCAGGTCGCCACCGTGGGCTTGAATGAGCAGGAGGCGCACCATGCCGGCATCGAGACTGACAGCCGCACGCTCACGCTCGATAACGTGCCGCGAGCGCTGGCCAACTTCGACACGCGCGGCTTCATCAAGCTGGTGATCGAGGAAGGCAGCCATCGCTTGATCGGCGTGCAGGCGGTTGCGCCGGAGGCCGGCGAGCTGATCCAGACGGCGGCGCTCGCCATTCGGGCGCGGATGACGGCGCAGGAACTGGCCGACCAGTTGTTCCCATATCTCACGATGGTCGAGGGCCTGAAGCTCGCGGCGCAAACCTTCAGCAAGGATGTGAAGCAACTATCTTGCTGTGCCGGGTGACATACGCGGACTATTACATACTGATTTCGTATCCTGAATGAACCCGAAGAGAATTCGCTGCTCCTGCCAGTCCACCGGAACCTCCGCTTGCCGACCGCGTACAGCGTGCAGGTTCAGTTGGCGTGGCTGCCGTCCTTCGACGATGGCTTGAACGATGTCCGGCGCCAGTCGGGTCAGGCGCAACACCTCGGCAACCCAGCCCGGTTCAAGCCGTAGCTGCCTCGCCAGTTCAGTGGCGTTGGCGACGGCACCGGTGTCCAGCAAACGCTGCCAGTAGTACGCCTTCCCGAGGGTACGGATCAGCGGCAAGTCGAACGACGACTTGACCCTGGCGCTCGTATTCCCCGGCGGCGGAACCAGCACCTTGCTGTAGCTGCGGCGCTTGATCGCCAGCGGCACGAAAGTCACGGAACGACCGCCGGCTTCAAACTGGCGTGCTTCGCCGGTCATCGTGATTTCTACCTTTCGCTGGGCCGGCACTTCACGGAAATTCTTGGTATCCATTTTCATCACACAGTCTCCATTTCATCGATCCCGTTTATCGTCGCGTCACGCTGCTCCTCGACGAAGGGGTGCCGCTCCAGCTCTCTGCGGAATTGATGCCAGCTGTCGTCCCGCCAGATGATGTCCAGCCCGTCGGCGCGCAACTGGATCCGTTCGATCAGCAGGCGCATGATCCGATGCTGCTCTGCTGGAAACAAGTGCTCCCACACCGTGCTGATTTGCCTCATCGCAACCAGAATTGTTGGTTCATCGAATGCGTCCCGATCCCGCAATGTCATACTCGCCTGCCAGACGCCGATGATCATCTCCGGCGCTTGCAAAACTTGATGTACTTGGGCCAAGACGGCACTCTCGATTTCCGCAGCGGGCAGTGCACCCATACCGCGCCGACCTGGCTGACTTGATGCGCCGGCGCTCTGTCGCTTTTCCAGATATGGCACGTAGTACCGGTAACGCCGACCATCCTTCTTGGTGGTGTGTGATGGGATCAGGCGTTGGCCGTCAGGGGCATAAAGCAAGCCGGCCAGCAACGCAGGGTTCTCGGTGTTGTGAACGCGTGGCCCTTGCTTGCGCTTGTTGATGATGGCATGAGCAGCGTCCCATAGATCACGGTCAATGATCGCCTGATGCTGCCCAGGGTAGGACTGGCCGTGATTGCTGATTTCGCCGAGATAGAGCCGGTTGCGCAGCATTGAGAACAGGTACTGCTGGTCAATGGTTCGCCCTTGCCGGTGGCGTCCGCCCTGCGTCACCCACGCCTTGGTGGTGTGGCCCTCGATCTGTAGTTCCCGCACCAGTTGCGCCGCCGAGCCATGCTCGGCGTAGCGGGTGAAGATATCACGCACCAGGGCTGCCTCCGGCTCGTTGATAACCAGCTTACGATCCTTGACGTCGTAACCGAGCGGCGGGACGCCCCCCATCCACATGCCCTTGGCCTTGCTCGCCGCCAGTTTGTCACGGATGCGCTCACCCGTTACCTCGCGCTCGAACTGAGCAAAGGAGAGCAGGATGTTGAGCGTGAGGCGGCCCATGCTGGTCGTGGTGTTGAACTGCTGGGTGACGGATACAAAGGTCACGCCATGTGCATCGAACAAATCCACGATCTTGGCGAAGTCACCGAGCGAGCGCGACAGGCGGTCGATTTTATAGACCACCACGACATCGATGCGGCCATCCTCAATATCGGCAAGCAGCCGCTTCAAGGCCGGCCGGTTCATGTTGCCGCCAGAGAATCCGCCATCATCGTAACCGTCATCAATGGCGACCCATCCCTCATGCCTCTGGCTGCTGATGAACGCAAGCGCGGCATCCCGTTGCGCTTCCAGGCTGTTGTATTCCTGATCCAGCCCTTCGTCGGTGGATTTGCGGGTGTATACCGCACAGCGCCGTTTCGGTGTGATGGTGGTACGTGCCATGTTCGGTTTCATACTTTCCCCTTCTGACGCTCGCGATGCGACGGTTTGAGCCCGAAGAACACCGGCCCGGAGTAGGTGGTCCCGGTAATGGCGCGTGCCACTCCCGTTAGGCTTTTGTAGGGTCGCCCCTGGTATTCGAAGCGGCCGTCATCCAGCACCGTGACCCGGTGATTGATGCCGTTGAATTCGCGCACCATTACAGTGCCTGGAGCGACTTGGTTCTCTGATCGGCGCTTCTGGTTGGGCACCTCGCCGGTTTCACCGATTTTTTCCAGGCGGCGGCGCAGGGCTGCGGGCAGGCCCCCGAAAGCGCGTTCCTGCAATTTGTAGGCGATGCGGCTTTCGAGATAGGTGCGATGGTGATGTCCTGGACGGCGATCAAAAAACTCGTCCCATAGCGCCCAGAGGCTCTCCATGGGGAGGGTTGGCAGCTGCGCGATTTGCGCGGTCACGTTGGTTGCGTGTGTCGTCATTGGCGAACTCCTTCTGGATAAGACGGGTTCGTATGAACGCTCTGGTTGGCAGTAATAGCAAGATAAACTGTGCTGGAATCCTGATGACTCAACTTATCGGGATCAGCATGCATTCGCAAAATTGCCGTGGCGAGCAGGTCTGCAATTTCGCGCTGCGGGTGTCGGGGTCGGGACTCTGCCGCAAGTGGGCGATGTTCAGAGAGAGATTCGAGTTCTGGCATGGTTGGCGCTCCTGATGGAAAACGCTATCCATGCTATAGGTCACCCTGATGCGGAGTAACTCGTTTTAAGGTGAATCAGCGTGATATTGTGCGGATCATCATCGTGTCGTTTCCATTTCAAATGGGCTATTGCCCCTCTCGGTTGTCGGACTTCCGACGAGAGATTTCCAGGCTATCAGCCCATAACCCGCTACGCTTCAAATGCTCATCTTAAGGAGGCGAATCTGCAAGATGTCGGAACCCGCCTTGCTTCAACAAGGGCAAGACTTCTTCGGCAGGCAAAGGTCTGCTGCAAAAAAAACCTTGCATGGCATCGCAACCCTGTGCGCGCAGAAAATCGAACTGCTCCCGGGTCTCAACGCCCTCGGCCACGACCCTGAGATGCAGGCTGCGGGCCATGGCGATGATGGCGGAGACAATGGCCGCATCGTTCTGGTCTGTCGTGATGTCTCCCACGAAGGTCTTGTCGATCTTGATGACGTCGATAGGCAGGCGCTTGATGTAGCTCAGGGAGGAATAACCTGTGCCGAAATCGTCGATGGAAATGCGTATCCCCTTCGAACTGAGCGCGTGCAAGGTGTCGACTGCCGTCGAGATATTCTGCATCAGGATGCTTTCGGTGATTTCCAACTCCAGGCACGATGGGGCAATGCGGGTTTCCTCGAGCACCCGGTCTACGGCTTCAACCAGGTAACCGGCAATATCCCCTGGAGTCCGTTTCGCGTCCATTTCGGCTGATGTCTGTCGGAACTGGCGTGCCGACAAGTTTACCGAAACCGACACAGACAATCCCTCACGCTGCCATTGCTGGATCTGCCTGCAGGCTTCCCGCAATACCCATTCGCCGATGGGAACGATCATGCCGGTTTCTTCCGCAAGAGGGATGAACTGGTCGGGAGCAATCATGCCATTGGCTGGATGCATCCAGCGCAGCAGTGCTTCCAGTCCGATGATGGCCCCCGTGGCCAGATCGACCTTGGGTTGATAGTAGAGCCGGAATTCGCCGCGCTCCAACGCCTTGCGCAGGCTGTTCTCCAGATTGAACTGTTCCGACAGGTTTTCCAGTTCGGAACGGTAGAACTGGTACCCCAGCCCCTGACCTTTGGCCTGATACATGGCCCTGTCGGCATGCCGGATGAGGTCGTCGGCTTCAATGGCATCCAGTTTGTAAAAAGCGATGCCTATGCTGGCGGAGATAAAAAACTCGTGATCCTCGATTTGAAAGGGTCGCGCAAGAATATCCAGGATCTTTTTTGCGATGAGCACGGCATCCTGTCTTTCGGCAAGTCCATCGGAAGCGATCATGAACTCATCCCCGCCGAATCTGGCCAGGATATCATCCTTGCGAACACACCCCGAAAGACGCTCGGTCACCATGACCAACAGTTTGTCGCCCATCGCGTGACCAAAGGTGTCGTTGATCTGCTTGAACCGGTCCAGATCGATAAACAGTACCGCCAAATGATGCCCATCGGGGAATTCCTGACTCAATTTGGCATTGAGTCGGTCCCTGAAATACTTGCGGTTGGGCAGATTGGTCAGCGGATCGTGATTGGCCAGGAACATCAACTGGTCCTCGAAATGCTTGCGCTCGGTCAGGTCGCGCAGCACGTAGGTGATGAAGCGACCTTCCGAGCCTTCAAATACGCTGCTTGAACCCTCTACCATGAACGTTGTTCCGTCCTGGCAGCGCGCCATGGCTTCCCACAATGACGTACGCTGCAATTCCCCATCCAGCTGACAGGACGGAGGGGTTGGCAATACTGTCGATATTGGCTTTTTTAGCGCTTGATGGCGCCGGTAACCGAACATGCGCTCGGCAGCACGATTGAAATAAGTGATGTGTCCATCGAGATCGGTCATGATGATCCCATCGTGCGCGGTTTCGGCCAGATCCCGGAAACGGCGTTCGGATTCCAGCGCGGTTGCACGCAGTTTCTCTTCTTCGGTGACGTCTTCGACGATCAGGAGGAGTCGAGCTTCTTCTTCTTCTTCTTCCGCAAGCCGGATTCCAGTCAGGGTTACACGCACGGGTTTGCGTTCGCCGCCATGAATGGGTCCCATCATGAAAGAAAGGTCGTGTTGGGGAACGCCGGTTGCCATGACCTCGAGGAGCCGCCCCCGCAAGCCATCGGCGACAAGCACATCCATCAGATATCGGTTCTGTACCGAATCCAGTGCAAAACCGAAGCGTTCCAGGAATGCCTGGTTCGCGGACAAGACAGTGAGTCTGGAGGAAAGCACCAGCAAACCGTCCGGAATGCTGGCAAATACGACCTCGGCATATTCCTTGAGTGTGCGGATAGTCTGTCTGTCCGCTTCGATGTAGGTATCGATGGCCAGACTCATGTCCAGCAGGACGATCTTGATCAGCGACAGGCAAGCGGAAATGAACGCCTCATGATCGGTTTCGAATTGCTTCCAGATTTCCGGGATCAATCCGCACAGATATTTGCTGTAGGCGCCGATGTACCATTCCGGCAAAAGTCCGATGCGCTGGTGTGCGATACCCACCCGCAGGCGATTGTGGATGTATTCCTCATCGTAATTGCCTTCGGTAAGGCTGCTGAAGTAGGATGCCTGGGTTTGCTTCAGATGGTTGACGGAGCGAGTATCCGGAAGAAATCGACGGGTTTCGTCAAACGCCAGAAGGTGGGCATAGAAGTCTTCGACGAAATCCAGTTCCAGCGCCTGCAGGGTTGAGTGCAGATCCCGCAATCGATCCACATCGTGATCGGTGAATTCCAGGAAGGCTTTCCGGCGGGCAATATTCGCCTCGTCGATGCCCAGCATCTGAATTGCGATTTCGGTGGCTTGCGTCAAGGGTTTCATATTGCCGGCCCTTTCCTGGACCCAGGAAAGGGAGATGAATCCCTCATCAGGCTTGCTTGCTTGCTTGCTTGCGCAACATGCTTTCCATTTCAGGTAATTTGCTTGTTATTCGAAATGATCGGTTTCGCTCCCTCGCCAAGATCATTCTCTCACGGGCTCATTCGATTGCACAATGGCGGTCCGCCAAAAGTTTCGCAGAACACCTGATAGAGGTCGCGCTCTGCGCTGCGCCAGTTTTCCCTGATCATCCGGAACCGCAACTGGGCGGCGCCGTCGGCAATATGCCGGTGAAGCAGGTCATTGCTGCTGTTACCCCGGAGATGATCGCTGAGGCGTTTGCGCAAATCTCCCGCAGAACCGATGTAGATGACGTAGGGTCGCGGCGATATGCAGCGTTCCCTCCAGATTCCCTGTTCACTGTACCCGAGGTCCGCCGATGACCGTATTTCGTACACTCCTGAATGGATGGGCACCTCCTGTCGAAGCGTATGGAAAGTCAACGGCAGCAGGACAGAAAAACCGGCCGTAGCTGCCCAATAATGGGTTCGATGGCTCCGGCAACGCGAGTCCGGGATGGCCAAATCATGCCGGATATTGGCCACCGTACGGCGCGACACCCGAATCCCATGATCCCGTTCGAGCATCGCCGCAATGGCTTCATCCGGCAGAGGGGATGCCAGTTCCCGACTGGCAATCAATAATTTTTCTTTTTCTACCACATTAGCCACAAAATGACAATGGATGTGTCTTGGTTTCGGGAAGAACTGGGCTACCTGTGAAACCTGTCCGTTCGGCAGCCTGATTGACAGGTTCCTGACCAGGCGTGAAATTCGTCCCGGATCGGCGACGACCGACAGATTGGCTTCCGATATCAGCTTGGTGGAGATATGCGATTGGGTCAGCGGGACAAGCGACAAGCTGTTCCCGGATCGCAGGTATTCGGTTTGCGCAGCGAGCAGGGCCTGCATCAATGCCTGGGTGAGCCGGTTCCGGGTATTGATGAGGCGCAATTTGCTCAGAATGGCGGCCTGATCTTTCGGCAAGCCGCCTTGAACCACGAATTCTTCGTCAAACAGATATTCGCGTACAAAACTGTGATGGCGGTAAAAGAGCCTCAATTTGCCGCCTCGTTCCTGGATATCCCCCAGCAGCCCGGAAGGATGATCCGGAAATGAGTTCACTTCCGCCGCATCCAGCCGAGAAGGCGTCACATAATTGAGCACATCAACAAAACCGGGGGAGGATTCCACCTGACGGACGAATTTGTCGAAAGTACGCAGCGGCATTTCGAGAAACCGGGCCAGAACGATTTTGCCAAGCAGCAGAGCATCGATTCGATTGTTATTATGGCGTTGCACTGGCTGAACGCGTTACAGATTATCGATAAAAACCAAATTTATCGTCCAATGATCTGTATGTGCAATGCCAAGGTTATCGTACCGGCAACTGCCCGCTGTCGACGAAGCGATCGAACGTGTCGCGAGTCTCATCATCCTCCCAGCCGCTACGGAAATACGGCCGGGGTGCGGCAGATTCCAGCAACAGCAGTGACAGCACGCGATTGCCGCCAGTGTAGGTGTGCTTCAACTCCCGCAGTTTGATCTCGTCGGCCTCGCTGGTGCACCAGACCTTCGCCAGCATATCGATGCCATCCCATTCTTGCTCGACGGTGTTGTCGGCGGCCAGGGTGCCGGACAACGGCTCCTGTGGATCGCCGGTCTTGCGCAAACGCACGCAAGTCTTGCGCGCATTGCTGCTCGGCCACCGATATTTCAGGAAACCATGATCCCAATACACCAGCATGGCGCGCTGCTCGGTGTATTTGACGATGCGGATCGACATCGATTCCAGCGACACACCGAATTCCTTGGCGAGATCGCCGATCAGATGAAAATCGATGCGCTTGCCGGCAATCCGTTCACGCAACATGTCGCCTGGCATCAGTAGGTTGCTCGCGAAATCATCGGCCTCGCGCTCGATCTGCTTCAGGGTGTCGATGCCGGTGTAGACGCTTTCCTTGTCGCACAGGAAACTGGACTGGCTGGGGCGGTGCAGGATGAAATGGCCCAGTTCGTGGGCAATTGTGAAGCGCCGACGTTCCGGTCGAGCCCTGGGGTTCACGAAAATCCCCCACTCGTTTTCGTTCTCGGGGTTACGAACCAGCGCGCCCTCACTGGCATTCCAGGTCAGGTCGGCCGGTTCCTTGATCACGCTCCCACGACCTAACGGGGTATCCGGAAGCATCTGCCTGACCAGATCGAGATCGATGGGCAGGGTCAGCCGGCCGGTCGCGCCAAGCCAGGTCAGGATTCGGGCGGCAGCCTTGAAGGCGTTCAGGTCGTCCGTGGCGGTCAAGATTTCTCCGAACCCGCTTTCGCTGGAGCACCGAACATGAGTTTCATCGCTTCACGGTACTTGGCCTTTTCAGCCTCACTCATGCCGGCGTATTCGCGGAAAAATGCGACGTCGATCGGGGTTGCGCTTTGCATTGAGTCGACGGGCTCACCGAGCAAATCCTGGATGGTGACCCCGAGCGTCTTGGCGATGGCGTTCAATCTTTCTGCGGTAGGTTTCTGGCCCTCGCGCATTTCCAATTCCCAGATATAGGCTTTGGTGCAGCCGACATCATCAGCTACCCGCTGCAGCGTCAGTCCCTTGGCTTCCCGGAATTCCCGCAGCCGCTTTCCAAATGGGTTTTGCATGGAATTCTCAATTTTTTGAATAGACGGTTTGAGTATAGCAAAGAGAGCCTAATTGATGAAGATGTCCTACTTTGATTGACAAGCGGAAATGCGGGTGTAGAATGGCGGTTGTATCGTTCTGCTTTACTTGCGTGACGGTATTGGCTTTTTTCGTGAAACCCCGTCGCCGCCGGCAGCACGAACGTCCACAGGACCCGAGCCCTCCGACGACAGCTTATAGGATCGACAACAATGAAGACTTACGCTGACGTTTTGCTCCATCTGCCGGTGGATGGTACCCTGCGCACCTACCTCGAAAACCAAGGCCTGGCACTGCCTGCCGATTTCGACTGGACCGACGACTCGACAACGACCGAGCGCCTGGTCGAGGCGATCCGGGATTGCCCGGACCCGACGCTACGCGACA
>JAJXVG010000284.1 GCA_021782315.1 Pseudomonadota bacterium | reverse complement strand
TCGCCGAGTCCCTCGTCGAGCGTGGTGTTGTAGAGAATGGTGATCTTGCCGGCGCGTTCCTTTTCGAACAGCTTGTCCTGCATGATCTTCTCGGCCCGGAATTTTTCGCGGCGATGGATCAGTGTCACATGGCTGGCAATATTGGCCAGGTACAGTGCTTCCTCGACGGCGGTATTGCCGCCGCCGACGACGGCAACCGGCTTGTTGCGGTAGAAGAAACCGTCGCAGGTGGCGCAGGCCGATACCCCCTTGCCCATGAATTTCTCTTCGGAAGGCAGGCCGAGGTACTGGGCCGAGGCGCCGGTCGAAACGATCAGGGCGTCGCAGGTGTAGGTGCCGGCGTCGCCGATCAGGGTAAAGGGTTTTTCGGTGAGTTTGGCGGTATGAATGTGGTCGAAGACGATTTCGGTATCGAAGCGGCGGGCGTGGGCCTCGAAGCGTGCCATCAGTTCCGGACCCTGGACGCCGTCTGCGTCGGCCGGCCAGTTATCCACTTCGGTGGTGGTCATCAGTTGGCCGCCCTGGGCCATGCCGGTGATCAGGACGGGCTTGAGATTGGCGCGTGCAGCATAGACGGCGGCGGTGTAACCTGCTGGTCCGGAGCCGAGAATAATAAGGGGATTGTGGCGGGTGTTCTGGGACATGGTCATCCTCTTGGGGTGGGCAATCGGAAAATTATAGCGTTCTCTGAGCCTGCAATTTTCTCGAAGTTCCCATGTGATTTGGGAAAGCGGTTTATAATACTTTCATAACTCTATGAACGGAAACTGATTTATGTCAGCTACCCCATGTAGTTTGAGCCTTGTTGTCTTGCGCAATGTGCCCCTGTTTTCGGGCTTGGACGATCACGAACTGGAAAAGCTGTGCAAGGTTGCCGGGCGCAAGCGCGTCGAGCGCAATGCCTTTGTCGTCCGGGCCGGCGACAGTACCGATTCCCTGTATGTGCTGATCAGCGGACGGGCGAAGGTGACCAATACCGACGAGGAAGGGCGGGAGATCATCCTGGCCTGGCTCGGCCCCGGTGAGTTTTTCGGCGAAATGGGCATGATCGACGGCAGTCCGCGCTCGGCCAACGTGGTGGCCGCTGAAGCCTGCGAACTGCTGTTTCTCGACAAGGAGTCGCTGCAACGTTGCATGCAGGACAATTTCGCGGTTGCCCAGAAGTTGATGAAGATACTCGTCCTGCGCCTGCGCGAGGCGGACCGCAAGATTGAAAGCCTGGCCCTGCTCGATGTCTATGGCCGTGTTGCCCGCCTCCTGCTCGATATGTCGGAGGTGGTGGATGGAAATCGTATTGTGAAGAAGAAGATGTCGAAGCAGGATATGGCGAAAATGATTGGCGCGTCGCGCGAAATGGTCAGCAAGGTCATGCGCGACCTGGAATTGAGCGGTTACATCCGTTTCGAGAACGACCTGCTGGTTATTCCCGGAGTCGCCTGACGGTGAGGGGACGGATGGTCAATCGGGCCGCTGCGCCCAGTCCGCTGCCGGAAAAAATCGGTGCGTTGCTGCAGGAATCACGCTGGCTCGGTGTCGGTGCGGTCGCCTTGTTCCTGGTCATGGCCCTGTGGGGTTTCAACAAGGGAGATCCGGGCTGGTCACATGCCGTCGGCGCAGTTGCCCTGCACAATCCGGCCGGCCGGGCCGGTGCCTGGATTGCCGACCTGATGCTGTACGTCTTCGGACTGTCCGCCTGGTGGTGGGTCGTCCTGCTCGGCATGTTCGTCTGGTGGGGCGTGCGCAAGTTTCATGCGCCGGACGAGCACAAGCAGCATCCGCTGTTCATCGCCCTGGCCGGGTTTTCGTTTCTGCTGCTGGCCAGTTCCTCGCTCGAAGCCCTGCGTTTTTATTCGGTGAAGGCGGCGCTGCCGCTGGCTCCTGGTGGCCTGCTCGGTATCGAAACCGGCCGCATGCTGGCTACCCAGTTCGGTTATACCGGCTCGACCCTGTTGCTGCTGGCCATGATGGCAGCCGGTTGGAGCGTTTTCTCCGGCATGTCCTGGCTGTGGGCCTTCGAGCGACTGGGTCTTTTGCTGGAAAAAGGGCTGGGTTTCTTCTACGGTCGGGTCGATGCCTGGCGCGACCGCCAGATCGGCAAGGAAGTCGCCCAGCAACGCGAGGTAGTGGTCGAGGAAGAAAAACGCCGGGTCGAATTGCACGATCCGATCATCATTGAAACGCCGCCGCCCGAAGTACAGGTTTCCAAGAAGGCCGAAGCGCGCATCGAGCGCGAGAAGCAGGTGGCCCTGTTCCCCGAGGCGATCTTCGGCGGCCGCTTGCCGCCGCTGCATCTGCTCGACCCGGCGCCGCCGGCCACCGAAACGGTCAGCGCCGAAACGCTGGAATACACGTCGCGCCTGATCGAGCGCAAGCTGGCCGACTTCGGTGTCCAGGTCAAGGTGCTGGCCGCCATGCCGGGGCCGGTCATCACCCGCTATGAAATCGAGCCGGCGGTCGGCGTCAAGGGGGCGCAGATCGTCAATCTGGCGCGCGATCTGGCGCGGGCGCTGGCCATGGTCTCGATCCGCGTCGTCGAAACCGTGCCCGGCAAATCGTGCATGGCCCTCGAATTGCCCAATGCCAAGCGGCAGACGGTGAAGTTGTCGGAGATCATCTCCAGCAAGCCCTATAACGACATGAGCAGTCCGCTGACCGTCTGCCTGGGCAAGGACGAGACCCTCAACTGCATTGTCGGCTTTGGCTTGTCGCGCAAGGACGAGATGGTCGCCAAGTTCGATGCCGAAGAGGCAGTCGCACTTGAGAAAGGGATGCC
>JAJXVG010000283.1 GCA_021782315.1 Pseudomonadota bacterium | reverse complement strand
CACCGCGAGTACGCACGGCAACCAGTCCGTCCGCTTTTTCCTTATCGCCCACAACGAGCTGATAAGGCAGCCGGTTCAAGCTATGTTCCCGAATTTTATAGGTAATTTTCTCGTTACGCAAATCCGCCTCGGCCCTGAAGCCTGCTTGATGCAGCTTTTGCGCAACATCGGCGGCGTAATCCGCCTGTTTTTCGGAAATATTCAGGACCACCGCCTGCACCGGCGCCAGCCACAACGGAAGCGCGCCGGCGAAATTCTCGATGAGAATGCCGATGAAGCGCTCCAGCGAACCGAGGATGGCGCGATGCAGCATGACCGGCACCTTGCGCGTGTCGTCGGCGCCGACATACTCCGCGCCGAGGCGCCCGGGCATCGAGAAATCGACCTGCATGGTGCCGCACTGCCAGGAACGGCCGATGGCATCCTTGATGTGGAATTCGATCTTCGGTCCATAAAAGGCACCCTCGCCCGGCAATTCGGTCCATTCCAGGCCGGAAGCCCGCAGGCCCTGGCGTAGCGCCTCTTCCGCCTTGTCCCAAACGGCATCGGAGCCGACCCGGCTATCCGGGCGGAGAGCCAGCTTGACGGCGACGTCGTTGAAGCCGAAATCGGCATAGACCTTCTTGACCAGCGCATTGAAGGCGGTGACCTCGGATTCGATCTGGTCTTCGGTACAGAAGATGTGGCCATCGTCCTGCACGAAACCGCGGACGCGCATCAGGCCGTGCAGCGCCCCGGTCGGCTCGTTGCGGTGACAGGAGCCGAATTCGCCGTAGCGCAGCGGCAGTTCGCGATAGGAACGGAGGTCGGCATTGAAGACCTGGACATGGCCCGGGCAATTCATCGGCTTGACCGCATAGTCGCGATTTTCCGACGAGGTGGTAAACATGTTGTCCTTGTAGTGCTCCCAGTGCCCGGACTTTTCCCACAGGGACTTGTCGAGAATCTGCGGGCAACGCACTTCCTGGTAACCGTTGTTGCGATAGACGGCCCGCATGTACTGCTCGATTTCCTGCCAGATCGCCCAGCCCTTGGGATGCCAGAAAACCAGGCCCGGCGCCTCGTCCTGCATGTGGAACAGGTCGTACTGCTTGCCGAGGCGGCGATGGTCGCGCTTCTCGGCCTCCTCCAGCATGTGCAGGTAGGCATCGAGATCTTCCTTCTTCGCCCAGGCCGTGCCGTAGATGCGCTGCAACTGCTCGTTGCGATGATCGCCGCGCCAGTAGGCGCCGGCCACCTTCATCAGCTTGAAAACCTTGAGCTTGGCCGTGGTCGGCACGTGCGGACCGCGGCAAAGGTCGATGAAATCGCCTTCTCGATACAGGGAAACCTGCTGGTCGGCCGGAATGGCGCCGATCAATTCGGCCTTGTATTTCTCGCCCTGATCGAGGAAGAACTTGATCGCGTCGTCGCGCGCCCAGACCTCGCGGCTGACCGGAATGTCCTTTTTGGCCAGTTCGGCCATGCGCTTCTCGATGGCAACCAGGTCTTCCGGGGTGAACGGGCGCTTGTAGGCGAAGTCGTAATAGAAGCCGTTTTCGATGACTGGGCCGATGGTCACCTGGGCGTCAGGGTACAGTTCCTTGACCGCATAGGCCAGCAGGTGCGCCGTCGAGTGGCGGATGATCTCCAGACCCTCGGCATCCTTGTCGGTGATGATGGCCAGATCGGCGTTCTTTTCGATCAGGCAGGAGGTATCGACCACGACGCCATCGAGTTTGCCGGCCAGCGCGGCGCGAGCCAGACCGGCGCCGATGCTGGCCGCCACTTCGGCGATCGTTACCGGCTGCTCGAAAGAGCGGATGGAACCATCGGGCAGTTTGATATCAGGCATGGCAAATCTCTAGGCGAAAAAAAAGTGCGGGAGCGAGCCGCACTTTTTTTGGTCAAACGAAGGCTGACTCGATTACGGTTTCTGAACTGCAATGCAAGTTCGGAAAAACATCAATTCAGCTCCGTCAGGAATTTTGGTAGGCGGTATTGGAATCGAACCAACGACCTCCACGATGTCAACGTGGCGCTCTAACCAACTGAGCTAACCGCCTAAAGAAGCGCGCATTTTACAGACGTAGAAGCTGATGTCAACAGCCCTTCGCGATTTTTTGAGAAGGCCGTTAAACTGACTGCTCAAGCAATGGAGGGGCGAATGAACGAAGGCTGGATAATTCTTGGCATTTGCCTGGTCGTGGTCCTCGGCGGCGCCCTGCCGCTGATCCGGCCGCGAGGCGACGACACGCCACCCCCGCCCACCAAGGAAACCCTGCGCGACTGGCGCAGCGAAAAATAAGGACAACCAGTGGAAGCACGCATCACCGAACTCGAAATCAAGATCAGCTACACCGAGGATCTGGTTGAGGAATTGAATCGCCTCGTTTTTCGCCAGCAACAACAGATCGACCTGCTCGCCCGCGAGATCCGCAGCCTGCGCGAACAGGCTCAAAACACGCAAGCACAGGGACAGGGCAACCTGCGCGACGAACTGCCGCCGCATTACTGACCATGTCGTCCGCACCGGTTACCGTCATCTACCATGCCGACTGCCTGGACGGCTTCGGCGCCGCCTATGCCGCATGGACTCGTTTTGGCGACTCGGCGAACTATCGGCCAATGCACCACGGCACCCCCTGGGCGCCGGCCGACATCGCCGGCCACGAAGTCTTCGTCCTCGATTTCTCGTTTCCGCCCGAAACCCTGGAAGCCATGGCCGAGACGGCCTTTGCGGTGACCCAGATCGACCACCACGCCTCAGCCCTCAAGGCCTGGGGCGACCGGCTGCGGCCCGGCGAAAACGGCCT
>JAJXVG010000089.1:6766-12959 GCA_021782315.1 Pseudomonadota bacterium | reverse complement strand
GCCGGCCACCTTGCCGGCCATTGCTGTCGGCCACGACGATATGGGCAAGCCCGTTCTCGCTTTTTCCGGCCAACTGGAAAAAATGCTCGCCGACAAGCAGCTGAAAGCCCATCTTTCGATCAGCGACGAAGCCGAATACGCCGTCGCCTACGTCATTCTGGAGCAAGCATGATATCCCTGCCGCTCGGCCCGCTGATGATCGACATCGCCGGCACCGATCTGACCGACCTTGACCGGGGACGCCTCAGCCATCCATTGGTCGGCGGCATCATCCTGTTTACCCGCAACTATGCCGATCCGGAGCAATTGACCGCATTGACCGCGGCAATCCACGCCTTGCGGACACCGCAACTGCTGATCGCCGTCGACCACGAAGGGGGGAGGGTGCAGCGCTTCCGGGAGGGATTCACCCGCTTGCCGGCGATGGCCGCCCTCGGTAAAGCCTGGGATGCCGATCCGGCCGCCGCCCTGGTCGCGGCTCGTCAGGTCGGCTACGTGCTGGCTGCGGAATTGCGGGCGCGCGGTGTCGATTACTCCTTTACCCCGGTGCTCGATCTGGATTACGGACCGTCGCGAGTGATCGGCGACCGCGCCTTTCATCGCCGGCCGACTGCCGTCATCGCCCTGGCCGGAACGCTTGGCGAAGGCCTGCGCCAGGCCGGGATGGGATGCTGCGGCAAGCATTATCCGGGGCATGGCTACGTCGTGCCCGATTCGCACGTCGAACTTCCGGTCGACCACAGACCCTTCGAAGCGATGGGCGAGGACATGGAACCCTATCGGCAATTGCCCCTCGACGGGATCATGGCCGCCCACGTTATCTACAGCTGTTACGATTGCAATACTGCTGTATTTTCAAATAAATGGATTAATTATCTAAGAAACGACATTAAGTTTAACGGGGTCGTTTTCACCGATGATTTGTCGATGGCGGGCGCCTGTGTCGCCGGCGACATGGTTGAACGGGTCGACACCGCCTACCGTGCCGGCTGCGACATGTTGCTGGTGTGCAATGCCCCGGACGTGGTCGGCGACGTGTTGGAGCGCTGGCGACCGGTCATCGATCCGGTGCGCGGCAAGCGGGTCGAGGCGCTGATTCCCCAAAAGACCGCGATGGATTGGCCGGCGCTGCAGGCCGACGGGGCATATCGGGCCGCCCGGCAGACAATTGCGGGAATGACGGCCTGAAATGCATTCGGGCAGCCGAAGCTGCCCGAATCGAATGGCGGAGCGCCGCGGATTACTTGACGCGGTTCTTGTATTCGTCGGTACGGGTGTCGATTTCGATCTTGTCGCCGATGCTGACGAAGGCCGGGACCGGCAGTTCGAAGCCGGTGGCCAGCTTGGCCGGCTTCATGACCTTGCCCGAGGTGTCGCCCTTGACGGCCGGTTCGGTGTAGATCACTTCGCGCACGACGCTGTTCGGCAGTTCGACGGAAATCGCCTTGCCGTTGTAGAAAACGACTTCGCAGGCCAGGCCGTCTTCCAGGTACTTCAGCGCGTCGGTCATGTTTTCGGCTTCGACTTCGAACTGCTCGTAATCGGCGTCCATGAACACGTACATCGGGTCGGCAAAGTAGGAGTAGGTCACTTCCTTCTTGTCGAGGACGACCACTTCAAACTTGTCGTCGGCCTTGTAAACCGCTTCCGAAGCGGCGCCGGTCAGCAGGTTCTTGAGCTTCATCTTGACAACGGCGGCATTGCGGCCGGATTTGTTGTATTCGCTCTTCTGCACGACGAGCGGGTCGGCGCCCACCATGATGACGTTGCCGGAGCGGAGTTCCATTGCGGTTTTCATACGGGATTCTCAAAGGTCGGAAAAGATAAACGCTCGATTATACCTTGGCCGCACAGAAATTGACGAGTGCGCTCGCTGTGTCCGGCACCGAGGCCAGCTGATTTGCCCAGTTCCCGTTGTGGCGGCTGAAATATTCGCTGTCGGCGACGAAGGCGTGCCATGCCGATTCGACATCCCGTCCGGTGTTCCAGGCCATGAACATGCGCCGGGCGACGGCTTGGCGAGCGCCGTCCATGCTTGCGCAATAGCGATCGAGGAAAGCTTCCAGCTTGGCGAGATGGACCTCGTCATCCTGCGGGTAGATTTGCCAAACGAAGGGTTTCGCCGCCCATTGCGCGCGGACGAAGGAATCTTCGCCACGGACGAAATTGATGGCGCAACGCCACAGCAGGCGGTCGTAGTCGTCGATGGGCAGGAAGGGGATGGCCTGGACCCGGGCCCGGCCGGTTTGCCAGGGGCCCTTGCCGCCCAGGTGCGCGCTGACGGCCGCCAGCGGCTTGCCCGGCGCAACGTGGCAGATGACGGCTTGCCCGGAGCGGGCCAGGGCATCGAGCAGATTGCCGACCGGGGCCGTGTCGTAACAGAACAGGCTGATTTCCGGGCAATTCGGGGCCGGATTTTCGCCGAGCCATCGGTCGCGTTCGCCGAGCAGGCCGGCCTCACGCGACAGCCCGCCGCTCCCGGGCGAAAATCCCGGGAAAAAGAAATACTTGGTCAGCCCCAGGGAAGGGTGGGGCGACGCCATGCCGTGACAGTCTTCGGCCCAAGCCTCGGCGCTCAGGTATTCGAGGTTGATCCAGCACGGTTTCGACGGGCTGGCCGCCATCGCCTGCAGATAATTGGCCGGCAATTCGCAGGCGAAGGCTTCGATCACTACCTCGGCCGGGCGGTCGAAGGCAAAGCTGTCGCTCCACCGGCAGATGTCGACGCCCTGGCTGGACTGCTTGTCCTGCCCGGCATCGATGGCCGGGCACAAGGGTTGCAGGCTTTCCAGGCGGTCGACCCACAGGCGGACCCGGCGGCCGTGCTCGGCGGCCAATTGCCTGGCCAGGCGCCAGCAAACGCCGATATCGCCGTAATTGTCGATAACCCGGCAAAAGATGTCCCAGTGAAGCTGCATGGCCGCCATGCTACCATCTCCGCCATGCCCAGATTCCAAGATCCCACCGCCTGTGTTGCCTGTCCGCGTCTGGCCGAGCATCTTGCCGGCATTCGTCGGCGCGACCCGGCATGGCACGCGCTACCGGTCCCCGCCTTCGGTTCGCTCGACGCCGAATTGCTCGTCGTCGGCCTCGGCCCCGGGGAGAAAGGCGCCAACCGGACCGGCCGCCCATTTACCGGCGACGTCGCCGGCGAACTGCTCTATCCGGCCCTGCACCGCTTCGGGTTTGCCAGCCGGCCGGAGCCGCTGGGGGCAGACCTTTGGGCCAATCCTGCCATGAGCTTGAACAACTGCCGCATCACCAATGCGGTACGCTGCCTGCCGCCGGCCAACAAGCCGACGACCGCCGAAATTCGCCAGTGCAACGCGCACCTCAGGGCGGAACTGGCCGCCATGCCGCGACTCAAGGTGATCGTCGCGCTCGGCGCCATCGCGCACCAGGCGCTGCTCTGGGCCCATGACCTGAAGCCCAAGGCGTTCGTCTTTGGCCACAATGTCAGCCATCACCTGCCGAACGGCCACCTGCTGGTCGACAGCTACCATTGCAGCGGCTACAACTGGCGCACCGGACGGCTGACCCGCGACAGCTTCGAGGCGGTATTTGCCGGGGTCAGGTCCCGGCTCGCCTAAAACCGCGCCATGAGTTTCGATGCCAAGGCCTTTCTGGCCACGCTGACCGAACTGCCCGGTGTGTACCGCATGCTGGACGCCAATGCCGCGGTGCTTTACGTCGGCAAGGCCAAGAACCTGAAAAAACGGGTTGCCTCCTATTTCCGGGAAAACCTGTCCAGCCCGCGCATCGCCCACATGGTCAGCCAGATCGCCGCCGTCGAGACGACCCCGACGCGCACCGAGGCCGAGGCCCTGCTGCTTGAAAACAACCTGATCAAGTCGCTTGCCCCGCGCTACAACATCCTTTTCCGCGACGACAAATCCTACCCCTACATCGCCCTCGGCAAGGGCGCCTTTCCCAGGCTCGGCTTCTATCGCGGCAAACCCGATCGCAAGGCCGATTATTTCGGCCCCTATCCGTCGAGTTGGGCCGTGCGCGACAGCATCCACCTGATCCAGAAGATGTTTCGCCTGCGGACCTGCGAAGACACCGTTTTTTCCAATCGCTCGCGGCCCTGCCTGCTGTATCAGATCAAGCGTTGCAGCGGCCCCTGCGTCGATCTGATCAAAGCCGAGGACTACGCAACCGATGTCCAGTTGGCGTCGATGTTCCTACTCGGCAAGCAACAGGAAGTCGAGCGCCGCCTGAGCCAGGCGATGGAGGCGGCATCGAGCCGGCTCGCCTTCGAACAGGCGGCCGTCTACAGGGACCTGATCCAGTCGCTGCACCAGGTCCAGGAAAAGCAGTTCGTCTCCAGCAGCAAGGGCGAGGACGTCGATATCCTGGTGGCGGTCAGGGAGGCCGGGCAGTTATGCGTGAACCTCGCCATGGTGCGGGGCGGGCGTCACCTGGGCGACCGCCCCTTCTTCCCGACCAATGCCGGCGACTCCGATGCCGCCGACGCCTGTGCGGCCTTTCTCGGCCAGCACTATGCCGCGCACCCGGTGCCCTCCCGCCTGCTGGTCGAGCCGCCGCCGTCCGAAGGCGAGCCGGGGGAGGCAGCCGCGATGCTGGCCGCTTTGGCCGGTCGTCCGGTTGTGCTGCAAAAGGCCCGCGGCCCGACCCAAAAGGCATGGGTCGACATGGCGACCCAGAACGCCCGTCTGGCGATCCTCGCCAGGAACCAGGCGAGCGCTCAGCAGGAAAGGCGATTGACTGCCTTGCAGGAGGCGCTGGGCCTGCCCGAAGCGATTGTCCGTATCGAATGCTTCGACATCAGCCATACGATGGGCGAAGCGACCGTCGCCTCCTGCGTCGTCTACCAGGAAAACCGGATGAAGAACGCCGATTATCGGCGCTTCAATATTCGCGACATCCAGCCCGGCGACGACTATGCAGCCATGCGCCAGGCCGTCGGCCGGCGTTACGACGGGCTGGCCGCCGGCGAGGGCGCGGCGCCCGACCTGATCCTCATCGACGGCGGCAAGGGGCAGGTCGCTTGCGCCTTTTCGGCCCTGGCTGACCTCGGCTTGGCGCACATTCCCATGATCGGGGTCGCCAAGGGAGAAGGGCGCAAACCGGGGCTCGAATCGCTGATCTATCCCGATGGCCGCGAGCCGCTGCAATTGCCGGCCGAACATCCCGCCTTGCACCTGATTCAGGAGATCCGCGACGAAGCGCATCGTTTCGCCATCACCGGCCATCGCGCCAGACGCGGCAAAGCGCGCAAGACTTCCCGGCTGGAGAGCCTTCCCGGTATAGGCCCGGCCCGGCGAAAATCGCTGATCGCCAGGTTCGGTGGTCTTGCCGGCGTTCTTTCCGCGAGCACCGAACAATTGGCCGAGGTGCCCGGAATCAGCAGGGAGATGGCCGAAAAGATATATTCCGCATTACACTGAGCGCCCATGCCCTTCAACCTGCCTATTCTGCTCACCTGGCTGCGCATCGTCGCCATACCGCTGCTCATCGCCGTTTTCTATCTGCCGGCGGACTGGGCCGGCAGCCATGAGCGCGACCTGGCGGCAACCATCATTTTCGTGGCTGCCGCCTTCACCGATTGGGCGGACGGCTATCTTGCCCGCAAACTCGACCAGACTTCGGCGTTCGGTGCCTTTCTCGACCCGGTGGCCGACAAGCTGATGGTCGCCGCCGCGCTGATCGTCCTCGTCCAGTTGGGCAGAATCGATGCGATTGTCGCCAGCATCATCATCGGCCGCGAAATTACCATTTCAGCGCTGCGCGAATGGATGGCGAAAATCGGCGCGGCGAAAAGCGTCGCCGTTTCCATGATCGGCAAGATCAAGACAGCCGCCCAGATGCTGGCCATTCCCATTCTTCTTTATTACGAGCCGCTGTTCGACGTCGATATGCGGGAGCTTGGTAACTGGCTGATCTGGGTGGCTGCCCTGTTGACCCTGTGGTCGATGGGGTATTACCTGCGCATGGCCTGGCCCGAGATTGCCCGACGGACTGCAGAAAAATAGCAGTCGATGTTGACAAATTCCTTGTGTCGCCTATAATGCGCGCTCTGTTTCACGCGGCAGTAGCTCAGTTGGTAGAGCGATACCTTGCCAAGGTATAGGTCGAGAGTTCGAGACTCTTCTGCCGCTCCAGATTTTTTCGGGGAAGCCCCTGGCTTCTTCAGTAGTAAAAGCAGGTTTGAGGCATGGCGCGATAGCAA
>JAJXVG010000089.1:0-6756 GCA_021782315.1 Pseudomonadota bacterium | reverse complement strand
GCGATACCTTGCCAAGGTATAGGTCGAGAGTTCGAGACTCTTCTGCCGCTCCAGATTTTTAGGCCAAAGCCTTCGGGCTTTGACCCAGTTGTAAAAGATGTTTCGGTTAGGCGCGATAGCAAAGCGGTTATGCACCGGATTGCAAATCCGTGTAGGTCGGTTCGACTCCGGCTCGCGCCTCCAGGGTTTTGCGGCAGTAGCTCAGTTGGTAGAGCGATACCTTGCCAAGGTATAGGTCGAGAGTTCGAGACTCTTCTGCCGCTCCAAATAGAAAAGGGAAAGCGCCGGTCGCTTTCCCTTTTTTTGTTTAAAATCATCGGCAAATGCCTTTGATTGCCCGGATGGTGAAATTGGTAGACACAAGAGACTTAAAATCTCTCGGCTTATGGCTGTACGGGTTCGATTCCCGTTCCGGGCACCAATAACAAGTTTCAGGTAGTATCAGCAAGCCTCATGAACCCGCCTAAGTGCGGGTTTTTTATTGGATTTATGTCCATGTGTGTGTAAGATTGTCTCAGAACATCCCGCCCTTTGTGTGTGTAACAGTGTGAGTAACATGGGGTTGATGGATGGGGGTTACACACAATGCCGCTAACCGATACAGCAATCCGCAACCTCAAGCCGAGCGACAAGCCGCAATCAGTGGCTGACGAGCGTGGGCTATCCATCCACATTCAGCCAAACGGGAGCAAGTGGTGGCGCTTCCGCTATCGGTTCAACGACAAGGCAAAGATGCTATCCCTTGGCGTTTATCCTGATGTTGGCCTGAAGGAAGCAAGAGAGCGGCGCGAGGCTGCGCGCAAGATGCTGGCCGACGGCATTGATCCAGGCGAGACACGAAAGGCTCAGAAGGCCAGCAAATCAGAGTGTGCTGCCAATAGCTTTGAAGTCATCGCCCGGGAATGGCTTGAGGGGCAGAAATCCGTAGTAACCGCAGGTCAGCACGAAAAGACTCTGGCTCGGCTGCAGAACGATGTATTTCCCTGGCTTGGAGCAAAGCCGGTATCCGAAATTTCGGCCCCCGATGTGTTGGCAGTCATTCGCCGTGTTGATTCGCGGGGGGCTCGCTATACAGCGCACCGCTGCCGAGGTCAGATCAGCCAGGTGATGCGCTATGCCATTGCGACGGGCAGAGCAGAGCGTGACCCTTGTCCTGACTTGAAGGGCGCTATTCCGTCGCCTGTATCCGGAAACTTTGCCAGCATCACCGACCCTCTTGAAGTCGGCAACATGCTCCGCTCGTTTGAGGCCTTCAGAGGTACATTCGTTGTGAAATGTGCTTTGGAGATTGCGCCAAGGGTATTCGTGCGTCCTGGCGAGCTACGCAAGGCACTTTGGTCTGATATTGATCTAGAAAAAGCAGAGTGGCGTTATTTCGTCACTAAGACCAAGACTGAACATCTGGTGCCGCTCGCATCCCAAGTTGTGGCAACGCTGAGAGAACTTCATGCTTTGACGGGTCACGGACGCCATGTCTTTCCCGGGCGTGACCCTCAGAAGGCCATGAGTGAGGCTGCTATCAATGCTGCCTTGCGTCGTATGGGCTATGACACCAAGACCGAAATTACCGGACACGGTTTCCGAGCAATGGCCAGGACAATCCTGCATGAAGAACTTCATCAGAAGCCGGAAGTCATTGAGCATCAGCTAGCCCACAGCGTTTCAGATGTACTCGGGACGGCCTACAACCGCACCAAGTTCCTCAAGGAGCGGAAGGCGATGATGCAGCTATGGGCTGATTACCTGGACAAGCTGAAAGCGGGGGCGGAAGTCATACCGCTACACGGAAGCGCAGCATAGAAATAGCCGGATGCTTCCCGACCGTTAGCCAGAGATATGCCCCATGATGGCTATCTTGAACTGATCCTGTGGTGCCATAATTATTTCGAGTTTTGAATCAGTGCGGGGTCTGAGATGCGCGGCAAGAGCCTGGATGATTTCGGTTGCGATATGCGCTGTCACGACTGTGACAGACGAGGCGATGACGCGGGTCCGCCGAAGGGTTGGTGCGAGCGCAGAAAGATGACCGAACGCAGGATGCCTGTAGTTCTAGAGAATGTAGTTACCGAAGCCGAATGGTTCCAGCTATTTGTTGCACATCGCCATAAACGCGAATCTGAAGGTATCCAGGGTAAGGGCTGATCTCTAACACCTTCCGGCCCGCTCACCTTATTCAGAATCAGCGCTGGCCGGGTAAGGTTGCCCGGTTTTCCTCCCGTCGGAGTAGGCGCGGCAAACTCGTTAAGCCTTACCTTCCAACGCCAACTTGCGTAGAAGTCTCTGAGCCAGTGCTTCTGGCTGGTGTGGGCCAAGCTGTGTGCTTGATCCACCCTTCGCCGTCGAGACAACCAGAATCTTCCCGGCAACCCAGTAGTTGCCCTCGTACGTCTGACCATCAACTACGCAGCTAATCCGATGACGCTGCTGCATGTCAGCCATTACGAAGCGTCCTTCAGGACCGAGTGATTGATCTGGAACCCCTCGCGCACCACCTGACCGCAGCAGGGGCACTGCTCTTTTCCTTCTTCCTTTGCTTTTTCCAGTCGTCGCTTGGCGGCGTATACAGCCTGTTCAGTTATGCCAACCTGTTCGGCCGCAGCATAGGCGGTTAATCCGCCTGCCACCAGTTCGAGCGCTTGTTGCGTTCGGCTTTTTGTTTTCAATTGCAAACTCCATCGATTTGGCGTGAGAACAAATTTTAGCGCAACACAACATATTGAACAACACAACCTATTGACACAACATGTTGTGTTGGGTAATATTCACCCATCGCAGCAAACAACGAAGCGGCAACCAGTAAGGCCATAACAAGGCCCCAGGGGTGCAGGGAACCAAGACACCGAGCCTGCTAGCCGCCGTTGATAGAAGTCGTGGAATAGGGAATGCGCATGGTAGGCCGGTGACTATCCGGGAGCCCAGCTAGCGCCTGAAACCACAAAAGCGAACGCCCCAGGGAGTGCAATCCGTGGGGCGTTCTAACCGAAACTGATCAATAGGAGATCAATATGGTCAAGACCAAGTCTACCACCTGCGCCTCTGCACTCACTCAAAACCAGATCAAGCGCACGGTCGATAAGCTCGCTGCCCTCAAGGCACAAATCGCCAACATCGAGGCCGAGGCCGACAACCTCGCGGACCTGCTCAAGCTTCAGGGGGACGGCGTGTATTTCGGGAATGCCCACAAGTTCATGGTCGCTACGGTAATCGGGAAGCGCCTCGATGCACGGCTGGCGCAAACCTTCCTGACGCCCGGGCAGTTGCTGGAATGCATGAAATCCAGCACCACTACATCCGGCCGGCTGTACGCGCTGTAATCATGCCCACGCCGCTCTCCCGGGCGGCGGCAACCTTGAGGAATTGAACATGAACGAACGAATGAGATTTGACCGCGCCGAGGCGGCTGAAGAGGGCCGTCGGGATGCACGGGCACTGCTGCAAGCCTTGGCGAACATCGAGAACGGAAACTCCTCGGCAAACCTGCTGGGCTATTACCTTGACGATATTTTGAGTCTTGCCCTGAATCAGCGACTTGAAGAGTGCCAGGAGCGCAAAGCGGCATTCTGTGCAGTCGTCGCCCCCATCATGGCCGATGCAGTGGCCCACAGACATGGTGATTGCGAGAAGGTGGCGAAATGACGACTTCCCTCCTTAACCTGCCAAGCGTCAATCCACTGATTGCCTCTGAGAAATGGGACGAGGACACCGCCAGCAATGTGCGAGGCGCTCTCGAATTTATTGCTGACGCCATCTCCAACATCAATCAAAGCGGCGGATTGAATGAAAGCACCGCCTATGGCGCAAGCCGATTGATTCTCTGCTGTGTCGCTGCAATGGAGGTGACGAAAGGAGCGGTCGGGCAACAGCCGACCCTAAACGCAACCGACTTTAAAGGAGTTAATCATGGTGTCATGTGATTCTGCGGCAACCGAAGCGCTGTTCTTTGAATACGGGGAGTATGTCTGGGGAGACGTCATTTATGGATCAAAAGACGCTCTCCAAGCAATTGGCATTGGTGTGGGGATGGTATTTCCTGGCGAGGCAGACGGGCCCAAGCGAGAGCTAAAAACTACCGACCCACGCGGGTTCAAATGCCGGATTACGGATGGCAGTTATCGAAGCAGCGGAGTTTATTGTGCTTCAATTAAATTCCCTGACAGAGAGCAACCGGAAGCGCTCGGCGGCTGGAAGAACTTCGCTCCGGGCGTGCAGCGAAAGGCAAACACTTGTGCAGATGAATTCATTGGCACGGCTGATGACCTTGTTTCGGCAGGTCTCGTCCAGCCCGGACAATTTCCGGGTTGCCCGGGTATGCGGAAAGTAACGGTAACAATTTTGCCCGATGGCTCTATCCCTAACGGCGCTCCCACAGCGAGTCATCGAGACAGCAGAAGCCACGGAGCCAAGTGCATTACGAGAGCTTCAAAGGAAAAATATCGCGTCGAGCTTTTTATTCCTGAGGAACTGAAGGAGTTGCGCCGGCAAGCAGAGCGACAAGCTCGCGATGATTGGGAAAAAAAGATGGACTCTTTGCCCAGGCCGCCAAGAATCGATGGAAAACCATCTCAAAGGCGGAAAAGTATGACGCAACACAGCCAGCCAACCACTGTTGATGATTGGAAATACAGTCAAATGGTTTTTTTTGATGTGCTTCGAGCAAGGGTGGAAGACCAGCCGTATCTAAAGGACCTAAACTCGCTCTTCAAATACGACGCCGCTTCGCAGATGAAGATTCTGGCGAAACTAAACGAATTGGAGAGGGCAATTCAGGCTGGTGTGGTTTTGCACAAAACGGCACCAGAGCTGTCGACCGATGGAAATGTAATCAGCATTCATCGAACCTAATCCTTTAAAACGGACGGTAGCTGGATTTAATATATCCGAGTACGCCGCCCCCTACCGCGACGGCGGGAACAGCCGGAACCTTCACTGGCACCGGGGGCGGCATCTTTTGAAGGACGCATGGAAGGTGTGCGCATGTCTATTCTGGACGAATTCAATCAAGTTTTTGGTCGGCCACGTTCATCTTGGACAAAAGCGCAATGGGAGCAAGTTGCAATTGAGCTTGCAGCGAGAATCGACATCAGTACATCGAAGACATCCTTGCGTGGAAGGCCTCGCCATAATGCCGACACAACTACAAATGGGCTGATCAAGGATGGGCAAGGGAAATGGGTTGTTCCCGCACAGCAAAATTATCAGTCACTGGCAAACCAAGTTAAGGATCGATTACAGAAATCACGAGCTAATGGCCAATCCATGACAATTAAACAGGCGGTGCTGGTCGAACTGAAAGAGGCGATTAGGCGACACAACACGGCTAAGCCAGAACAGCGAGGCGAAAGAAATTCAGAACTTCGCGAGTCACGTGCTAATGAAATGCTCGAGACCGCCTATACCGAAGTAAGAAAAATTCTCAGAGTTTGGAAAAAAGCGGAGAAAAAATAACGCATATTTTTCCCCGCAACGCGGGAATTATCTTTGATTCCAACCGGGACATCCCGGGATTTCAAGAAAATCTTGATCTAATTGGAGTCAGAAATGCTTGTTAAATCACTTCGACCAAAGCACGCCGCCGAATTCCTCGGGATTGGCCGTGCAACCCTCTGGCGCTGGAGCAAAGAGCGCGCAGACTTCCCGAAACCTCGTCATCTTAGTTCCCGCTGCACTGTCTTTGACATGGCCGAGCTTGCCGCTTGGCGCAATGCTCAGATTGGCGGTGCCAAATGAACGCCGTCCCTGAACGTGACAACGCCCCCGGCCAGGGGGGCGATGTCGGCACTGCTAATAAAACTCCAGAACATTTTAACCCTGAATATCCAACCTTTAACACTCAGCCATCACGCCTTCTGATTGCACTACTACAGAGGGGGCGAATCAATCCACTAGCAGGCTGGAAAGCACTTGGCATCTATCGTCTTAGCGACACGGTGTATCAGTTGCGCGGCATGGGATGGCCTGTTGTCACTGACCGGCTAGACGTTGCCAACCGATTCAACGAGCAATGCCATGTTGCGCAGTATTACCTGCCACCTGAAATCATCGCGGATGCAGGCCAGAAGGCGAGTCACTACGTATCGACCGGCATTCAGTTCATGGCGCGCAAGGAGGCAGCATGAGCTATGGGCAGAGACCGCACAAAAAACCGCGTACAGGGCCGCTTTCTGGCATTGCCGCATCAAGTGCTCGACAGTCCTGCATTTATTGGCCTGAGCCCCACGGCATCGCGTCTGCTAATCGATATAGCAAGACAGTTTGCCGGGACGAACAACGGCAAGTTGCTTTGCACGTTGAGCGCCTTGAAGCCACGAGGCTGGACAAGCAACGACACGCTATACCGGGCACGGCTGGAACTGGAAACGGCCAAGCTGATTCAGCTAACGCGCCAAGCCATGAAACCACGACGAGCCGCTTGGTGGGGGCTTTGCTGGTTGCCGCTGGACTACGACCCGCTAATGGACATCAAGCCTGCGGATTTCATGGTGAAACGCTTTCTGCTTTGCCAGTGAAAAAACAAAACGTTACACCGTCTCACGGTAATACGAAGGGCTCCATTAGACCGTCTCACGGTAATACGGAGGGGTTGGTATTACCGCCAGCCGGTTCAATACGGGGTGTTTTTGATGATTTCGTATTACCGCCAGCCGGTGGATATTTATATAAGAGGTGGCCCCGCGCAGTTGGACAGAATTTCCGGGTTTTTAGGTGGACTCTCTGCGGGTTAAGCCGCTGCGGCGAGCAGCGGCTGGTTGAAGTAAG
>JAJXVG010000003.1:16266-56773 GCA_021782315.1 Pseudomonadota bacterium | reverse complement strand
GCCCATGGCGATGCCTTGCGCCGCTTCGCTGGCGGCGATCATCGATTCGGCGATGAAGAGCTGGTTCTTGGCGTCGTGGACGCCAGAAGCCAGGATATCCAGCAGTTTGTGCATGCTCGGTCTCCCCTGTTGTCAGTCAGAAGCATAACCCGTCTGGCCGTCCGGGCAATGGGGGCGGCAGGTGAAAAAGCGGCATGGTCCCGGCCGCTGGTTTGCGCTGGTTTTCCGGATTAACACGGCGCTTTCCGGAGGCCGGCCTGCTTCAGATTCAAGGGCAGGCCGGCGGCGACCAGGGTGACCCGGTCGCAGGCCGCCGCGACACGCTGGTTCAGTCGCCCCTGTTCGTCGGCGAAGAGGCGCGATACCGGGTGCATGGGCACGATACCCCAGCCGACCTCGTTGGAAACGAGAATGATGCGGCCGGGCAATTGCGGCAGGACTTCGATCAAGGCGTCGATTTCGTGGCGAAACAAGGGGCAGTCCACGGCGTCCCCGGCCTCGGCCTGGGCGGCCGCCCGACCGGTGAACAGCAGGTTCGACAGCCACAGGGTCAGGCAATCGACCAGCAGGCAACTGTCGGGCGCGGCCAATTCGCGCAGGCGGGGGGCGAGGTGCAGGGGTTCTTCGACGCAGCCCCAGTCGGCCGGCCGGCGTTCGCGATGGTGGGCGATGCGGCGGACCATTTCGCCATCGAGCGCCTGGGCGGTGGCGACATAGACGACCTTGCCGCCGGTATCGCGGGCGCGCCGTTCGGCCAGTTGGCTCTTGCCGGATCGTGCACCGCCGAGGATCAGTTCTTTCATGTCCGGCACTGTAGGTGATTGCGCACCGTCCCGGCAAGTCGGATAATTCGTCCCGATTCGACGAAACGGAACCCGGTGTGAATCCGGGGCGGGCCCGCCGCTGTAATCGGGAACGGATGCCGCAGCAAGCCACTGGTGAGAGCCGGGAAGGCGCGGCAATCCGGCTGATCCGAAAGCCAGAAGACGTGTCGAATCCTCTTGGGAAGCCTGTGGACAGGGTTTCGCGACCGGCTTTGGCGATGGTTTCGCCAAGTCTCGTCGCGGAGCCCTTTTTCTTTTTGGAGAATCGGATGCATTCGTTGGACTTCGTTATCGCCGCCCCCGACCGGGGCATTGAAAATTCGCTGCGGACCAAGATCGACCGCAAGACCAAGCCGCTCGGCGCGCTTGGCCTGCTTGAACGTACGGCCCTGAAGATCGGCCTGATCCAGCAACGCCTCGAACCGGCCTTCAGCCAGCCGCAACTGCTGGTTTTTGCCGGCGATCACGGCGCCGCCCGGGCCGGGGTTTCGGCCTACCCGCAGGATGTGACCTGGCAGATGGTCGAGAATTTCCTGGCCGGCGGTGCGGCGATCAACGTTTTCGCGCGCCAGAACGGCTTGCAGCTGACCATTGTCGATGCCGGCGTGGCGCACGATTTCGGCAAACGAGCCGGTTTGGTCGACGCCAAGATTGCGGCCGGTACGGCCAATTACATCGAGACCGCGGCGATGAGCGCCGGGCAATGCGCGCAGGCCGTCGCGCGCGGTGCCGAAATCAGCCGCAAGCTGGCGGCGGCCGGCTGCAATGTAGTGGGTTTTGGTGAAATGGGGATAGGCAACACGGCGGCAGCCTCGCTGATCACCCACTGCCTGACCGGCACGCCGCTGGCCGAATGCATCGGTCGCGGCACCGGGCTCGACGATGCCGGCCTGGTCCGCAAGCAGGCGCTGCTGGAAAGCGCGTTGCAGCGTTATCGCTCCGCCGGTGGCGACAACGAGCCGCTGGCCGTGCTCGCCGAATTCGGCGGTTTCGAAATGGCCATGATGGTCGGCGCCATGCTGGGTGCGGCGGCGGCGAAGATGACCCTGCTCATCGACGGTTTCATCGTCGGTTCCGCCGCCCTGACCGCCGCCCGGCTGGCGCCGGCGCTGACCGAGTATTGCGTTTTCTGCCATCGTTCGGCCGAACCGGGTCATGCCGCGCAATTGCGGGGTCTCGGCGCCGAGCCCCTGCTCGATCTCGGTTTGCGGCTGGGCGAAGGGACCGGAGCGGCGCTGGCCTTCCCGTTGGTTCAATCCGCCCTGAACTTCCTCAACGAAATGGCCAGTTTCGAGTCGGCTGGCGTTTCCGAGAAGGAATGATCCGCCGCGAACTGGCGTGCTTTTTCGGCGCCGTCCGTTTCTTCACACGTCTGCCGGTGCCCGCCTGGGTCGGACATTCGAGCCAGGCGCTGAATCGCTCGGCCCGCTATTTTCCGGTGGTCGGGCTGATCGTCGGCGCCATCGGCGGCCTGGTTTTTCTCGGCGCCACGCAGTTCTGGCCGCAGGCCGTGGCCGTGCTGCTGTCGATGGCGGCGACCATTCTTGCGACGGGCGCTTTTCACGAGGACGGCCTGTCGGATACCGCCGACGGCCTCGGCGGCGGTTGGGAAAAGCTGCGTATCCTGGAAATCATGAAGGATTCGCGGGTCGGCAGCTATGGCGTAATCGCGCTGGGCCTGGCGCTGCTCGGCAAGTTCACGCTGCTCTCGGCGCTGGACGCCGCCCTGCTGCCCGTCGCCCTGCTGGCCGGTCATGCCTTGTCGCGCCTTTGCGCCACGATCTTGCTGGCGACGATGGATTACGTGCGCGAGGACGCGCTCGCCAAGGCGAAGCCGCTGGCCACCCGACTCACCGGAGGCAGCCTGCTTTTCGCCCTGCTTGGCCCGGTCGCCGCGCTGGCCTTCCTGCCGCCCGAAAAGGCGCTGCTCGGCTGCGCGCTGGCCGCTTTGTCCACGCTCTGGCTGGCCGGCCTGTTCAGGCGCTGGCTGGGCGGTTATACGGGTGACTGCCTGGGGGCGACGCAGCAACTGAGCGAGATCGCTTTCTACCTCGGTCTTCTGGCCAGCGGACCGCGGTGATCCTGCATCTGGTCCGTCATCCGCCGCCCCTGATCGAAGCGGGGATCTGCTACGGTCGACTCGATGTTCCGGCCGACCTCGACAGGTCGGCGGCGGACGCTTTGCGGGCCGAGCTGCCGCCCGGTCTGCCGGTGTGGAGCAGTCCGTTGCGGCGTTGCCGGCAACTGGCGGAACTGCTCCATCCCGGGCCGGCTATCGATGAACGCCTGGCCGAAATGAATTTCGGCGATTGGGAGGGCATGGCATGGGATGCCATTCCGCGACACGAACTGGATGCCTGGGCCGCCGATGTGGCCGGTTATGCGCCGCCGGGCGGGGAATCGCCGAGTGCCGTGCAGGGGCGGGCCCTGGCCTTCGTCGCCGGGCTGGCTGTGCCGGAGGCGGTCGTCGTCACCCATGCCGGGGTGATCCGCGTGCTGGTCGCCCACTGGCGGCAACTGGCCGCCAGGGAGTGGGGGAGCCTTCGTATTCCCTTTGCCGGCCGGCTTCAGGTCTGCCTGGAAGACGACGGCCGCTGCCGTTTCATCCATTGAGCTGCTGCATGCGTTGCAGGCGGGCGTACAGGCTGTCCTGGGCGAGCAGTTCGTCATGCTTGCCCGATTCGGCGACCTTGCCGTCGGACAGCACCAGGATGCGGTCGGCCCGTTCTATGGTCGACAGGCGGTGAGCGATGACCAGCGTCGTGCGACCGCGCATCAATTCGTCGAGCGCTGCCTGGACGTGGCGTTCCGACTCGGTATCCAGGGCCGAGGTCGCTTCGTCGAGGATGAGGAGCGGCGCGTTCTTGAGCAGGGCGCGGGCGATGGCCAGGCGCTGACGCTGGCCGCCGGAAAGTTTGACGCCGTGTTCGCCGACGACGGTATCGAAGCCGTCGGGCAATTTGTCGATGAATTCCGTGGCATAGGCGGCCTGCGCGGCGGCCTCGATCTCTTCGCGGCTGGCCCCGCGCATGGCGCCGTAAGCGATATTGGCGGCAATCGTGTCGTTGAAGAGGACGACTTCCTGGCTGACCAGGGCGATGTTGCTGCGCAGGCTTTCCAGCTTGATGTCTTCGAGCGCCTGGCCGTCGATGCGGATGGTTCCGCTGTCCACGTGATAGAACCTGGGCAGCAGATTGGCGACGGTGGTCTTGCCGCTTCCCGACTGGCCGACGAGGGCGATACACTCGCCCGGCCTGATGTCGAAGCTGATTCCCTTGAGGGCGGCGCTCTCGGCGCCGGGATAGGAGAAAACGACCCGGTCGAATTCGACCTGTCCCCTGGCCCGTCCGAGTTCCTGCGTGCCCCGGTCGTCTTCCGGTTTTTCGTCGATCAGCGCGAAAATGCTTTCGGCGGCGGCCAGTCCGCGCTGGATGGGTGAATTGACATCAGTCAGGTGCTTGATCGGGGTGAGCAGCATGACCATGGCGGTGATGAAGGAAACGAAGCCGCCGACGCTGCCCTGTCCATCGCCGGCCTGGAAAATGGCGATGCCGATGATGATGGCCAGTGGCAAGGCGCCGAAGAATTGGACGATGGGCTTCTGGCCGCCGGCGGCGACCACGGCGCGCATCTGCAGGTGCCGGTGGTTCATGACGGCATCCTTGAAGCGTTCTTTTTCGTAGGACTGCCCACCGAAAATCCGGATGATCTTGTAACCCTCGACGCTTTCCTGCATGACCTGCGTGATGTCGCCGAAGGAATCCTGTATGCCCCGCGATACCTTGCGCAGACGACGGCTGAAGACGGTGACCGCGAGGGCGATCAATGGTGCCATGGCGAGGGTGATCAGCGTCAGTTGCCAGTTCAGGTAGAAGAGCCAGATGAGCAGGCCGACGATGGACAGGGTATCCTTGATCAGGCTGCTGAGCGCTTCCGAGGAGGCGGCCGCGACGTTATTGACGTCGTAGGTGACCTTGGAAATGATCCGCCCCGAAATGGTGTCGCCGAAATACTTGATCGGCAGCGAAATCAGGCGGGCGAACATGGTTTCCCGCATTTCGAAGATGACGGCGTGGGATACCCAGCTCATCAGGTAGTCGCCGACGAAGCTGAGGGTCGCCCGGGCGATGAAAATGACGATAATGCCCAACGGATAGATGAGCCAGTCCCATTTCCCCTGGGCCGTGGAAAAACCGTTGTCCAGCAACTCCTTGAGCAGGGCGGGAAAGAACGGTTCGGTCGCGGAGGCGAGGCCCATGGTTACCACCGCCAAGATGAAGCGCAGGCGATAGGGGCGAATGTGCGTCAGAAGCCGTTGATATAATTGGCGTGAATTCATCGGAAATGGTTGGTAAATCGAGTGATTGGCAGGGAAAATGCCCCGGTCGCCGGGCAAGGCGCGACCGAAAGCCTGGATTATACTTGCCCGGCTCGGCGGACTGTCTCCTATCGTTCGGATTGCAAAGGGGCCGGCTGCTCGACGGCGGGCCGGCATGGCCGGGGCCTGTTCCTGGCCAGCGAATCGGTTTCGCCGCATCTTTTGACGATCACGGCCTGGTGGCAGGCCGGGTTGTCCACTTGACAAATTAGGGTTGACCCGCGACATGAGCGCAAGCATTCGGAAGAACGGACTGAACGTAGCGGATATCGGCAGCTACCTGTTGATGGTTTTTGCCTTCACATTTCCCATCTATGTTGCGCTGGGCAATCTGGTCGCCGCCCTGATCATACTGCTCTGGCTGTTCGAAGGCCGTTTCGCCGAAAAATGGCAGGAGGCCAGAAATAACCCGGTGGTCGTCTCCTTTCTCATTTTTGTCGCCATTCATCTCCTCGGCATGCTGTGGACGACCGACCTGGCCTGGGGACTGGTCATCCTGAAAAAGCAGTGGAAATTCCTGCTGTTGCCCACCTTCATGTCCTTCGTGCGCCGGGAGCATGTCAGGTACTACATACTGGCTTTCCTGCTGGCGATCTCGATGTCGGAACTGTTGTCGTACGCCATATGGTTCGGGCTGATTCCACCGTTCGGCAGCGCGACGGCGGAAAATCCGACCCCCTTCATGTCCCACATCTCGTACAACCCTTTCCTGGCCTTCGCCGTCTACCTGCTTCTGGAAAACCTGCTGTTCGGCGAGACCTTGAGCAGATGGCAACGATTCGCCTATGGAATTTTCGTGTGCACCATGACGGTGAACATGTTCATCACCGGCGGGCGGGCCGGCCAGATCATGTATTTCCTGGTCCTTGCCCTGGTCGCCTTCCAGTTTTTCAAGAAAAACCTGCTCAAGGCCCTCTTGTTTTGCGGCGTTTTTATCCCGGCGATTTTCCTGCTCTCCTACAACAGCAGTCAGATATTTCATGAGCGGGTCGACCTGGCGGTATATCAGGTCAGCCATTTCGAGGAAATGAGGAAGGACGTCGCGCAGATGCAGGTCAGTTCCGTCGGCTTGCGCCTGACCTACTTCCTGAATTCCCTCGAGATCATCAGGAACCATCCCTTGTTCGGCGTCGGCACCGGGGATTTTCGCCTGGCCTATGCCGTGATCAATCAGAAGAATTCGCCGGGCATCGATCTTCCCGACCATCCGCATAACATGTACCTGCTGGTCGGCACCCAGTTGGGCCTGGTCGGCCTGCTGATTTTCCTGTCCATCTTCCGCAACCAGATCAAACAGGCGCTGAAGAGCGACGACCCCGTCCGGCAGGCGGTCGGCATCGGCATGCCCCTGCTCTTCATGGTCATCATGCTCAGCGACACCTATCTGCTGGGCCATTACACCACCCTGCTCTTCGTCTTCTTCTCGGCCATTCTCTACAAGAATTATGAGCCGGCCTAGGCATGTGCTCATCATCGTCCAGCGGTCGAACGGCGATGTCTTTCTCTCGTCGCCGCTGATCGAGGCCATCCATTCGTTTTACGCCGATTGCCGGATCGATTTGCTGGTCAACGACGATACCCTCGGCATCGCCGGCATCCTGCCGCATGTCCGGACAATCCACAGCTATTCCTATGGCTGGAAAAAACTGCCCTGCTTCGCGAGAATCCGGGCGGAACTCGGCCTGCTGAGCAAAATTCGGGGGCGATACGACCTGGCGATCAACCTGACGGCCAGCGACAGAAGCGTGCTCTATGCCCTGCTCGCCGGCAAGGTCGCCATCAGCCCGGTCGACGGCGACCGCCGCAAGTCCTGGTGGAAGCGCTGGCTGCTCGATTACAGCTATCCGGCCGAAGCGGACCGGCACGTGGTGCGGCAAAACCTGGCGGCCCTGGATTTCCTGGAAATTCCCGCCGACCCGGTCCGGGTGTCGGTGCAATCGACGCCGGCGGCGCTCGACGCGATGCGAGAAAAACTGAGTCGCCTGGGGATTTCTAAATTCTTCATCTTCCACCCGACGGCGCAATACGACTACAAGGTCTACCCGGAAGAGCTGCGCAAGGAACTGCTCCGCAAGCTCGATTCCCTGGGCATCCCGCTGGTCGTGACCGGCGCCGCGAGCGAAGTCGACCGGCGCATCAAATCGACCCTGCCCGTGCTGCCCAATCTCTTCGATTTCATCGGCGAGACGACCCTGGCCGAGTATGTTGCCCTGAGCGAACTTTCGTCCGCCTATATCGGCATGGACACGCTCAACATGCATATCGCCGCGGCCCAGAACAAGCGGATATTCGCTGTTTTCGGCCCGACCCTGCCGGTCCGCTGGTCGCCGTGGTCGAACCGGTCCGGTATTTGCGCCACCGGCAATCAAGCGGTTCAAACCTACGACGACATTACGCTCTTTCAGGCCGAGATGCCCTGCGTCGCCTGCGGGATGGCCGGCTGCGACGACAGTCACGGCAAAAGCGAATGCCTGTACCGGATCGATCCGGATGTGATCTTCGAGCAGATTCGCTCGTTCGCATCCGGTCTCGACGCGGAATCGTCACCAGTTGCCCAGCGGACAATTCAACCATGAAAATCAGCGCTTTCACCTTTCTCAAGAATGCCCAGATGCTGGGCTATCCCTTTGTCGAATCGATCAGGTCTATCCTGCCCATCGTCGATGAATTCGTCATCGCCCTCGGCCCCTGCGAAGACCGCACCGAGGCCATGCTAGCCGCCATCGGCGACCCGAAGATCAGGATCGTCCACACCGCGTGGAGCGACAAGATGAAGGATCGCGGCTATGTCTATGGCCAGCAGAAGATGATCGCCCAGTTCAATTGCACCGGCGACTGGGTCTTTTATCTGGAGGGCGATGAAGTGGTCCACGAGGACGATCTGGAGACGATCCGCCAGTCGATGGCCAGGCACCTGGACAATCCGGCGGTCGAGGCGCTGGTCTTCGATTACCTGCATTTCTACGGCAACAAGAACACCTATCTGTGGAGCCCCGGCTGGTATCGGCGGGCGCCGCGGATATTGAAGAACTCCATCCGTTCCTATGCGCCCGACGGCCTGTTCTGGCTGGTGCTCGACAAGAACAAGGTCGGGCGTTACCCGCGCGCCGCGCTGGTCGGCGCCACCATGTACCACTACGGCTGGGTCAGGAGCGAGGCACAGATGAACTTGAAGAGCGAACAGGTGCAGCAATACTGGGACAAGCAGCACAAGGCAATCGACTATTCCCGCTTCGACGGGCGTATCGCCCGCCAATTCACGGGAAGCCACCCGGCCGTCGTCGAGGCCTGGCTACCCGAGGCGGACGGCATCTATCGGGCCGACCCGGCGTACCGCCTGAGCAAGCGCGAACGGCGCCACTGGCTTATGCTCAAGGTGGAAAAATGCTTCGGTCTCGAGCTCAGCAAGAAGCACTACAGGCTGGTCGCCTGAATTCGCTTCAGTGCGCCGCTTCCCAGTTGGCTCCGACGCCGAGTTCGACGATCAGCGGCACCTTGAGTTCGGCGACCTGGGTCATCAGGCGCGGCAGGTGGGTTCGGACCGCCGCCAATTCGTCGTCCGGCACTTCGAGCAGCAGTTCGTCATGAACCTGGAGGACCAGGCGTGATTGCAGCGCCTCTTTGTCCAGCCAGTCCTGCACGGCGATCATCGCCAGCTTGATCAGATCGGCTGCCGTGCCCTGCATGGGGGCGTTGATCGCCGCGCGTTCGGCACCCTGCCGGCGATTACCGTTGCTCGAACCGATTTCCGGAAACCACAGGCGGCGGCCGAAGGCGGTTTCGACATAACCGTGTTGGCGGGCCGTTTCGCGGGCTTCTTCCATGTAGCGGGCAACGCCGGGGTAGCGGGTGAAGTAGCGGTCGATATAGGTTTGCGCCGCGCTGCGTTCCAGTCCGAGCTGGCGGGCCAGTCCGAAGGCGCTCATGCCGTAGATCAGGCCGAAGTTGATGCTCTTGGCGACCCGGCGCTGGTCGGGGCCGACTTCGAGCGGCGTGACGCCGAAAATTTCGGCCGCCGTGGCCCGGTGTACGTCCTCGCCCAGGGCGAAGGCTTCGAGCAGTCGTTCGTCGCCCGAGAGGTGGGCCATGATGCGCAGTTCGATCTGCGAGTAGTCGGCCGAAACGATGCTGCTGCCGGGTGGAGCGATGAAGGCCGTGCGGATTTTTCGACCCTCCTCGCTGCGCACCGGGATGTTCTGCAGATTGGGGTCGCTCGAAGCCAGGCGGCCGGTCACCACGGCGGCCTGGGCGAAGCTGGTATGGACGCGGCCGGTCTGCGGATTGACCATGCGCGGCAGCTTGTCGGTATAGGTGCCCTTGAGCTTGGAGAGGCTGCGGTGTTCGAGCAGCAGTTTGGGCAGGGGATAATCGAGGGCGAGTTCGGAAAGCACCTCTTCGTCGGTTGACGGAGCGCCCGACGGCGTTTTCTTCTTGACCGGCAGACCCAGCTTTTCGAAGAGAATTTCGCCGAGCTGCTTGGGCGAAGCCAGGTTGAAGGGCTGGCCGGCCAGCTCGTAGGCCTGCCCTTCTAGGGTCATGATTTTCCGGCCCATTTCGTGGCTTTGGCGGGCCAGCACCTCGGCGTCGATCCGTATGCCGTTGCGCTCGATCTGCCAGATGACCTGGCGGACCGGCATTTCGATGTCGTGATAGATGCGCGCGAGTCCTGCTTCTTCGGCGAATTGGGGGTGCAGCACGTGATGTACGCGCAGGGTGACGTCGGCGTCCTCGGCCGAATAGGTGGCTGCCCGCTCGATATCGACCTGGTCGAAGGAAATCTGTTTGGCTCCCTTGCCGCACAGGTCTTCGTAGGCGATGGTGGGGAGGTCGAGGTGGCGGCTGCACAGCTGACCCAGGTCGTGCCCCTTGTCGGACTCGATGACGTAGCTCTCCAGCATGGTGTCGTGTTTGATCCCGGCCAGCGCGATGCCGTGGTTGGCAAAGACGTGCTGGTCGTATTTGGCGTTTTGCATCACCTTTTTCCGGTCGTCGGCGACAAGCCAGGGTGTCAGTCTGGCCAGCACCTCGTCGCGCGGCAACTGGTCGGCGACGCCGGGGGCGATGTGGGCGAGCGGGATGTAGCAGGCTTCGCCGGGGGTGACTGACAGGGAAATGCCGACGATGCGGGCGGCGAAGGCGTCGAGGCTGGTCGTTTCGGTATCGAGCGCGGTCAGTTCTGCGGCTTCGACGCGGGCCAGCCAGGCATCGAATTGCGACCAGCTGAGGATGGTTTCGTAACGGACTTCGAGCGGCCGGACCGGCGCCGCGGTTGTCGGCGCCGCCGAGTCGCGGGCCGGCAGGGCGGCGGCCGCTTCCGGGCCGTCGATTTCGCCCAGCCAGGTGCGGAACTGGTAGCGGGTATAGAGTTCGCGCAGCGCCGCCGTCTCGGGCTGGCTGGCGGTCAGCGCGGTCGGTGCCGGCAGGCCGGCGAGATCGCAGGCGACGGTGACCAGTTTCTTGCCGAGTGGCAGGAAGGCGAGATGGTCGCGCAGATTCTGACCGACGACGCCGCCGATTTCATCGGCATGGGCGACGATTTCATCGAGCGAACCGTATTGCGCCAGCCATTTCAGCGCCGTCTTCGGCCCGCATTTGGCAACCCCGGGCACGCCATCGACGGTGTCGCCGACCAGTGCCAGGTAATCGACGATCCTGCCCGGCCGTACGCCGAACTTGGCCTCGACGCCGGCTTCGTCGAGCAGTTCGTTGCTCATCGTGTTGTACCAGCGAACGAGCGGATTGACCAATTGGGTCAGGTCCTTGTCGCCGGTCGAGATCAGGGTATCGATGCCGTCGGCGGCGGCCCGCGTCGCCAGCGTGCCGATCACGTCGTCGGCTTCGACGCCGTCGACCATGAGCAGGGGCCAGCCGCCGGCCTTGATGGCGGCATGCAGCGGTTCGATCTGGCTGACCATTTCCGGCGGCATCGGCGGGCGGTGCGCCTTGTACTCGGGATACCAGTCGTCGCGGAAGGTCTTGCCCTTGGCATCGAAAACGACGGCCTTGTAGTCCGCCTTGTAGTCGCTCTCCAGACGACGTAGCATGTTCAGGACGCCGTAGATGGCGCCCGTTGGCTCGCCTGCCTTGTTGCGCAGCTCGGGCAGGGCATGGAAAGCGCGGTAGAGATAGGACGAACCGTCCACCAACAACAAGAGAGGCATGAGAAGTGACGGAAAGCGAAAAACTGGTGACAGGAGTGGAGACCGAGGCCATTCTGAAAAGCACGACGGCCCGCGAGTCGTGGCGTATTTTCGGCATTATGTCAGAGTTCGTCGAAGCGACCGAACGCCTGGCGGCGATCAAGCCGGCCGTGACCATTTTCGGCAGCGCCCGCGTCCGGCCGGATTCTCCCTACTACATGCTGGCCGAACAGACGGCGCGCCTGCTATCCGATTCGGGTTTTTCGGTCATTTCCGGCGGCGGGCCTGGCATCATGGAGGCGGCCAACAAGGGAGCGTTCTTCGGCAAGTCGCCGTCGGTCGGTCTGAATATCCAACTGCCGCACGAGCAGAAGAACAACCCCTACCAGGACATCTCGCAGACCTTCCGTCATTTTTTCGCCCGCAAGTACATGTTCGTCCGCTTCGCCAGCGCCTACGTAGTCATGCCCGGCGGCTTCGGCACCCTGGATGAACTGATGGAGGCGCTGACCCTGATCCAGACCGGCAAGGGGCGCAAGATTCCCCTGATCCTGGTCGGTTCGGCCTTCTGGGGCGGCATGATTGCCTGGTTCAAGGAGCGGCTCGTCGCCGAGGGCATGGTCGGCGAGGAGGACATGGCCCTGATCCAGATGATCGACGAACCCGCTCTGGTCGTCGAGGCCATTTTCAAACATTACGAAGCTCGTCCCTTCGGCCCCTTGCCGAACGAACACGAGATGCTGCTCAACCTGTAAAATCAGGCTATCTACATCGAGGACTCGATCATGCGCCGCCTTCTTCCCATTCTGCTGCTTGCCGCGCTGCCTGCCTGGGCGCAAAAGAACGACCTCCAGCCGCTGCCGGCCGTGCCGCCTCCGCCGCCGGGTATGGAGGCCTTCGACGAAGCCCTCGAACCCCAGGTCACTATCGTCAAGCGCGAGAGCGAAACTCGCGAGGAGTATCGCATCAAGGGCAAGCTTTACATGGTCAAGGTGACGCCGAGCGTCGGGCCGGCCTATTATCTGATCGATCGTCAGGGCGACGGCAATTTCATCGAGGCCGACATCAATCACCCGGCGGTCAAGCCGCCGATGTGGGTCATCCTCAACTGGTAAGTTTTGTCCGTCTATACAGTTGTCGGACGTGAGGAACTGCTTGACTGGCTGCAGCCTTACGGCCTCGGCGAGTTGATCGATCATGCCGGCATCGCGGCCGGCATGCAGAATTCCAACTATTTCGTCACGACTGGCGGCGGGCGTTTCGTGCTGACGGTATTCGAAAACATCGATACTCCGGCACTGGATTTTTACCTGGCCCTGCTGGATCGGCTGGCGCAACACGGAATTCCCTGTCCTCAACCGCAGGTCGGCGACGACGGGCGTCATTGGCGCTGGCTGGCCGGCAAGCCGGCAGCACTGCTCAGCTGCCTGCCGGGCGATGCCGTGGAAATACCCGGCGCGACCCATTGTCGGGCCGTCGGCGAGATGCTCGCCCGCCTGCATCTGGTTGCCGCCGACATGCCGCAAGCCCTGCCCAACCCCTGCGGCGCGACCTGGCGACAGGCTGTCGGCGAGACCTTGCTGCCGCTGCTCTCTGCCGGTGAGCGCGAACTGCTGACCGACGAACTGCTTTTCCAGTCAGCCCAGAACTATTCCCGCCTGCCCCGAGGCGTCATCCATGCCGACCTGTTTCGCGACAACGTGCTGTGGGACGCTTCCGGCCGCCTGACCGGCGTGCTCGACTTCTACTTTGCCGGCGAGGATGCCTGGCTGTTCGATCTGGCGGTCGTCGCCAACGATTGGTGCGCCGATGACGAAGCGCTGTCGGCCCTGTTTGCCGGCTATGCCGGCCTGCGCGCGCCGAGCGGAGTCGAAATCGAGGCCTGGCCCGCGATGCGCCGGGCGGCCGCCCTGCGTTTCTGGCTGCTTCGCCTTGAGGCACGGCATCGACCCAGGGCCGGGGAAGTGGTAACAATCAAGAATCCAGAACATTTCCGCAGCATGTTGACGCGTTTTCGCCTTGCTCCGGAAGCTTTGCCCCGTTAGCATCCGGGCATGAGCGAAACTCCCCTTTTCCCCCTGGTCCCTTCCAGGTTTACCGGCGAAAGCCGTGAAGTCGATCCCGGCGCCTGTTTCGACTGGCTGCGTCAGGGCTGGACGATGTTCCTGGCCAATCCGGGTATCTGGATCGGCAGCACCATTCTCCTGCTGGTCATCCTGATGGCGATTTCCATCGTGCCGTTGTTCGGGCAGATTGCCGCCCATTTGCTGGTTCCGTTGTTCGGTGCCGGCATGATCAAGCTGTGTCGGCGCCTGGCCGAGGGCGAAGAGCCCGAAATCGCCGATTTGTTCGCCGGTTTTCGCCATAACGCGGGGCAACTGGTCATGGTCGGCGTATTTTTTGCCGTCGGCATTTTCGGCATTGCCTTCATCGCCTTCATGCTGGTCTCCGGCGGCGTGCTCGGCGGCGCCGTGACCGGCAAGGTTGCCGGCTTCGGCATTGCCCTGGGCGGCGTCATGCTGGCAGGTCTGCTGGTCCTGACGCTGTCGATCCCGGTCATCATGGCGACGTGGTTTGCGCCGGCCCTTGTCTTCTTCCACGACATGCAGCCGCTCGACGCGATGAAAGCCAGCTTTGCCGCAGGCGCCAAGAATTTCCTGCCGATGGCCATTTTCGGCACCTTCCTGCTCGTCGCCCTGTTTTTTGCCATGCTGCCGCTCGGCATGGGCCTATTGCTACTATTGCCGGTATTTTCCGGCGCGGTCTACGCATCCTACCGCGATATTTTCGTGGGCAGCTGACGTGCGGGCGCAAAAACTGCCTCCTGCTGCCGGCTGGAGCTGGCTTCTGACCGGTTTTGCCATCTTTCGGCGCAATCCGCCGGTGCTTGGCATGCTGGTTGTAACCTACTGGTTTACGGTCATTTTTCTCAACGTTCTGCCGGTCATCGGCGCATTGGCCGCTTCACTGGCCGTTCCCGGCTTGTCCGTCGGCCTGATGCAGGCCGCCAGGCAGGTCGAGCGCGGCCAGCCGACCGGCGTCCAGACTCTGTTCGGCAGCATGAAGGAAAATGGCCGGACCCTGCTTGCGCTCGGCGCCCTCTACCTGTGCTGTACCCTGGGCATCCTCGGCCTGTCCACCCTGCTCGACGGCGGCGACATGCTCCGCTACATAACGGCGGGCAGCCGTGCCGAGCGGGCTGCCCTGGAGGATGCCGATTTCCTCTGGCCGACCCTTTTCGTCCTGCTGGCCATGACGCCGGTTATGATGGCCTACTGGTTCGCGCCGGTCCTCGCCGCCTGGCATCGCCTGTCGCTTGGCCGGGCGCTCTTCTTCAGTTTTGTCGCCTGTTGGATGAACTGGCGGCCTTTCCTCGCCTATGGCCTGGGCATCCTGTTGCTGGCTGGACTCGCCCCCGGGCTCCTGCTCGTCGTTCTGCTCCTGATCTTTCCGGATGCGGCCGCTTTCATTTCGGCGGCGCTGACCGTTCCGATGGTGCTGATCATCGCACCGACCGTGTTTGCCAGTTTCTACGCCAGCTACCGCGACATTTTCGGCGTTTCCGAAATTGCCTGAAATTTCGAATCCACCCCTCGGCCTTTTTGGCGGAACCTTCGACCCCATCCACTACGGTCATTTGCGGCTCGCGGAAGAGTCGATCGCCCAACTCGGCCTCGGCGGCGTGCGCTGGATTCCGGCCGGCCAGCCGCCGCATCGGGTGGCGCCGCAGGTCACGGCCCGGCAACGCCTGGAGATGGTCGTCCGGGCCACGGAAAAAAACACCCGCTTCTCGGTCGACTCCGGCGAGGTGGCTTCGGTGGCGCCGAGCTACACCGTGCAGACGCTGGAGCGGCTGCGCCGCGAACTGGGCGACCGACAGCCCTTCGTGCTGCTCGTCGGCGCCGACGCCTTTGCCGGATTTTCCGACTGGCACCGCTGGCGCGATATTTTTGCGCTGACCCATATTGCGGTTTCGCATCGGCCGGGTTTTCCGGTCGAAGCCGACTGTTTGCCGCGGGACCTGGCAAGTGAGTTCCATACTCGTTACCTGGCTGATGTCGGCGGGCTGAAATGCTCGCCGGCCGGCGGCATCGTCACCTTTGCCATGACCCAGTTGGCGATTTCGGCCACCCAGGTCCGCAATCTATTGGGCAACGGCCTTTCGGCGCGCTATTTGCTGCCCGATGCCGTTCTCGACTATATTGACATTCACCAACTCTATAAAAGCACCTGATGGACATCCGCAAGCTCCAAAAAATCGTCGTTGCCGCCCTCGAAGACATCAAGGGCAAGGACATCGAAGTCATCAATACCAGCAAGCTGACCTCGATGTTCGATCGCATCGTCATCGCCACCGGCGACTCCAACCGCCAGGTCAAGTCACTGGCCCAGAACGTCCAGGACAAGGTCAAGGAGGCCGGCGGCGAGATTGTCTCGACCGAAGGCGAAGATGGCGGCGAATGGGTCCTGGTCGATCTCGGCGACATCGTCGTGCACGTCATGCAACCCAATGTGCGCCAGTATTACAATCTTGAGGAACTGTGGCAGGCGACACCGGCTCAGCGCCGCAAGGCAGTGGAGCAGGCCAGGCAGGAATGAAGCTGGCCGTACTTGCCGTCGGCCATCGCCAGCCCGGCTGGGTTAACGAAGGTTGCGCCGAGTACCTGAAGCGCATGCCCCGCGAACTGGCGGCCAGCGTTACCGAAATCAAGCCCGAGCCGCGCGGTTCGAAGACCCGCGAACAATTGCTGAATGCCGAAAAAAGCCGCATTCGGGATGCGCTGCCCGGCGGGTGCAGGATAGTCGTGCTCGACGAAAAGGGCGACGACCTGACCACCCTCAAGCTGGCGAGACGGCTCGAAAGCTGGATGCAGGATGGTCGCGACATCGCCTTGCTGATCGGCGGCGCCGATGGCCTTGACGAGGAGTTCAAGCGTCAGGCCGACGACAGCCTGCGGCTGTCCAGCCTGACCCTGCCTCATGGCATGGCCCGCCTGCTATTGTGCGAGCAGTTGTATCGTGCCGTCAGCGTCCTGAAAAACCATCCATACCATCGGGAGGGATGATGCGTCTTTATCTCGCCTCGCGCAGCCCACGCCGTCGCGAACTGTTGAACCAGATCGGCATAGATTTCGATACCATCGTTTTTCGCGACGGCATGCGAACCGATAGCGAAACCGACGAAACACCGAAGCCGAACGAGGATCCCCTTGTCTATGTCGAGCGTGTGGCGCGGGCCAAGGCCGTCCATGGCCTGAAGATCGTGGAGGAACGCCGCCTGCCGATGCGGCCGGTGCTGGCAGCCGACACGACGCTGGAATTTGCCGGTGAAATCATCGGCAAACCGGTCGACATGAGCGATGCCGTCGCCATCCTGCGTCGCCTGTCGGGGCAGACTCATCGCGTGCTGACCGGCGTTGCGATCAATCACCTCGGGCGGACGATCTATCGCCTGTCGACCAGCGAGGTCCGCTTTCGCAGAATCGACGACGACGAAATCCGTCACTACGTCATGAGCGGCGAACCGATGGACAAGGCCGGCGCCTACGGTATCCAGGGCCGGGCCGGACTATTTGTCGAACACCTGTCCGGTAGCTACACCGGGGTCATGGGGCTGCCCATTTGCGAAACCGGCGAACTGCTCAAAGAGCTGGGATTTCGGCCACTCTGAGGGTGGCGACGGCGCCGACGTAACCGGCTGGCAGCAGCAGCGGTCGGACGCGGCAGGGTGACAACAGCTCCTCCAGAGCGGCGCCCCACTCCTCCAGGCCGAGGCCACGGCATTTGAGGCGGGCTTCGTGCCGGGTCCAGGCACGGGCAAAACAGGCCACCCGTTCATGCGACGGCCGGCCGGCGATTTCCCTTGCGTCGCCCGGGCCGAGATAGGTTTCGGCCAGGGCCGGAATTTCAGCCTGCCAGTCCGGCCGGTCTGGCAGGCGCAGCAGATCGACGCCGACCGGGCCCGAGAAATTCACCGCGACCAGCGAACATTCGTTTTCGTGACTGACTGAAATGCCGACCGGGCTTTCCCGATTGACCGGACGAATGGCTTGGCCGGGGCGGGAAACGAATTCGAGGGGGCCGAGGATTTCACGCAGGACGGCGCGCACCAGTCGGCGGGCCACATCGCGCATGGCGCTGTCCGGCGTATCGACGGCGACGACCAGCAGATCCCGGCCCGGATCACGGCAAGCCGGCCAGCGCGGAACCGGCAGCGGCTCAATCGTCATCTCAGCGGACGGCCGGAGCGGCCGGGCAACCGTGCCAGCGCGAGCCGGCCGGCAGGCTTTCCCCCTTCATGACCAGCGACAGGGGGCCGAGGCGCACATTGTCGCCGACCACGGCGCCGTACAGCACCGTCGTCCTCGGGCCGACGTAAACCCGCTTGCCGATGCTGACCATGTCTATTTTCATGACGCGGTCTTCGAAGAGATGGGTCTGCGGGCAGGCCAGGCCGTTGAGTTCGCTGTAGTCGCCGATCCGGACACAATCGAATTCGGTGACATCGGTGGTATCGAGATAAACGCCGCGACCGATACGACAACCCAGCAGGTTGAGGGCGACCGGCAACCAGGGGGTGCCGCGCAGGTAATTCATCAGGTTGGGCACGGCCATGCCGACATAAAGGCTGGTGATGGCCTCCGAGGTCCAGACGAAAGGGGTCCACATCGGCACCGAGTGTTTCTTGTAGCGCCGGATGCACAGCCATTTGAGCACGGCGACAAATACGATGGTACTGATGCCGAAAAGGACGCCGGCCACGCTCAGCAAGGTGAAGACATCCTGCCAGCGGCCGGCATCGGTGAGCGGCATGACGTTGAGGACGACGGTGTAGCCGACGGCGATGACCAGCGCGTGCGGCGAAATGATGCGGAAGGCTTCGACCAGGGCGCGACCGAGGCGACGTAGCCGGGAGGGGCGGAAGGTGAGCGCTTCCGGGTAGCCGGCCGTTTGCTCGCGGGCCGGCAGATTGATCGGTGGGGAGCCGAGCCAGGTATCGCCGGACTTAATGCGTTCGTTGGCCGGCGCCCTCGACTGGACGCCGATCAGCACGTTTTCCGGTAGCACGGTGCCGTCCGGGATGTAGGCGCCGTTGCCGACGAAGCTGCGCCGCGAGATGACCGTCGGTTTGAGCGTCATCCAGCCGGCATCGACCTCCTCGTCACCGAGCATTACGGCGTCGGCGATGAAGGTTTCGTCGCCCAGCGTCAGGAGGTCGGGAACCAACCCCTGGGCGGTCGAGATTTCCGCGTCGCGGCCGACCTTGGCGCCGAGCAGGCGATACCAGAAGGGCGCGTAAACCGTCGCGTAGATGCCGTGCAGGATGTTCAGGCTGGATTCCTGGATCTGGTTGACCAGCCAGCGGCTGCAATAGACGCGGCTGTGGACCGGCCAGCTGCCGGCCTGCAACCTGGGCATCAGGGTCCAGCGCAGGATGGCCGAACTGAGGATGGTGCCGACGATGAGCACCGCCGTGCCGGGGAAGGCCAGGGCGAAGTACTTGAACAGTTGCAGGGGGAAGGGGAGGGAGTTGGGTTCGTTGTCCAGCCAGTCGACCAGCATGAAACTCGGGAAAACCGGCATGAAAAACAGGGCGGCGGTCGCCAGCATGCCCAAAACGTAAAACAGGCCTTCGCGCGCCAGGCGGGTTTCCGAGACCTCCGGCCGGGGTGGGACGGAGGCGGGGTCGAACTCCCCGACATCGCGTGCCGGCGAGCCGAGCCATATCCGCCGTGGCGGAATGGCCAGCCCTTCGCCAAGGGCCGATTGGGCTTCCAGGTGCGCGTAGCGGTCCATTGCCGTGTGGCCTTCGAGCACCGCGTAGGAGCCGATGCAGACATCGTCCGCCAGCCCGATCGGGCCGAGGTGGAGCTGGCCCCGTTCGACCCGGGCGTTCTCGAGATTCACTGCATTGCCGATACTGACACCGTTGCCGACATCGAGCAGGTCGTGGGCCCGCAGGGTGACGTTGCCGATGATCGTCTCGTTGCCGATTCGCGCGCCCAGTGCGCGCAGCCACCAGATGTTGAGCGGCGAGTTGCTCAACATGTATGCCGGAGCACCTTCGATCAACCGGCTGGCGCACCACCAGCGAAAATAGGTCAGGCCCCACAGCGGGTAGCTGCCCGCTTTCAGTCGGCCGGCGATCAGCCATTTGCCGAGAATGGCGAAAATGAAGCTGAGCAGGGTGGCGACCAGGAAAACGCTAACCGAGATGGCTACCGCAAGAGGGATCGAGTCGTCCGGATCGCCGGTGAAATAATGGTAGGTGAAGAAGGGAGCCAGCCACTGACCCATGCGCAGGCCGACCAGCGGCGGCAGGACGAAAGCCTGGGCGATGGCGCACAGCCAGCGTCTATGGGCCGGCGGCGGCAACCATTCGCTGGCGCCGGCATCGAAGCTTACTTCGGCCGTGGCGCCTAGCGCTTCGGCGATCAGGCCGATGCGGCGGTGGACGTAGATGTCGCGCACCGAAAAACCGGCGAAGCGAGCTTCCTGGCGCAGCGAGGAGGCGAGGCGAGCGGCAAACAGGGAGTGCCCGCCGAGATCGGTAAAGAAATCGGCCTCGCGCCTGATCACCTGGCCGGGGAAAAGGCGGGCCAGCGCGGCAAAAAGGATTTCCTCGGCCGGGGTCTCGGGGCTGTCCGAATCGCCGGGGGCGCCCGCCGGCAGTTCCAGGGGGCGGGTGCGCAGGGCCTTGCGGTCGATCTTGCCCGAGGTCAGGCGCGGCATTTCATCCAGCATTTCGAAATGCGAAGGCACCATGTAGGGCGGCAGGGCCGCTACCAAGGCACCGCGCAGTGCCGGGCTGGAGGTCGCTTCGCCGGAATCGGCGATGAGATAGGCGACCAGACGTTCGATGCCTTCATCCTGGCGGAGGATGACGGCGGCGGTGCCGACGCCCGGCTGGCGGGTCAGGGCGGCTTCGATTTCGCCCAGTTCGACACGAAAGCCGCGAATCTTGACCTGGTCGTCGGTGCGTCCCAGACAATGAATCTGCCCCTGTTCGTCGATGCGGGCGAGGTCGCCGGTGCGGTACAGGCGGCTCTCGTGCCCGCTGGTCGGCCAAGGGTTGGCGAGGAATTTTTCGGCCGTCAGGTCGGGGCGGCCGAGATAGCCGGCGGCGACGCCCGGGCCGGTGATGCAGAGTTCGCCCGTTTCGCCTTGGGGCAGCAGGCGCAGGCCGTTTTCGACCGCGGCGTCGATGACCAGCAGGCCGTAATTGGGCAGCGGCCGGCCGATGGTCACCGGCTGGCCGGGCTGCAGTTCGGCCAGGCTGGCCGAGACCGTGGCCTCGGTCGGCCCGTAGGTGTTGAACACCCGGCGGCCGGGCCGGGCCCAGCGTTCGACGATGGCCTGCGGGCAGGCTTCGCCGCCGAGGTTGATGAGGCGCAGGCCGGGCACGTCGCAAGTGAACAGGGCGAGCAGTGTCGGCACGGCGTGCAGCACGCTGACCCGGTTGTCGATCAGGGCGGCGGGCAGCGCCTCGGGGTCGGTGGCAACCTCCCTGGGGGCGAGCCAGAGCGTGGCGCCGACCAGATAGCTGATCCAGATTTCCTCGAAGGACATGTCGAAGGCGACCGAGAAGCCCTGGTAGACCCGGTCCTCCTCGGCGATGCCGAGAACGGCGTTTTCGCTGCGCAGGAAGTGGCAGATGGCGCCCTGGTTGATCAGGATGCCCTTGGGCTTGCCGGTCGAGCCGGAGGTGTAGATGACATAGGCCGGGTCGGTCGGGGCGCTGTCCCGGCGGCGCAGGAGCGGCTCGGGGTGGGGCGCCAGGAGGTCGGCGGCGAGCCAGCAGCGGCGGCCGAGAGCGCCGATGTCGGCGACGGTGACCAGGCCGGCGCCGTCGGCATCGTCGAGGCAGACCTTGATGCGGTCGACCGGCGTGTCGGCGTCGAAGGGCAGCCAGGCGGCGCCACTCTTGGCGATGCCGAGCTGCATGACGAGCAGGTCGATGCCGCGCGGCAGCCAGAGGCCGACGATCTGACCGGGCCGCACGCCGGCGGCGATCAGACGGGAGGCGACACGGTCGGCGGCAGCGTTGAGCTGGGTGTAGCTGAGTTCGCGTTCGGCGAAAATCAGTGCGATTTTTTCGGGTATTCGAGCCGCAGTGGCCTCGAAGAGGTCGGCCAGTACTTCGTTGCGAATGAGATCGGGGGTTTCCGGGCCGCACAGGCGGCTGGGCAGGGCGGGCATGGGACTAATTTCAGGCATGCCGAATTGTGCCAAATCCCGCACAAAATGGGGGATTTAAGGGCGCTTGTCAGGTAAATATTTATGCATTGGCATGGCAAAGAATGGCTTGGGCGGCTCCATCGATGCCATTTGCTTCCGGGCGTGGCGAAACGACACGGTTTAGAACGTTGTCAAGATCATTTGAAGTCAAGCCGACGGTCAGTGCCGAGGGGGCGATTTCGAGACAGGCGCCGTGGCAGTTCAGCCAGTCGATCAGGCAGTCCTGTTCCGGCCAGTCCTCGCGTCGCTGGTAAATGCCCGGGATGCCGTTGCAGGCGGCTTCGGTGAAGGTGCCGTAACCGGGTTTGGTGACGATGGCATCGACCGAGGAGAGCAGATCGGTAAAACCGAGGCCGAAGGATTCCCAGGCGATGGCATCCGGATGCCGGCAGTTCCAGGCGGCAGGCAACAGCCAGCGTATGCCGGGCAGGCGCGGCCAGTCTTCGACCGGCAGACGGTGGGCGATACCGCCCATGGCGACCATGACCGCCTTGTCGCCCTTGAGAGCGAGGTCCTGTCTTGTGCCCAATGCCGCGATCGGTCCGAGCGGCGTGACATTGCCCAGATCGCCCATGGCCATGCCCGGGGTGACGCGGAGGAAGCTGCGGGCCGAACGGTAGGCGGCGAGCATTTCGGCATGGATGGGCCCGGCCCAGGGCTTGTCGCCGAAAAAATGGGCAAAGAGATCGGCCCAGTTCAGCGAACACAGGCTGCAGGCCGGAATACCGGCCACGGCCGCCCCTGCCAGCGGCAGGTAGCTGACGCTGGTCAACACAAGGTCGGGATCGAGTCCGGCCAGGAAACGCGCTTCGGCGGCGACCCGGGTCGGCCAGTCGCCATGTGCCCGGCGATAGGCGGCGGCACTCGCCGCCAGGTCGATGCGGGTGGCGTCGACCATGATGTAGCCGAAATCGCTGGCGGCGGGAATGATCTCATGGGGAACCACGATCCGTTGCCGCAGCATGGCGGCCGGCAGCGCGCTTCTGACCGTCAGGCGGAAATCCGGACAGGCCTTGGCCAGCGCGTTGAGGACAGGCGCCGTGATCGCGAGGTGGCCGAAGCCGTGGCTGGAAATGTCGACGAAGAGATGCATGGCGGGCGCTACGGTCGGGTATCCGGATTTTCCGGTGGACAGACGCCGCTGAACTGGCCGCATCGTTTTGGGCTCAGTGCCATCCAGGCCAGCCCCAGCCATTCGTGCAGGGCGTAATACGACCTGTGCAGGGCGGCGGCCTGGGGCAGGAAATCGGCGAACTGCCAGCTTGTTCCGGGTCGGCCGGCGAAGGCGGTGGGGGCCGGAACCACCGTCAGTCCGGCCTGTTCGAAAAACCGTCGGGCGCGCGGCATGTGGAAGGCCTGGGTGACGAGGAGGACGCGCCGGATGCCGGCGGCCTTGAGCATGGCGGCCGAAAAGACCGCATTTTCGGCAGTGTCCATTGAAGCCGCTTCCTGCCAGCGGACGGCCACGCCAAATTCGTCCTGCAGGATGCCGGCCATGACCTCGGCTTCGGTGCGGCGGGTTGGCGGCAGGCGCCCGCCGCTGACCAGCACCGGCAAGCCGTAGCGGCGGGCCAGGGTGGCGCCGTAACGGGTGCGGAGCAGGGTGCGTTCGTTGGCCGTGTCGCCGCCGTATTCCGCGGCGGCGGTGAGCAGGCCGCTGCCGAGAATGACGATGGCGTCGGCCGCCGGCCGCGTCGTCGCGAGCGGCGGATTCTGTTCTTCCAGGGTGGCGATCAGCCGGCCGGCCACGAAGGGCAGGCTTTGCGCCAGGAGCAGGGCACCGCCGCAGGCGGCCAGGGCGAAGGCCCAGCGCCGACGGCGCCAGGCGCCGGCCAGGGCGATGAGCAGCAGGCCGTTGCCGGGCGGCAGGAGAAGCGTACTGATCAGGATTTTCAGGTTCCAGGCGAGCGACATGGGTTTCGGCGCGTAAGGCGGGGGGATGGCAAGGCGGCGAGTTTGTCCGTCCAGTGGTGCGGCGTCAATTCTAGTGTAGTGTTGCACGCTCTCTGGCACTTAAAACCTTGTCTTTTCGGCCATGGCGGCGTTGCAAATCCTCGCGATACCACTGGGTATCGCTGTGGTTTGCGCCTTGCCCTGACCAAAAATCCTTCAGTTTTAACTGTGCCATCAAGAGTGCAACACTACACTGGCCGGCGGAAGTGTCCGGTCGACGACAGTTTGCTCCCGGCAATTCCTGATATCTTTGAATATTCAGCCCGATCGGGCCGGCGACAAGAGATCCTGGAGACGAGATGAACGAAGCGATTGCCCCCCTGCCCCTGTGGACTCCCGACCCCGCAAAGACGGCGGCGACGCGCATGGCGCAGTTGATCGCCGCCCGGGGCGCGGCGGATTATGGCGAGTTGTGGCAATGGTCGGTCGATCGGCCGGCCGATTTCTGGTCGACCCTGTGGGATTTCTGCGGCGTCGTCGGTGACAAGGGCGCGCGTGTCGTCGTCGACGGTGACAGGATGCCCGGCGCACGGTGGTTTCCGGATGCCCGCCTGAACTATGCCGAAAACCTGCTGCAGCGGCGCGATACTGGCGAGGCCTTGGTCTTCTGGGGCGAGGACAAGGTCAGGCGGCGCCTGAGCCGGGCGGCGCTCTATGCCGAGGTGGCGCGCTTTCAGCAATTCCTGATCGCCGCCGGCGTCGGCGAGGGCGACCGGGTGGCCGGCTACCTGCCCAATTTGCCGGAAACCCTGATCGCCATGCTGGCGACCACAGCGCTCGGCGCCATCTGGTCGTCGGCCTCGCCCGATTTCGGCGTCCAGGGCGTGCTCGACCGTTTCGGTCAGATCGAACCCAAGGTGCTGGTCTGCGTCAATGGCTACTGGTACAACGGCAAGATGGTCGATTGCCGGGAAAAGAACGCGGCTGTGATTGCCCAACTGCCCTCACTGCGGCAAACCGTCGTCGTGCCCTACCTGGACTGCGAGCCCTTGTCCGAACCGCTGCCCAACGTCCTGGCCTGGTCCGATATGCCGTCGGTCGTCCCGGACCAGGAGGTTCTATTCAAACGGCTGGCCTTCGACCACCCCCTGTTCATCATGTTTTCCAGCGGCACCACCGGGGTGCCGAAATGCATCGTGCACTGCCATGGCGGCGTGCTGCTCCAGCATCTGAAGGAGCATCAGCTGCACAGCGACGTGCGACCCGGCGATCGGCTCTTCTACTTCACGACCTGCGGCTGGATGATGTGGAACTGGCTGGTCTCCGGCCTGGCTTGCGGCGCCACCCTGCTGCTCTACGACGGTTCGCCGTTTGCGGCCGGCGGCACGGTGCTCTTCGACTATGCAGCGGCTGAGGGAATGACCCATTTCGGTACCTCGGCCAAGTTCATCGACGCCGCCGCCAAGCTCGGCCTGAGCCCGGGCCGGACGCACGACCTGGGTGCCCTGCGCGCCATGTTCTCGACCGGCAGCCCGCTGTCGCCGGAGGGCTTCGACTGGGTCTACAGCGAAATCAAGAAGGACATCCTGCTTGCCTCGATTTCCGGCGGCACCGACATCGTTTCCTGTTTCGTCCTCGGCAATCCCGTCCTCCCCGTCTATCGTGGCGAGATCCAGTGTCGTGGCCTGGGCATGGCGGTCGATGTCTTCGACGATGGCGGCCGGCCGGTACGCGGCGAGAAGGGTGAACTGGTCTGTACACGGCCTTTTCCGGTCATGCCGGTCGGTTTCTGGAACGATCCGGACGGCAAGAAATACCGGGCTGCCTATTTCGAACGCTTCGACAATATCTGGTGTCACGGCGACTTTTCGGAACTGACCGCGCACGACGGCATGATCATCTACGGTCGTTCGGATGCAACCCTGAATCCTGGCGGCGTGCGCATCGGGACGGCGGAAATCTATCGCCAGGTCGAGCAGCTGCCGGAAATCCTCGAAGCCCTGGTCATCGGCCAGGACTGGCCGCCGGGGCGCAACGACGACGTGCGTGTCGTGCTCTTTGTCAGGCTGTGCGAGGGGGCGGTGCTCGACGATGAACTGATCGAACGGGTCAAGAGAAAGATCCGCGACAACACCACCCCGCGCCACGTACCGGCCAAGGTCGTCCAGGTCCAGGACATTCCGCGCACCAAGTCCGGCAAGATCGTCGAACTGGCTGTGCGCAACGTGGTGAGCGAGCAGCCGGTAAAAAATGTCGAGGCGCTGGCCAATCCCGAAGCGCTGGAATTCTTCCGGAAACGGCAGGAACTGGCCAACTAGTGGAGAGAGTGTGGCACTACACCTGGTTCATACCCGACCGAGTATGGCGCGGCGCGCCACGCGGCGGGCCCGTCTCGCCGCCCATAGCGACAGGGCCTGCAGGCTGTTTGCCAACCAGCCGAGGGCGGTCGTGATGCGCCGGCTGGCTTCCGGGCTTTCAACCCAACGGTAGAACAGCGTGGCCACCCCGATACTGGTGGCGATGGCCAGGTTCAGGCCGATGACCACCGATGCGGCAGACGACAGGTTGAGCTGCGCGTAGACGCAGTTGGCCAGCAGCAAGACCGGGAAATGGACCAGGAAGAGCGAATATGAAATCCGGCCGAGGAAGGCCAGGGGGCGGAAGTCGGGCCAGACCTCGAGCAGGCCGTTGCGGCGACTGAAGCCCAGGGTAAGCGCCACGGCCAGGGCGAGCAGGATGCGCAGGCGGAAATCGACGATCAGGGCGGCAACGGCGACTGTCAGCAGGACGCCGAGCCAGGCCGACAGCCGCTGGCGGTCGGAGGCCCACCAGGCGGCGGCGCCCAGTCCGTAGGAACCGAAAAAGTAGATGGCCCAGTTGTCGAGGCTGGCGTCGCGGTTGAACCAGAAAAGCGAGGCGACGGTCATGCCCAGCACCAGCCCCGGAGCGACGACATTGCGGCGGCCGATCCAGAGCAGAAGCGCCATCAGGGCAAAGAGCTGGAAATCGATGGCGATGTACCAGACACCGGCCGACAGCGAATCGAAACCGAGCAGGCTGTGCAGCAGGGCGGCATGGGCCAGCCATTGCCTGAAGGTGGCGCGGGCCGGAATGGCCTCATCGTCCAGCCACTGGTTGGCGACGGCGGAAGCGATGATGGCCAGGCCGATGGCGGCGAGATAGGGTATGGCCAGGCGCAGGTAGCGTTTCCAGATCAGGGGCAGCGGCGAGACGGTCAGCGCCTGGCCCTGGGCCGACAGGCCGCGTGCCGCGAGAAAGCCGGCAATGACGAGAAAGATCTGGACCGCCATGCGACCGTAATCGAAAAACCACCCAGAAATGGCCGGGAAAGCTTCGCGCGACGCTTCGGCCAGCGGGCCGTAGGAGGAAAAGTGATTGAGCAGGACGAGCAGGGCGGCGATCGCCTTCATGGCGTCGATCAGCGGCATGCGGTTGGCTGTTTTGCTCATAGGCTTGAGTTTACACTGGTTGCTGCGGTGCACAAAATTAAGTTTGGGCTGTTTCGTGACATTTTCTAGTCGACAAAACGTGCGACGAAGGAATCGGTGTACATGACCGGCAAATCGATCCAGACACGGTGGCCGCTGCCGGGCGCCACGCTGACGGCCTCCCCTTGCCTGTTTTCCATGCGGGCCAGGGTGAATGTGCGATTGCCGGAGGGGTGCACGCATTCGAGCCGGTCACCGGTGGCGAAGCGATTCTTGACCTCGATTTCCATCAGGCCGCGCGTGGCGTCGAAGCCGACGGCGTCGCCCACGTACAGGCTGCGGTCCGATTCCGAGTTGCCGCGCAGATAATTCTGGTAGTCGGTGTCGTGGTGGCGCTGCAGAAAACCGTCGGTGTAGCCGCGGTTGGCCAGACCCTCCAGTTCGCGCAGGAGCGCCGGGTCGAGCGGGCGACCGGCGACGGCATCGTCGATCGCCTGGCGATAGGCCTGCGAGGTCCGGGCAACATAATACGGGCTCTTGGTGCGACCTTCTATTTTCAGCGAATCGACGCCGATGTCGACCAGGCGATGGACGTGCTCGATGGCTCGCAGATCCTTGGAATTCAGGATGTAGGTGCCGTGTTCGTCCTCTTCGATCGGCATCAGCTCACCCGGTCGCATTTTTTCTTCGATCAGGATCTCCTGCTCGTTCCTGACCATTTTCGCCGGCTGGCCGTCCGAGGTGCTCACCTTGTAATCCCAGCGACAGGAGTTGGTGCAGGTGCCCTGGTTCGGGTCGCGGTGGTTGAAGTAGCCGGAGAGCAGGCAGCGGCCGGAATAGGCGATGCACAGCGCGCCGTGGACGAAGACTTCGAGTTCGATGTCCGGGCATTTCTGGCGGATTTCGGCGACCTCGTCGAGCGACAGTTCGCGCGACAGGATGATGCGCTGGACGCCCATCTTCTGCCAGAAACGGACGGCCGCCCAGTTGACCGTATTGGCCTGCACCGACAGGTGAACGACCTGTTCCGGCCAGGTTTCGCGCACCATGTCGATGAGGCCGGGATCGGACATGATCAGGGCATCGGGCTTCAGCGCGACGACCGGCGCCATGTCGGCGAGATAGGTCGGTAGCTTGGCATTATGGGGAATGATGTTGCTGACGACGAAAAACTGCTTGCCGCGAGCATGCGCCTCTTCTATCCCTTCGCCCAGTTTGTCGATGCTGCCGAATTCGTTGTTGCGCACGCGCAGGCTGTAGCGCGGCTGACCGGCATAGATGGCGTCGGCGCCGAAGTCGAAGGCGGTGCGCATCATCTCGAGGGAGCCGGCAGGGGCAAGAAGTTCGGGAGCTTTGGGCATAGTAGAATGCAGCAAAACAGCGCATTGTAGAGACTATGTCCGAAGAAATCCTGATCAATTTCACGCCGCAGGAAACGCGCGTTGCAGTCATGCAACAAGGCGTCGTCCAGGAGTTGCATATCGAGCGCACGGCCAGCCGTGGTCTGGTCGGCAATGTTTATCTCGGACGGGTCTGCCGCATCCTGCCCGGCATGCAGTCCGCCTTCGTCGAAGTCGGTCTGGAACGGACCGCTTTCCTGCATGTCGCCGATATCTGGCAACCGCGCGAGACGGCCACCGAAAGGCCGATCGAGAAGGTCCTGCACGACGGGCAGAGCATCCTCGTGCAGGTCGTCAAGGACCCGATCGGCACCAAGGGGGCCAGGTTGTCGACGCAGGTTTCCATCGCCGGCCGCATGCTGGTTTACCTGCCGCAGGAAAAGCACATCGGCATTTCGCAGCGGATCGAATCCGAGGCAGAGCGCGAAATCCTGCGCGACAAGATCACCCGCCTGGTGCCGGATGACGAACCGGGCGGCTTTATCGTCCGGACCATGGCCGAAAGCGCCAGCGATGAGGAATTCGCCACCGATATCGCCTATTTGCGGAAAACCTGGGCCGACATCCGCGAAAAAGCCAGGACCTTGCCGCCACCGACCCTGCTCTACCAGGAACTGTCTCTCGGCCAGCGCGTCCTGCGCGATTTCGTCAATCCGGAAACGACGCGCATGTTCATCGACTCGCGGGAGAATTTTCAGAAGCTGACCCTTTTCGCGCAGGAGTACACGCCGGCGGTCATGCCCCTGCTCGAACACTATACCGGCCAGCGCCCGCTGTTCGACCTGCACGGCGTCGAGGACGAAATCCAGAAGGCCCTGGCCCGCCGCGTCGACCTCAAGTCGGGCGGCTACCTGATCATGGACCAGACCGAGGCGATGACGACGATCGACGTCAACACCGGCGGTTTCGTCGGTGTCCGCAATTTCGACGACACCATCTTCAAGACCAATCTCGAGGCGGCGGTGACCATCGCCCGCCAGCTGCGCCTGCGCAATCTCGGCGGCATCATCATCGTCGATTTCATCGACATGGAAAACGAGGAGCACAAGAAGGCCGTTCTCGATGAATTCAACAAGGCGCTGGCCAGCGACCACACCCGGTTGACGGTGAACGGCTTCACCGCGCTCGGCCTGGTCGAAATGACCCGCAAGCGGACGCGCGAATCGCTGGCCCACGTCCTCTGCCAGCCTTGCCCGACCTGCGGCGGGCGGGGCGAGGTCAAGACGGCACGTACCGTCGCCTATGAAATTCTCCGCGAACTGCTGCGCGAGGCCCGTCAGTTCAATGCCCGCGAATACCGCATCCTGGCCGGGCCGGCCGTGGTCAATCTCTTTCTCGACGAGGAGTCGCAGTCACTGGCCATGCTCTCGGATTTCATCGGCAAGCCGGTTTCACTGCAATCCGAACCCAGCTATTCGCCCGAGCAATACGACATCGTGCTGATGTAGTCTCGCTACGCTTGGGTTTATGGCATAGTATGCCAATATGAAATCCTGGCTGCTGAGGTTCCCATGCCAACTCGAAACGTTGTTCTTACCGACCATCAAGCTCATTTTGTTGAGCAGCTAGTCACCTCCGGGCGTTATCAGAATGCCAGTGAGGTATTGCGCGAAGGACTGCGGCTGGTTGAACGCCGGGAGTCCGAAGATGAAATGCGTCTATTGGCGTTGCGCGATGCTGCCAACGTCGGCATTGCAGACATCGAAGCTGGCAACTTCCGTAGTTTTGAGTCCTCGGATGTGCTTGGTCAGCATCTGGCAACACTGACTTCCAAAGTGATTGGCGCGTAGTGGGTGAGCGTTTTTGGACGGTTCGCCTATCGGCGGCTGCCGAGGCGGATTTCCGTCAAATTCTGCGCTGGACGGTCGAGAATTTCGGTTCTGTGCAGGCGCGGAGTTATGCCGATACCTTGTCATCCGCGCTAAAGGCTCTGAACGCCGGCTCCGCGATAATCGGGGTCAAGGAGCGTCCCGAAATCGGGAACAATATCCATACGCTCCATGTGGCTCGAAACGGGCGCAAGGGGCGACACTTTGTTATGTTCCGCGTCGGCAGCATTCAGGGGCGCGAAGTGATTGATGTGCTCCGATTGCTATATGACAGCATGGACTTGGAAGGACATTCGCCACGGTGAGGAGAGGATGTCCATGATTCCGCAGCAAGATTCCATTCGCCGCACCCTGCGTGCGATTGCCGTCTTCGAGGCGATCAAGGGGTTGGCCGCGCTGGCCGCCATCGTCGGCCTGCTTGACCTGATGCATCACGATGTTCGCCACCTGGCAATAGAGTTGATCGGACGCTTTCATTTGAACCCGGAAGCGCGCTACCCGACCGTCCTGTTGCACTACGCCGATCTCCTGCCCAATACCGACCTGCATTTGCTGGAACTGTTGGCGGCCGGCTATGTTTCGACCCGCTGGCTGGAAAGCTACGGGCTATGGAACGACAGGGCCTGGGGCGAGTGGCTGGGGGCACTCTCGGGTGGCCTCTACGTGCCTTTCGAGATCGGCCACCTGCTGCACAGGCCATCGGCCATTACCTCGCTGGTCCTGGCCTTCAATGTCTTTCTCGTCTGTTTTCTGGCCTTTCGCCTGTGGCGTCGGCGCTCGGGGTAATCGACGAGGCAGCGCCAGATAATAGCGCAGGGGCCTCGCCGGTGAAGGCAAGGCATGGCGGGCTTCCGTCGCGGCCGTGCCCCGGCCGATGCCGGGCCGCCTCAGAGCGCGGACGAGAAGGGGTCCTGATTTTTCTTGCGGCGGTCATGGCCGCTGCGCCGCTGGCTTGCCTTCGGGTCGAAGCGGAGGGCCGGCCGGCGCTCGTTTCCGCTGCGCCGCTCGGTATTGTCTCGTTTCTCGGTCACCGATTCGAAATGACAAAGGCAACTGGGCTTGCAGGTGCAAGCGGCAAGCGGTAAAACTGGCAGCTTGTCCAATTCGAAGCTCTGCCCGAGCGATGCCCTGGCGGCCATACACGGCGTGCCGTGGGTCGGAACGACGATACGTTTTCCCCAAATCGGTTTTTTTTGAGTCAGCCCAGATTCGGGCGACGCAGGAGATGCCTTGTCCGCGTGTTTTTTACACTTGAAAAAATACCCCGCCGCGACCATTGCAATAAGGCTTACAAGAATCCAGAACATGTTGTTCTCCGTCAATGGAAACCAAGAAGCAGAATCGATATGGGAGCAGGGTCGGGCGATACCGAAGTCAGCTTGCGAGACTGTGACACAAGCCCGTCCTTCTTGCCAGGTAAAGTCGCTCGGACAGGGGGCGGAAATAAGGCGGCCGTGTCCTCTTCTTTTGCTTGTCGGGAGAGTCTTGCGGTAGAGACAGCTAGCTTTCGCGGCTGATATGGCTATATATTCGCCCTGAGTCCACCCAGGAGACAGCCATGAAAACAGAGCCCGAACTCGACAGCCTCTTCCCCGCCCAGTCCTTTGATCGCCGAAGTTTTATTGCCACCACCCTGGGGGCCGGATTCGCGCTGGCCACCCAACCCGTGATGGCGCAGACCGCCATCAGGACGGATGAAACCGGCATCTTGGCCGGCTTGGTCGGCGTGCCGGTCGATGACGGCGAAATGCAAGCCTATCGGGCGGTGCCCGGAGGTTTGACCAAGCCGCCGGTGGTCCTGGTCGTTTCGGAGATTTTTGCCGTCCACGAGTACATTCGAGACGTTTGCCGGCGCCTGGCCAAATTGGGGTACTGCGCCATAGCTCCCGAATTGTTCGCGCGCCAAGGCGATCCTCGTCTGATCGAAGGCATTCCGGAGATCCTCGAAAAAATCACCAACAAGACACCGGACGCCCAAGTGATCGGCGATCTTGATGCATGTGTGAAGTGGGCCGCCGCCCAGGGCGCGGACACCAGTCGACTGGCCATTACGGGATTTTGCTGGGGCGGTCGTATCGCCTGGCTGTACAGTGCCCACAACCCTGCCGTAAAGGCCGGGGTCGCCTGGTACGGCAAACTGGTCGGTACCGCCAGCGCCTTGAACCCGACGCATCCGGCCGAACTGGTCGGCGAATTGAAAGCGCCGGTCCTCGGACTCTACGGTGGCCTGGATACCGGTATTCCGCTGACGACGGTTGAAGAAATGAAAAAACGTCTGACGCAGGGAAGTGCTGCGGCTCGGGCGTCTGAAATTCATGTCTACCCCAATGCGCCCCATGCTTTCCACGCCGATTATCGACCGAGCTATCGCCGGGAAGAGGCCGAGGACGGCTGGCGGCGCATGCTCGCCTGGTTTCGCAGTAACGGTGTCTGATTGCCGATTCGAGCCTGCGGCGGCCCCTTCGTGCTAACCTTCGCGACTCGACTAGATACATGTTCCATGATGACGACCACCGAAGCGACCCCCGAAGCAACTACCGACAAGCCAACCGATACCCGGGCCCTGCTCAAGGATTTGCAGGTACGATTTGATGTCTTCCGCAACTTCAGCCCGCTGGCAATCGGCATCGACAAGCAGGTATTTGCCCTGTTGCCGGAGTTGAGCAAAAAATCCCTGCGTCTCGCCATGCGCAGTCACACCATTTCGACCCGTTACCTGAAGGAAATGGAAAAGGGCACGGTGCGTCTCAATCTCGACGGTACGCCAGCCGACGAGGTCACCGACGAAAATCGCCAGCACGCCTCGGAGCAACTGCGCGAGCGTTTCAGGAAACAGGCCGAGCAGCGCAAGGCGGCCGAGGCTGAAGCCAAGGCCGAACAGCGTCGAGTGGAAAAACTCAATCAGCTTGCCGAGAAATTCGGACGCAAATAAGCGAATAATGCGGTGCAGGACAAGCAAGAAGGCCAATCGAACGATTGGCCTTCTTGCTTGAGTTGAGGCTGTGTTCCGGTCGCAGTCCGGGCGCTGTTTTCGTTATGGTCTTCTGATTCGAGATATTGTGTTGCGAGGGGCTTGAGTCTGCGAAGGTGATGAGCCAGATGAGTTGCCGACTGCTCCATTCCTCGTCCGCAAGCCTTTGCCCCGGATTGACCGGAAAAACCTACACAGCGCCTGCATGAAGCATATAAAACAAAAAGCCTCGGCAGGCAACCGAGGCTAAGTGCCTGAATTTTTTGGTGGGGCGCGACAGATTCGAACTGTCGACCTACGGATTAAGAGTCCGCTGCTCTACCAACTGAGCTAGCGCCCCACATTTCCAAAAAGGCTGGTGGGTCGGCCGAGATTCGAACTCGGGACCAACGGATTAAAAGTCCGCTGCTCTACCGACTGAGCTACCGACCCGCCTTAGGGAGGCCGAATTATACACAGACCGCGCGTCTACGCCAACTTTTTACGTTTACAAGGGCTTATGGAGATTCGTGGAAAATCGCGACCGAGATATTGCCGATTGACGCTACGCGATGCAGCACAAAACCCGGACCGGCAACGGATTTGGTATGAGACAGCCCTACAATCCGCCGTGCATCGCCCAAAACTGTGCCGGCGTCACAATCGGGTAGCGCTCGGCCAGGGCGAGCAAGTCCTTGTCGCCGGTAAGCGGATAGCCGGCACCTTCCAGGTTACTGGCTGCCAGCAGTGTGCCCAACACCGGCTGATCATTCGCGTCACGCAGTTCGGCATCATCGACCGGCAGTGGATCAATGATCTCAGCCTGGATGGCCAGGATATCTACCAGATCGTCGATCTCGGCCGCTGACAAATTGTGCAGATTAGCCAGTCGCGGCAGCACGCGGCGCAATTCATCAAGAATGAACGACGACAGCAGCACCTCGACGGAGCCGTGCCACCAAGCGGCCATGATCTTGCCGGAAATGCTGCCGGGATACGCGATGCCGGAGAGCAGCGCGTTCCTGTCCGGCACGACGCGTAATGTGTTGGTCACGGTCAGCGCGAAGTTGATGCGCGATGTTCGCTACGCTCCAGCGCGACAGCCGCCCCTATTTCGGCCAGACCATCCGCCTCAGGGATACCGGCAAAGACGCCCTCGATGCGCAGGCACAGGGCATCAAACCGTCCCTGCATCCGGCGAATCCGTTCAAACAGGCGAGCATCGACCAATGCGGCCACCGGCTTGCCATCCTTGTTGATCACCACGCTGTCGTGGCGGTACTGCACCCGATTCAACATCTCGCCAAGATTCTGCCGGAAGGTCACGGTACTTGTTTGGGTAATCATCAGGCAATTTCCTCTTTATCCATAGTGATCAGTATGGTTGCCCGTGGATAAAAATCAATTTCCTTGGTCGTTCGACAGCGAAGAGACAGAACTGGCTGCCGGCGCAGGTGATGGGCTGCTGCTTCCCCCTTTACCTGATTCTCGAACTCTATAGCCGCAAGATCGTCGGCAGGGAGGCGCACGAAAGTGATCACGCCGACCGTTCCGTCCATCTGGTACGCCGGATGATATTGGCCGAGGGCATTGCCGCTTCGGTCGTCAAGCAGGTACTGCAGGGTGAAACGGCTCGACCTTGAAAGCCACGACAGTGCTGGCGATGCTCAACTGGCTGGGGGCCAAACCTTCGTACTGGCGCCCGCGGGTCAGCGATGACAACGCCTATGTACTCAGGCGTTGCTTGCAGGACCGAGGCGACAACTACCTTGACGCGCGCTGCGAGGCTGTTCAAACCGATTGCCAGGCCAGTGAAAAGCTGGTGCCATTTTCGAAAAATGCAATAATTGACGAAGTGCCGTGCGCTGCTGAATTTTTGTGAAATGCGACGGCGGTAAATTCTTTGAAAAACGATAGCGGTTGTGGCTGGAGAAAAAAATGGGCCTCAAGAACAAACTTCTCATGCTGGTACTGATCCCCTTGTTGGGTCTGCTTCTCTTCGCTGCGCGTGCAAGCGTCGAGAAGGTCGGCCAGATGAAGGAAATGAGCTCGCTGGCCGAGTTGACGACGACATCGGCGGGGATCGGTGCGCTAGTCCACGAGATGCAAAAGGAACGCGGCATGAGTGCCGGCTTTATCGGCAGCAAAGGGGCTAATTTCGCAGCAGAGCTGCCAAAGCAGCGCGCAGAAGTGGATAGGCGCAGGATGGAACTGGAGCGGCAACTCGTCGGCTTCAATGCAGCAGCCTACGGTGGTGGCCTGCAAGACAATCTGGCAACGGCGGTCGGGCGGATGAGCGACCTGGCGGCCAAGCGGCAGGCGGTAAGCGGACTTGCCATTAGCGGCCCGGACGCCATCGCCTATTATACGAGCACCATCGGCAGCTTGTTGGCTGTCGTCGGTCAGACCGCATCACTCTCCCATGATGCGGGTATTACCCGTCTTGCTTCCGCCTATAGCAGTCTGCTCCAGGGCAAAGAATCGGCCGGTATCGAGCGGGCGACCTTGTCGAACGTACTGGGCGCCGACAGGTTCGCGCCAGAAATGTTGATACGCTTCCTTTCGGTCGCTTCGGCTCAGGATCTCTGGCTCAAAGTATTCCAGGTCTACGCCAGTCCCGATCAGCTCGCTTTTTTCAAGAACAAAGTGTCCGGGCCTGCCGTTGACGAGGTGCAGAAAATCAAGAAACTCGCGCTGGAGAAGATGTACGAGCCTTCCTTGGGGATGGATGCCAAGTACTGGTTTGCCAAATCGACGGAAAGAATCGACCTCCTCAAGGATGTCGAGAACCGTCTTGCGGATGACCTGACAGGCGCCGCCGAGGGCTTGCTTGGTGAAGCGCGCCGATTGGTGATCATTTATACGACGTTTGCGGTGCTTGCCATCATCCTAACCGTGTTTGCCGCCTTTAAATTGATCCGAGGCATTCTCGGTCAGTTGGGTGGGGAGCCCGAAAAGGCGGTACAGGTGGCGCGTGCCATTGCCGAGGGCAAACTCGACAACGAAATCCATTTGCGCCCGGGGGATAGGCATAGCCTGCTGGCCGACATGAAGACCATGCAGGAGCAATTGCGGGACCGTATCGACAACGAACGTGTCACGGCAAATGCCAATCTGCGCATTCGCATTGCCCTGGACAACGTGAGCACGGGCGTCATGATCGCCGATGCCGAGCGCAATATTATCTACACCAACAAATCGGTGCAGCGCATCCTCAAGGGGGCCGAAGAGGGAATCCGCCGACAGTTACCCAAATTCGATGCAGACCGTCTGGTCGGCGTCAATATCGACAGCTTCCACAAGGTCCCCGCCCATCAGGCCAAGTTGCTCGACACGTTCACCAGCCCTTATACGGCCAAGCTGATCGTTGGGGACAGGCACATGACAGTCACGGCCAACCCCGTGATCAACGCGCAAGGGGAGCGTCTGGGGTCGGTGGCCGAATGGCTGGACCGTACCGCCGAGGTTCGTGTCGAGCAAGAGGTGGAGCAGATTGTCGATGCGGCCGCCAAAGGTGAATTCGGTGCGCGTATAGACACGCGCGACAAGGAAGGTTTCTTTGCCAACCTTGGCCAAGGCATCAATATCCTGCTAAACAATACGCAAGAAGCGCTAAATGCCACCTCGGACGTGCTTAATCTCGTCGCTCGCGGCGATCTGACGCGCACCATCGACAGTAACTACGAGGGCATACTTGGTCGTCTGAAGGACGATGCCAATGCTACCGTGGAGCGCTTACGGGAGGTCGTCACACAAATCAAGGAGGCGGCCGAAGCGATCAACACGGCCTCCAAGGAAATTGCTGCGGGTAATCAGGACTTGTCGAGCCGCACTGAAGAGCAGGCAAGCAGCCTGGAGGAAACGGCGAGTTCGATGGAGGAGTTGAACGCGACGGTCAAGCAGAATGCCGAGAACGCACGATACGCCAATGAGTTGGCGCGTGCTTCCAACGAACTGGCGACGCGTGGCGGCGCCATGGTCGAGCGGGTCGTGTCGACCATGGGTGATATCCAGAGCAGTTCGAGCAGGATCGCCGACATCATAGGTGTCATCGACAGTATCGCCTTCCAGACCAACATTCTGGCGCTGAACGCCGCGGTGGAAGCGGCGCGGGCGGGCGAACAGGGGCGTGGATTTGCCGTCGTCGCAACCGAAGTTCGCAATCTGGCTCAGCGCAGCGCAGCAGCCGCCAAGGAAATCAAGGTGCTGATTGCCGAGTCGGTCAGCAAGGTGGATGGCGGTGGGAAATTGGTGCAGGAGGCCGGCCGTACGATGAGTGACGTTGTCGCGTCATTTCAGAAGGTGGCTGCATTGGTGACCGATATTGCCGGTGCCAGCCGGGAGCAGAGTTCAGGTATCGAGCAGGTTACGCAGGCGGTCAGCCAAATGGATGAAGTCACGCAGCAAAATGCGGCTTTGGTCGAGGAGGCCGCGGCGGCGGCCGAAAGCCTGGAGGAGCAGGCACGCAGCCTTGTGGCAGCGGTGGATAGTTTCAAGTTGGTGGAAAACGCTGCGCTCGATACGCCATCGCGCGCATCAAGAGAGTTGCCGAAATTATCCGGCCCGACGAGGCCGCATCCGGCGACGGCTTGGCAGAAGAAAGTCTCCCAATCACTTCTTGTGGACGAAAAGGGAGACTGGGAGGCGTTCTAAACGGCAGGGGGCTGGCGCCAGGGAGCGGCCAATGGGGGCTTGGCCGCTCGGCCGACTCAGAATTTGTGACGCAGGCCCGTGCCAACGATCAGGTTTCTCGTGTAGGCATAGTCGAAACCGAGTCCGCCACTGACTGAATTGTCCATGGCGCCTGCATAGATGTCTGTGCGCTTGGAAAATTTGTAATCAGCCAAAAGCGAATAAAACTTCGATTTTCCCTGGCATTTCGAAGAGGATGTGCTGCAACCGGTTCCCGAGTAGTCATTCTGATTGACTTGGTAATAAGCGGCAGACAATGTCAAGGCGCCCGTCACGTCATAATTCAAACCGCCCCAATAAACATCGAGATTCTTTTGCAATTTGAATGGGGTGACGTTAACCGAACCGCTGACCGGAAAGCCAAACAAATTGGTAATCGCGTCCGCAGAAGGATTCGAAGGGTTGGTGAATTGCTCTCTTTCGTAGCCAAGGCGGATCGTTGCGGGACCCATCCCGTACTTGAGTCCGAGCATGTAGGCCGTGGTGTCGTTTGCCGTGACGCTAAGGGTGCCTATGCTTGCCCCGTTGCTTGCGCTGAAGGCATCGTTGAATTTCTGGTAGCCGGCTACCAGGGCTAGATCACCCAGTTCATAGACCGAATTGAATTGGAACGCATTTTGCGCATCCGTGTTGCCTGCGATGCCGCCCAGTTTATACAGGGCGCCGATACGGAAATTGCCGAACCTGTTCTTGTATCGAATGCTGTTATCCACTCGACTGTCCTCGGTATTGCCGCCGCCGCCATAGGTGCCGGAGAATCCGATCGGCGAGAATATCTGGGATCCCAGCATCGGATCAAATTCCGCGATATTGTCCAAAAAGAAGCTTTGGTGACGGCCGAAAGATATCTGTCCGAGGGAGTTGGACTCGAGTCCGACCCAGGACTGGCGACTGAACAACTGGCCGGATATTGCGCTATCCGCACTCATGTTCGGACCTCTGGCGGTGTTGTTCGCCATCGAGGCGGCAGCGTTGGAGGTCCTTCCGCTCGGGACGTTGAAGGCTGATTCGAGAACAAATGAAGCTTTCAGGTCGTTGGTGATACTCTCGCTTCCGCGCACGCCCCAGCGCGAGTCGGACAGGCCGCCGTTGAACATGCCCGTGGTGGAACTGGTGCCGGTCGCATTGGCATAGGGAATGACGCCAACCGGGTGATATGGGTCAAATCCCAACGAATGCTCGACGTTGGCGATGCCAACGTCGAGTACGCCATACAATTCGATGTTGTTCCCCGAATGGGCCGCAATCGATGTCGTCATCGCTGCAGCGCTAAGTGCATATCGAGCCATTTTCCGGTTCATTTTCCGATCCCTTTGACAATGTTATTTACAACGAAATCTGGCCACAGGCGCATCGCTATATTCCTGAACAGGATATGGAGGGCATGGGCGAGGCCTGCTGCTTTATAATTAAAGCATTGAAAATTAAGTATTTGCTATTTTTGCCAAGGCTATTTTACGTATTTTTACAATCGTTATTTATTATGCTACATAACGATTGTTGAAGGTGCAAGCAAAGTCTTGCCGAAGCCACCTTGCGTACCAAGGCAGATGACGGCCTGCCGCGGCTAGAATCAGCTCCGGGGGCACGCATCGCTGCGTCGACGGCTTGTGGGGGGCTGGCGGTGTCCTGCCCTCATCTCGAAAAGGCGGGCGCGATGAAGAGGCTTCTTTGCAATATGCTCCCCGGGGGGATAGGATGTGCTCGATGAGCTCACACATATCCCACGACGATATTTTGAAACGCCTGAAACGTGCCCAGGGCCACCTCAAGGGCATCGTCGGCATGCTCGAGGAAGGGCGCGGCTGCCTGGACGTCGCCCAGCAACTGCAAGCTGTCGAGAAGGCGATCACCAACGCCAAGAAAAAACTGGTGCACGACCACATCGACCATTGCCTTGAAAACTCCGTTCACGAAGGGCCGAAAACGGCCAAGGAGACGATCCGAGAGTTCAAGGAAATCACCAAGTATCTATAACGGCGGATCTTCTATGGCGCACGACCACGCTCACTCTCACGATTTACCGGTTTCCGGAGGGTGCGGACACCATCACGCCCCTCCGACGGATTACGGCAGGGCTTTCCTGTTGGCCATCGCGCTCAATACGGTTTTCGTCGTCGTCGAGTTCGCCTATGGTTTCGTGGCCAATTCCACGGCCCTGATGGCCGATGCCGGTCACAATCTTTCCGATGTGCTCGGGCTTGTCCTGGCCTGGGGGGCGGCCATCCTGGCCAAACGGGCGCCGAGCGGACGCTTCACCTACGGGCTGCGCAGTTCATCCATTCTCGCCGCTTTGGGAAATGCCGCGTTTCTCCTGATCGCCTGCGGTGCCATTGCCTGGGAGGCCTGCCAACGGTTTTTCCAGGTGCCCGCAGTGGCCGGGCTGACGGTCACCGTGGTGGCGGCCATCGGGGTTGTCATCAACAGTCTTTCGGCCTGGCTGTTCGTGCGGGGAAGCCGCGGCGACCTGAACATTCGCGGTGCCTATCTGCATATGGCAGCCGATGCGGCAGTGTCGCTCGGCGTCGTTCTGTCCGGCGTGACGATGATGCTGACCGGCTGGTTCTGGCTCGATCCGGTGATCAGCCTGGTCGTCGTCGCGTTCGTCACCTGGGGCGCCCTGGCGTTCTTCAATGGTCTCAAGAGCGCCGACAAGGGCATCGTGCCGCCGCGCACGATGAACCTGCGCAACTTCTTCGAGTACATGGCCGAG
>JAJXVG010000003.1:0-16256 GCA_021782315.1 Pseudomonadota bacterium | reverse complement strand
GATTGTTGCGGGCCTCGACCGAACTGGCGCTGAACGCCGTTCCGCCGCATATAGACATCGAGCGGATCGAAGCCTACCTGCGTGCCTTGCCCGGCGTGACGGATATCCACGACCTGCATGTCTGGGGCATGAGCACGACCGAAAGCGCCTTGACCGTCCATCTTGTCCTGCCCGAGGGTTACCCCGGAGACGACTACATGGACGATGTGGCGCGAACGCTCGACGCACGATTCCGTATTCATCACAGTACCCTGCAGACGGAACAGGGAACGACCAGCCACGCTTGCCGATTGCAACCCGCCTGAAGGCCGGGCGCTTTGTGAAGAATTGTCCAGAAGCCTGTCATTTGCATGTTATGCGGCAAAGATACTATTAGAATAAGTCGCCATTCGGCATGACGATCAGTTGACAGCTCAATTTGCCATTCCCGGGGAGAAAACAATGACGGCGCAGGATATTTCTCGTTACCAAGACATTCTCATCACCACGGCGACCGACTTCGGTCTGAAGTTGTTGGCGGCTATCGCTTTCTGGGTGATCGGCCGCTGGTTGATCGGCATGGCCTTGCGCATGATGCGGGCGACGCTGGAGAAGCAGAAAATCGATCCCACCCTGCTGCGCTATGTCGGTTCGATCATGACCGTGACCTTGAATGCCCTGCTGGTTATCGGCATTCTCGGCTATTTCGGTATCCAGACAACGACCTTTGCCGCACTGATTGCGGCCGGCGGCGTTGCCGTCGGCATGGCATGGTCGGGTTTGCTGGCCCATTTTGCTGCCGGGGCCTTCATGGTGGTGCTGCGTCCGATGAAGGTGGGCGATTTTGTCTCGGTCGCCGGCGTGACCGGGACGGTGGTTGAACTGGGATTGTTCACCACGACGATCAATACGCCGGACAACGTACAGACGATCCTTGGCAACAACAAGGTTTTCAGCGAGACGATCCAGAACTTCACGGCCAATCCGTTTCGTCGCGTCGATTTGAAATGCCAGTTGTCGGGGGTGGCCGACCATGGGGCGGCGATGGCCGTGCTGCGGGAGAAGATCGCGGGTGTGCCCAATGTCCTGCAGACGCCGGCGGTCGATGTCGAGATACTCGATTTCACCCTGGTCGGCCCGGTTCTCGCGGTCAGGCCCTATTGCCATAACGATCATTACTGGCAGGTCTATTTCGATACCAACCGCGTGATCCGCGAAGCGCTGGCCGAAGCAGGATTCCCGGCGCCGATGCCGGCTCAGAGCGTGACCCTGATCCAGGCCGCTTGACCATCGACGAAAAAATGCCCGCGGCTATCCGCCGTCCCGTTTCGTCCCCCTGTTTCTCGGAGCGGCCGACTGGCCTCGATGGTTTCACCCGAGAACAGGTGCGCCGCCAGGGCGGGAAGCCTCGCTAGCGTATGCCGCCCGGGGCGCCCCGGGCGGATGCGTGGCGGGCTGCCGCAGGCGTCGACACCGATTGACGTAGTCGACCATCCCCTCCGTTTGCCGGGTATTTATCAGTCAGGGGAATTAGGAAAACTGATAATATGAGCCATCTACGTCAAAAAATAAAAAAGCTCAACCAGGATCGAAATCATGGCGCTAGCCCAAACGGCAGGCTGGAATCTTCTGCGATGGATTGTTCTGCTGGCGGGTCTTTTCGCCGTGCCCGCGCCCCTGCTGGCGGCGGGAAATATCAAGATAGCCGTCGATGCCGAGTTCGGTATCCCCTTTAGTACATCGGCGCAGGCAGTGCGTAACGGCGCCCAGGTCGCCGTCAATGAAATCAATGCCGCGGGCGGTGTGCTCGGACGCAAGCTGGAGGTCATCGAAAGGGACAATCGGGCAGTACCGGCTCGCTCGCTCAACAATTTGAAGGAACTGGCCGCCGATCCCGATGTGGTTGCCGTCATGTGCGCACGCTACAGTCCGGTGGTCGTTGAATTGCTGCCTGAAATCCACCGTCTGAAGATGATCTATCTCGATCCCTGGGCCGCGGCAGAACAGATCACGGTCAACGATTATTCGCCAAGCTATGTCTTTCGCCTGTCGCTCCGGGACTCATGGGCCCTGCAGACGATGATGCGGCATGCGCTGAAATCCGGCTATCGCAAGGTGGGCCTGCTGCTTTCCAATACCGAATGGGGTCGCAGCAATTTGCGTGCGGCCGAAACAACCGCCAAGACCGACACCCATCAGGAAATCGTCGGTATCCAGTGGTACAACTGGGGCGATCCCTCCATCGTTGAGCGCTATCAGGCCTTGCGTGCCGCCGGTTCGGAAGCAGTCATTTTTTCGGCCAACGACCGCGAAGCCGTCATTCTCGTTAACGAAGTCGCGGCCCTGCCCGGTGAACAACATCTGCCCATCATCGCGCACTGGGGGTTGGCGGGCGGACGTTTCTTCGAACAGGCGGGCCCGGCCCTGAAAACGGTCGACCTCTCCATCGTGCAAAGCTATTCTTTCATCGGACGGACGGATCCGGCTGCCCGGCGCGTCCTGGCCGGGCTGAAGGAACTCACCGGCAACGACGACCCGCGCAAGGTCGTTTCCGCTATTGGCGTGGCCCATGCCTATGATCTGGTCCATTTCCTGGCAAAAGCCATCAAGCAAGCCAACAGCACGGATCGGACGGCGGTGCGCAATGCCATGGAAAAATTGGGTCGAACACCCGGATTGCTGCACCAGTACGAAATGCCGTTCAGCGCCACGCGTCACGACGCCCTGAGCATTCACGATGCCTACATGGCGCGTTATGCCGAGGATGGCGCCATCGAGCCCATCATCAAGGCAAGACATTGAATCTGCGCGTGAATCCTTATGCACCGCTAAAAGCACTGTGGCATTGGCAAAGAAACAGTCTGGCCAATGCCTTTGCCCTGCACGCGGCGCTTATCGCCATCGCTTCCAGCCTGATGGTGGCGATGGTTTCGCTGGCGGTCATCTACTCGGTCGAACACAACGCCTTGCAGGAAAAGCTGCAGGAAAAATCCCGTCACGTCGCCGAGCGTCTGGAAGGGGCGATCGGTACCCTGGAAAACGCGGTGACCGATCTTTCGAAAAACCCTTTGCTGGTTACGGCGCTGCTCGATTCGTCGGGGCGGGTTTCCCATGTCGTTCCGTTTTTTCAAAGCTACCGCCTGCCGATCGCGGCCGCCAGCGGCTTGTCCTTGTGCGACCTCAATGGCGAAAACCTGGCAAGCATGCGTTCCGAATTGTCGGAATGCCGCGCCGACTCACCCCGCTTCAAACAGTTGATCGACGACGGCAAGACGCAAAGGGAGGTGACGGTCCTCAAGAACGGCCATCTGGTGTGGACGCTTTATCAAGGCATTGTTTTTCCCTATACCGGCACCGTTGAAGGCGTTGTCGTCAGTCAACTCGATCTGACGGATATCCTGGGTGGCTTGCCCAAGGATCTGGATCTGGAGGGCATCGCCTTGCTGCGGGCCGATACCCGGGAAATTCTCGCCGAGACGGAAGGAAGCGGACCGGCTCCGACGACAGAGGAAACGGCGAGCGTTCGCCTGTTCAGGAAGTCGCTCGCCGGCCTGCCCTTTCCGATCGAGGTGGTGGTCAAGGACAGCCTCTCGCCTTTCCAGGACAAACTCGCGCCGCTTCTCGTCGGCTATGCCCTGGGCAGCCTGGTATTGATATTGGCTGTCGTTTTCTGGGCCCGCCGGGCGACAGCGAAGGTGGTCGCTCCCTTGAGACAACTCAGGGATGTGTCGCGGAATATTGCGGAAAACAGCGACCTGACGATCGCCATCCCGCATTTGGGAAACGACGAGGTCGGGCAACTGGCCAGCGCCTTGGAAGTCATGGTCCATACGATCCGGGACTCCGAGTATTCGCTGGAAAGCAAGGTTGCTCAGCGCACGGAGGAATTGCGCAAGTCGGAAGCCGCCGCCGAAGCCGCCAGCCTGGCCAAAAGCCGCTTTCTGGCAACGATGTCGCATGAGATCAGGACGCCGATGAACGGCATCCTCGGCATGGCCCAGTTGCTCCTGACGCCGAATCTGGCGGAGGGCGAGCGGCAGGATTACACGCGAACCATACTGACCTCCGGTCAGACCTTGATGACTTTGCTCAACGATATTCTCGACCTGTCGAAGATCGAGGCTGGCAAGTTCCAAACGGAAATCAGCGTATTCTCGCCCGAGCAATTGATGCGCGAGACCTACCTGCTGTTCGCAGGCATCGCCAAGAACAAGGGGCTGCAGTTCGAATACATATGGCATGGGCCGGCCCAGCTGCGCTATCGTTCCGATGCCATCCGCCTGCGACAGATGATCGGCAATCTGGTCGGCAATGCCATCAAGTTCACGGCACAGGGTCGAGTCTGCATCGAAGCCCGGGAAATCAAAAAGGACGCATCGAGGGTCATGCTCGAATTCGCCGTGATCGACACCGGCATCGGTATCGAAGAAGAGCAGCAATCCTTGCTCTTCCAACCCTTTTCTCAAGCCGACAGTTCGACGACCAGGCAATTCGGCGGCACGGGCCTCGGGCTTTCGATTGTTCACAACCTGGCAAAAATGCTGGGCGGCGATACTGGTGTCGATAGCACGCCGGATCGTGGCTCCAGGTTCTGGTTCCGTATCCAGGTCGAACCTGTCGGCAGCGGTATCGATAGTCGTCAGGCTGATCGCACGGTCAAGGCCAATGCGCCGGACCGGCTTGCCGGCCGGGTGCTGGTCGTCGAGGACAATCCTACCAATCAGAAAGTGACGGTCGAACTGCTCCATAACCTGGGTTTGAGCGCGACCCTGGTCAGCGACGGGCAGCAGGCGGTGGATGCCGTCATGGGCGGCGATGCCGCCGACCTCATCCTGATGGACCTGCAGATGCCGATCATGGATGGCTATGCGGCCACCGAGAAAATCCGCCAGTACGAGGCGACCAAGGGATGGCCACGCCGACCGATTGTCGCCCTTACCGCCAATGCCTTCGAAAATGCTCGCAAACAATGCCTGAGTAGCGGAATGGACGATTTTCTCGCCAAGCCGCTGGTCACCGACGCACTGGTCAAGGTACTCGGCCGCTGGCTAAAGGACCTGCCGGTCGCCGCCGAGGCCCCGAGCGCCATCCAGCCCCAAAAACCAATCGATATGCCGCGCATTGGGGCGCTGGTCGGTGAGATACTCCCCCTGCTGGCTCAAAATAAATTCGACGCCATCGATCGCCTCGCGCTCCTGGAAGCGGCCGTAGCGGGAACTGTCACGACCGACGGGATTGCCGAGGTCCGCCGTTTGGCGGAGGAATTCAGCTTCGCTCAGGCGGCGGAGCAATTGCGGCGCATCGCCACTGCCCAGAACTGGAAGATTGCAAGGACATGAACCGACCGCGCCCACGGATTCTCGCCATCGATGACACGCCGTCCAATCTGCTGACCCTCGGCAGGGCATTGTCATCGGAATACGAGCTGCAGATCGCCACCTCAGGTGCCATGGGCTTGAAGCTGGCCGCCGAGTCCCTGCCCGATCTCATCCTGCTCGATGTCATGATGCCGAACATGGATGGCAACGAAACCTGCCGGCGATTGAAGGCCGACCCTCGCCTGGCGGGCATTCCGGTCATCTTCGTCACCGGCATGGCCGACCCCGAAGCGGAGAGTGCCGGACTTGCCCTGGGGGCCGCCGATTATCTGAGCAAGCCGATCAATGTCGGCATCGCCCGCCAGCGCATCCATAACCTGCTGGAGCGCGAGCAGTTGCGCAAGGAGCTCGAAGCGCAACGCGACCTGCTGGAAGCCCGCGTCGAGGAGCGGACGCTTGCCCTTTCCATAGCCAAGGAAACAGCCGAAGCGGCCAACCGCGCAAAGAGTACCTTCCTTGCGAACATGAGCCATGAATTGCGGACGCCGATGAATGCGATTATCGGTCTGACCCATTTGCTGGCCAGGAACAATGCCGATCCGACCCAGGTCGACAAGCTGGCGAAGGTGACGAATTCCGCCAATCACCTGCTGCGTCTGCTCAACAACATCCTGGATCTATCCAAGATAGATGCGGAGCAATTGACCCTGGAAAAATCCGCTTTCACCTTCGACAAACTGCTCGACAACCTTGACAGCCTTACCGGGGACAAGGCCCTGTCCAAGCAAATTCGGGTCAGCTTCGTACTGGCGCCCCGCTTGCGAATGCTCGAACTGCTCGGTGATGCATTGCGCCTGCAACAGATACTGCTCAACCTGCTCGGCAACGCGATAAAATTTACTGCGCACGGCAGCGTCACCCTGAATATAGATATCGAACATGAAATGGACTCGGAGCTTACCGTTGGCTTCTCCGTTTGCGACACCGGAATCGGCATTGCACCGGAAGTTCAGACAAGAATTTTCGAACCCTTCGAGCAGGCCGATGGCTCGACCACGCGAGTACATGGCGGAACCGGACTGGGGCTGACGATTTGCCAGCGCCTGATCCGTCTGATGGGGGGCAATATCAGGGTCGACAGCACCTTCGGGGTGGGCAGTACCTTCAGCTTTTCGCTACATTTTCAAAAAGCGAGTGCTTCGCCGGCCAATCTCGAGCACGATCATCTGCAGTCGGCGCTGGCTACCGAAGAGGAATTGCGTTCCCGCCATGCCCTCTCGCGCATCCTGATTGTCGAGGACGATTGGGTAAACCAGGAAGTGAGCCTGGAACTGGTGCGCGAGGTGCTCGGCTTTCGCGCCGATCTGGCACAAGATGGCGTTCAGGCAGTGGACATGGTGCAAAAGAATCTCTACGACCTGATACTGATGGACGTGCTGATGCCGAACATGGACGGCCTTGAAGCAACACGCTGCATCCGCCAGATCCCGTCCTACGTAAAGGTGCCGATCGTCGCTATGACTGCCAATGCCTTTTCCGATGATCAGAGACAATGCTTTGAGGCTGGCATGAACGATTTCATTTCCAAGCCGGTCGATCCGAACGATCTGTTCACCAAGTTGCTGACCTGGCTGGAAGTGAAGCACGGCCCCCAGGGATAATGAACCCGGAGTCTCGCCTTAGCGGCCGCTCCGAAGCCGTTTTGCCCGCCGCCACCCCGGCTCCTGACCCCCAGGGGGCCGGTCACCGAAGCGGGATGGGGGTTTTTCTCAATCAGCGCGTATAGTTTCGCCAGCTAATGGACATCACCTAAAAGTCGCGCCATCGAGATGGATACGAAAATCAGTACAGTACAGTTCATTGCCGATTCCGTGACTTCGATGATCGGATACTGGGACAGCGATCTGTGCAACCAATTCGCCAACGCCGCCTATGCGGACTGGTTCGGTTTGACGCCCGCCGAAATAACCGGAAAACATCTCCGGACGGTCATCGGCGAGGAACGCTTTGTTCTCAACCTGCCTTATATCGAGGGGGTTCTGCGAGGAATCCCCCAGGAATTTGAACGGGAGATTCCCTGCCGGGACGGTCAGTCGGTCCGCCATGCCCTGGCCCAATACCGTCCGCACTTGGTCGATGGCAAGGTTGTCGGCTTTGTCGCGCATGTGACGGATATTTCCGCCGTAAAGCGCGCGCAACAGGCCTTGTCGGAAGCCAATGCCTTGCTTGAACAGCGTATCCACGAAAGAACCGCGGAACTGAACGCGGCCAAAGTGTCGGCCGAGGCTGCAAATCGGGCAAAGACCCTGTTTCTGGGGAATATGTCGCACGAAATGCGCACGCCTCTCCATCAAATTTCCGGTGTGGCCAGCCTCTTTCGGCGCGACTCACTTTCGGAAAAGCAGATGCAGCGGATTGCCATGCTGGAAACAGCCGTCAAGCGACTCGATACGGTGATTGGCGGCATATTGACCCTGGTCGATATCGAATCCGCGGCAACTGTCGTCAATCTGCAGCCTGTTGATATGGAGCGGATCGTAAGCGAGGTCGTCGCGATGTCGGCAGGGGCGGCGGCCGATAAGGGACTGCGCCTGGAGAAGGATGTCGAGGCTTTTTCCTCGCCTTTGCTGGGCGATGCCAAGCACCTGACGACGATATTGTGCTGCCTGTGCAGCAACGCGATTACCTATTCGGACAAGGGCACGGTCAGCGTTCGTCTCCGGGCTGTCAACGAAGACGCCGGGAGCATCACGGTACGCATCGAGGTTCGGGACGAAGGGATCGGCATCGCGCCGGAGCAGCTTGCCCGAATGTTCGAATATTTCGAGCAGGTGGACAACTCGCATACCAGGAAATATGGCGGCACCGGTGTTGGACTGGCAATCGTCAAGAAACTGGCCTGGCTGATGGGGGGGGACGCCGGATGCGAAAGCGTCGAGGGCCGGGGAAGCACCTTTTGGGTTACGGCCAAGCTTGTAAAAATAGCTTCGGCACGAAACCGGATTGCTCTCGCCGCCAGGTCAAAATCGTCTTGATCGGCGCTCAAGCCTGGGTATTCAGTGTGGCCAGGCCGACAATGACTATATTCAGGTGGTGTACGGTCCTCTCCAGCGCTTCGCCGCAGAGCAGGTGATCCTTCTTGCCCGCCGCTTCCTCCAGGCATGCGGCGGCTTCGCCGAGGTCGTAGGCACCAAGTGTGCGCGCCATGCCCTTCATCGAATGGGCCAGGCGAATCTGCGTTTCCCAATCGGCATTTTGGCGTGCCTTATTGAAATCCGGCTCGAAAGTTTTTCCATTCGCGTCGCGGAATTTTTCCAGAACGCGCACGAATAGCGAAAATTTCTTCAGATGGCTCAAACCGACGGCCACATCGATGCCGGGCAGGGGCGGATAGTTTTCGGGCGGCGGTTCGTCGGCGAAGACCCGGGGCGCGATCGCCACTTGTTTTGGCGGCTGCCATCCGGCCAGGCAGCTCATGAACTTCACGTAGAGGGTTTCCATGCGAATGGGTTTGGCGACATGGGCGTTCATGCCTGCGGCGACGCATTTCTCTTGCTCATCCAATAGTGCGTTGGCGCTCAGGGCGATAATCGGCAGATCCGCAAGGGACGGGTCGGCGCGTAAGTGACGGGTGGCTGTGTAGCCGTCCATGACCGGCATCTGCACATCCATCAGCACGACATCGGGGCGCTGCCGGGCGATGGCTGCCAGTGCCTCCTGCCCGTCGTTCGCAAAGCGGGCGCTAAGGCCGGCATTGGTGAGCAATTCGCCGATGACCTCTTGATTGACCTCGACATCTTCCACGATCAGCACATCCAGCCCTTGGAATCGGGACCAGTCGACGGACTGCTCGCAGCTGCGCTCGACAGGCGGCGTGTCGTTGTCCGACAAACCGAGACTGTTGGCCATTTCGACGTAAAGATGGCGGGCGCAAACAGGTTTCGCCAAGAGACCGTCGATCTCGCCTTCGACGCCGTGAAGTTCTTCGTGGTGGCTATAGGCGGTGGCCAGAATCATCGTCGGTGCCGTCAGCCGATGCCGGGCATAGGCCGCCTTCGTTCGTCGAATGAATTCGAGCCCGTCCATGCCCGACATCCGCCAGTCCACCAGACAGAGAAGATAGTCCGGGGGGGCGTCCGATTCGATCCGGGCCAATGCCGCTTCACCATTTTCGGCAATGTCGACGCGAAGACCCAATTGTCCGATGAGTTTGGCGAGGATCGACCGGGCGACCGGGTTGTCATCGACAATAAGAACAGGACGCAGCGCCTGCTCCGCCAGGCGTGCGCCGAATTCGGCAATGCCGTGACGGCGATCCCGCCCAAGGCTTCTGAAACGGGCGGTGAAATGGAAGGTGCTGCCCTCGCCAAGGGTGCTTTCGACCCAGATTCGGCCGTTCATCAACTCGACCAGTTGGCGACTGATCGACAAACCGAGGCCCGTGCCGCCGTATTTCCGCGTGGTTGACGAATCGGCCTGGGTAAAGGGTTGAAAGAGATTGGCAGCCTGGGCCGGGTTCATGCCGATGCCTTGGTCGGCGACCGAGCAGTGGAGTTCGACCTCGCCTTCGTCTTTCGCCACGAGTTCCGCCTTGACCAGCACCGAGCCGTCAGTCGAGAATTTCAAGGCATTGGTGACCAGATTGGTGAGCACCTGCCCAAGGCGCAGGGGATCGCCTTCGAGGAGCAGGGCGTCGTCGTTGACGTCGTAATTGAGTTCGATACCCTGCTCTTCGGCGCGCAGAGCCACGATACCGGAAAGCTGATCGAAAACGGTTTCGAGTTCGAAAGGGACCTTCTCCATGGTCAGCTTGCCGGCCTCAATCTTGGAAAAGTCGAGAATGTCGTTGATGATGTTCAGCAGGTTTTCCGAGGCCGCCTTGATCTTGCTGATGTAATTGTGCTGTTTCGGCGCGAGATTCGTGGCCAGCGCCAAGTCGGCCATGCCGATGATGGCATTCATCGGCGTGCGAATTTCGTGCGACATATTGGCCAGGAAGGTGCTTTTTGCATCACTGGAGCGCTGGGCTTCCTGTCGCGCTTCTTTCAGGTCCTCCATCAGGAGCTGCGTCTTCGTAATGTCGCGGGCAATGCCAAGTACGCCGATCAGGTTGCCGTAAGCATCATGCATCGGCGTCTTGATGGTCTCCAGAAGCTCTTGGTGCCCATCGTCCCTGTAGGTGACTGTTTCCACATTTCTGCAGGGTTCCCCCGCAGCAATTGCCTTGTGGTCGTGTTGACGGAAGGCGTCGGCCACTTCCGCCGGAAAGAAGTCGTAGTCCGTCCGCCCGATGATCTCCGCCTCGGGGGCGTCGAGAAGTCGCCCAAACCTGCGATTGCAGCTGACAAACACGCCATCCTGCGTTTTTAGCCAGACCAGGTCCGGAAGTGCATTGATCAGGGTGCTGAGGCGTCCGCGCTCCTCCACCAGCATCTCGATGGTGTCGCGCAGTTTATCCCTCATCTGGACGATGGAAGCGGCAAGACTGTCGTCGCCGCCATACTCGGGGGAAAAGCCTGCTCTCAGGTCTCCGGATGCAATTTGACCGGCCGCTTTTTGCATGGTGAGCGGCTCGCCGCCCAGGCGGTTGAGAATGGACCGCGTACTGAACAGCATCAGCAGGCCGGCCAACAGTGCGCCGACTATGGTGAGCAGCGAGGAATACAGGCGGGCATGGCCAGCCGTTTCTTGAAGCTCCTTGGTTGTTCGATCGGCAAACGACGAGGCAAGTTTGACCGTCGCATCGACCGCCTGGCGGTGTGCGCCATAGAGTTTCCAGAGACGGGGAAGCAATCGCTCCAGGTTTTTCGTATCCCGCTGTCTGGCGGCAGTGGCAAAGTCGCCCAGCAGGAGCTTCCAGTAGGCGTCTGCCGATTCCTTCTGGGTATTCAACAGGGCGTTTTTGATGACCGGATCGAGCGCCTGTTTCGACCAGTAAGCGTTGCGACTGTCGTAGCCGGCCTTGAGGGCAGCCAAAGAATTGAACAGGGCCGCACTTTCCTCGGGAGAGGCGTTCAGCAACTCGATCGCGGTGAGTTGGGCTTCAAGGACATAGAGCGGTGGCGGGAGAATGTCGGCAACCACGTCCTTGCCTTGCGCCATGCCGTTTGCCGCATTGCTTATCGTTTGTGTGGATTGCCAGATGATGACGACCAGGCCGGCAAAAAACAGGAGCACCACGGTCGCTACGCTCAATAGTTGTTTTTTTACGCTGAGCGATCGAAGCATCGCAAGTCTCCAGGAAAGTGATGATGCAATCTCGATTGGTCGCCCAAAGCCTATGCCGCAACGATTTGCCGTTGGGGAAAAATCGACATGGGGGCGCCCATCAAGACGGGAAAAACCTAGGGTAATCCGGCTGACTGAAACCTCATCCCCGCTCGCCTGCCATCGAAGATCGTCGGATCCGGCGAAATGACGAGACAATAGCGCTCATCTCAGGCCGGCCCCGAAAGTTTAACATTCGTGGATAGACGATTCGATCCAGGCGATAGTGGCAGCACTAAATTCGAAATTGCAACGAGCATCGGCCTGACCGCATCGCCTCGAGCAAGGGCGCGAAGTGCGGAACTGTCTCGGTGTCGAAAGACAACTTTCGGATAAGTAAGTTGCTGTATTTGGCAAATATATTTTGCCTGTCCGAACACTGCCTATCCAGCGCATTCTCTCCAATATGCCTCTTGGCGGGCGGCGATGCCCGTTTTCTACAGTCAGGCGGTGCCTATGCCTGACCGGAAGAGGCGACTGCATCAGTATCGTGTTCGCGAACGATATAGTCGCTGGGCGGAATCATCTCGGGCGCGATGAGTTCGTCCTGGACCAGTCGGAGTTCATCCGCCAATGGTTTCCTGTCGTTTGCGATCTCTCCATTGCGCATTCGTGCGAAGAAATCATGAAGGTCTCGCCTCGATCTTTTCAATCTGCGCGATTTTTTGGCCTGGGCACTCACGCTTGCTATGAACAAGGGCAAGGATACGGGTTTGCTCATGCAGGCTTCCGCCCCGAGACTCAGCGCCTCGATATGTCTTTTCTGATCCATGTCGCTTGTCAGAAGCAGTATGGGCGTATCTAGCAACGAGTCATCTTGACGAATGACCGAAATGAATTCCAGGCCGTTACAAGAACTCATCAGCAGGTCGGTAATGATGAGGTCCGGAGAAAAATCGGCAATCGCCTGCATGGCATTGATCGGATCGTTGCTGAGCGTCGTGATCATACCGGCTTTGGTAAGCGCTTTGGCGTAGATGGGGGCCATGGTTCGGTCATCGTCAACCATGAAAACCCGGTAGGGCTTTATAGGTGTTTTGGCTGTTACGCCTTTGAGGACCGCAACCATGCGATGGATATCGGGTGGATTGGGGAAAAAACGTGTCGCGCCCAAACGAACCGCAAAAAGCCGGGCTGAAAAATCCCTGGGATCGCCAAGCACGATCAGATGAGGCGGCAAATCGGAAGCATGTTGGAGTCTTGTCAGCAGGTCCGTGGCAGCAGGTCTGTCGGCCATCAGTTTCAGGTCGCCGATGATCGCCGCCGGTTGTGTTTGCAAACCGATCTCAAGCAGCGATGCCAGCGATTCGATACGGCTGGCAACAAATCCGTTTGCCCGGAGGTTGGCGCTAAACAATTGAAAGAACGCGTCATTGTCCGTCAATACCAGGCAGGTGTCGCTAAGGCGATCACTCGATGGCGGCACGGGATGGACCAGCGTGTTGTTGAACTGGATTTCGAAGCGATCTTCAAAGGCGCTCAAGGCATCGATAAATGCGGGCGCTACGGCCAAAATCTGAATGAAGGTGCCTTGGTCGATAAATTGGCCGCTTTTGTCCTGCAACAAATTGGCCACAGAGCGGGCAATTTCACCGTATTGTCTGTAATGGGCGTCGTGATCGGCAAGTGCCGAGAATTGACGGAGCGACTCGGCGTGCCGGTCGCTGATGACGACATCCGGTTGTTCAAGCAGATCCCTCATGGTTTGACAGGCCGCTTCGGCCATATTCCTTGTCGGTTGTTTGCCGGATGCTGACATGGCCCTCTCCTTGTTCGCAAAACGCGGATATTTACCGAATATATTACTTAAGTAGTATTAAGGAAAGCTTATGCCCTGCTGTGTTTGGGAAGATGATGGCTCGCGGGCACGGAAGGCCGGCGGGAGCAGCGAGGGTGTTCATGGCCGCGCCTTCATCGAGCGATGCCTGTCGCCCGCGCTGTCCGTGTCCGCTCAATAAAAATCGGACTCCCTTGCGAAAGTCCGTTCGATGGCGCCGGGCAGCCGGTTGAAATTTCTCTCAGCCTAGCCTTCGACAGAGTTCGGTCGTCAATCCTGACTGGTTCATGCAATAGAAATGCAGTCCGGGGGCGCCGCCCCGGATGAGGCGTTGGCAAAGCTCGCTGACGGCATCGAGACCGAAAGCGCGAATGGCCTCGGCATCGTCGCCGAAGCTCTCGAATTTCTTGCGCATCCAGCGGGGTATCTCGGCGCCGCAGGCATCCGAAAAGCGGGCCAGCTTGGTGAAGCCGGAGATCGGCATGATGCCGGGAACGATCGGGATGTCCACGCCCCGCGCCCGGGCTTCGTCGACGAAATGAAAGTAGGCGTCGGCATTGTAGAAATACTGGGTGATGGCCGAATTGGCACCGGCCTTCACCTTGCGGACGAAGGCGTCCATGTCGTCCTGCGGGCTGCGGGCCTGCGGATGCCATTCCGGGTAGGCGGCGACTTCGATGCTGAACCAGTCGCCGGTTTCGGCCCGGATGAATTCGACCAGTTCGTTGGCGTAGCGGAATTCGCCGGCGACGGCCATGCCGGAGGGCAGGTCGCCGCGCAGGGCGACGGTGCGCCTGATGCCGGCCGCCCGGTATTCGCCGAGGATTTCGCGAATGCTGTCGCGGCTGGAGCCGATGCAGGAAAGGTGCGGGGCGGCGTCGAAGCCCTCGGCGGCGATTTCCTTGACGATCGAGAAGGTGCGCTCGCGGGTCGAACCGCCGGCGCCGTAGGTCACCGAGAAGAACTCGGGTTCCAGCTTCGCCAGTTCGGCGCGGACCGTACGCAGTTTTTCGACGCCTTCCGGCGTTTGCGGCGGGAAAAATTCGATGGAGATTTCAGTATTCATGTCTTCAACCAGATGAAAAATTCGCGGTTGCCGTCACCGCCGGTAATCGGGCTGTCCAGCCAGGCCCGGATTTCGAGGCCGAGTTTGGCCGCGCAGTTGCGCAAGCTGTCTTCGACTTCGCGATAGAGCGCGGGGTCGCGGACGATGCCGTTTTTGCCGACCTTGCCCGGACCGACTTCAAACTGCGGCTTGACCAGGAGCAGCATGTCGCCGCCCCGCGTCAGCAGGGACGGAAGTCGGGGCAGGATCAGGGTCAGCGAGATAAAGGAGACGTCGCCGACGATGAGGTCGAAACCGGGGGGGGGCAAGGCCGCACCGAGATCGTCTCCGGTCAGGGCGCGGCAATTGATCCCCTCGATGGCGGCGATGCGCGGATCGCCGGCCAGCCGGCGGTGCAACTGCCCGTGTCCGACGTCGACGCCGACGACTCGCCAGGCGCCGGCCTGCAGCAGGCAGTCGGTAAAGCCGCCGGTGGACTGGCCGACATCGAGGCAAACCCTCTCCCTGACGTCGATGCCCGTTGCGACGAGGGCGCCGGCCAGTTTCAGGCCGCCGCGCGAGACATAACGATCGTCAGGGTCGGCTGCCACGGTCAAGGGGGTGGCGGGCGGCAGATCCAGGGCCGGTTTGCCGACGAGGCCCCCGCTCCAGCTGACGCGACCCGCGGCAATCAGGCGCTGCGCCGCGGTTCTCGATGTGGCCAGGCCGGATTCGACCAGCAGTTGATCGGCCCGCGGCATTCAGCGCCTTCCTTGTCCGAAAATCGCACTGAGTGCCCAGGAAATCACGCTGTAGGCGATGGAACCGAGCAGGGCCGGCCCGAACCCGCCGACGCTGAAGCCGCCGACCAGATGGCTGGCGAGCTGAAAGAGCAGGGCATTGATCACGAAAATGAACAGGCCGAGCGTGAGCAGGGTAACCGGCAGGGTGAGCAGGATCAGCACGGGGCGCAGCACCGTGTTGATCAACCCGAGGACCAGGGCGAGCCACAGGGCCGTGCCGAAACTCGCCACCCGGATCGACGGCACGATGTAGGGCAGCGCCAGCAGGGCGAGCCCGTTGATGATCCAGATGGCGAGCAGGCGCATGGCTTAGTAGCGGTAGTGGTCGGCCTTGTACGGGCCTTCCTTCGGCACGCTGATATAGGCGGCCTGCTCGTCGGTCAGTTCGGAAAGAACGGCGTTGAGTTTCTTCAGTTGCAGACGGGCGACCTTTTCGTCGAGGTGCTTGGGCAGGGTATAGACGCCGACCGGATACTTGTTCGATCCCTTCTGCGCTTCGCTCCACAGTTCGATCTGGGCGATGGTCTGGTTGGCGAAGGACGACGACATGACGTAGGACGGGTGGCCGGTGCCGCAGCCGAGATTGACCAGGCGGCCCTTGGCGAGCAGGATGATGCGCTTGCCGTCCGGGAAGATGACGTGGTCCACCTGCGGCTTGATCTCTTCCCAGCGGTATTTTTCGATCGAGGCGACATCGATCTCGTTGTCGAAATGGCCGATGTTGCAGACGATGGCCTGATCCTTCATGGCGGCCATGTGGTCGTGGGTGATGACGTGGAAGTTGCCGGTGGTGGTGACGAAGATGTCGCCCTTGTCGGCGGCGTATTCCATGGTGACGACGCGATAGCCTTCCATGGCGGCCTGCAGGGCGCAGATCGGGTCGATCTCGGTGACCCAGACCTGGGCCGACAAGGCGCGCATGGCCTGGGCGGAACCCTTGCCGACGTCGCCGTAACCGGCAATGACGGCGACCTTGCCGGCGATCATCACGTCGGTGGCGCGCTTGATGCCGTCGACCAGCGATTCGCGGCAACCGTAGAGGTTGTCGAACTTGGACTTGGTCACCG
>JAJXVG010000088.1 GCA_021782315.1 Pseudomonadota bacterium | reverse complement strand
TGCTCGGGCCCCTGGTCGCCCGCGGCGGCGAAGCGCGCGTCTCGCTACCCGGCGGCTGCGCCATCGGCGCCCGTCCGGTCGACCAGCATATCAAGGGCCTGCAGGCGATGGGTGCCGAGGTCAAGGTCGAGCAGGGCTACGTCCATGCCAGGGCGACCCGCCTCAAGGGGGCCCGTATCTGTACCGACATGGTCACCGTGACCGGCACCGAAAACCTGATGATGGCCGCCTGCCTGGCCGACGGCGAAACGATCATCGAAAATGCCGCCCGCGAGCCCGAGGTGGTCGACCTGGCCAATTGCCTGGTCAGCATGGGGGCCCGTATTTCCGGCGCCGGCACCGATGTCATCCGCATCCAGGGCGTCGACAAACTGCACGGGGCGACCCATGCGATCATGCCCGACCGTATCGAAACCGGCACCTACCTGTGCGCGGCGGCCGCCACAGGGGGCGACGTCCGCCTCCTGAAAACCTCCGCCGCCTACCTCGACGCGGTGGTCGACAAGCTGATGGATGCCGGTTGCGACATCACCGTCGAGCGCGATGCCATGCGTATCATCGCGCCGCCGCGTCTGCAGGCGGTCAGTCTGCGGACGGCCCCCTACCCGGCATTCCCGACCGACATGCAGGCCCAGTTCATGGCCATCAACTGCATCGCCGACGGCGTGGCGACGATACGTGAAACGATTTTCGAAAACCGCTTCATGCACGTCAATGAGCTGATGCGCCTCGGCGCCAATATCCAGATCGAAGGCAACAACGCCATCGTGCGCGGGGTCGGGCATCTGGAAGGCGCGACGGTGATGGCCACCGATCTGCGGGCCTCGGCATCGCTGGTCATCGCCGGTCTGGTGGCGCAGGGCGAGACGGTGATCGATCGCATCTATCACCTCGACCGCGGTTACGAGCGGATCGAAGAAAAGCTCGCCAAACTGGGCGCCTCGGTCAGACGGGTGCATTGAGTCGCGGTCGCCGGGCATCCCCGTTGGCGCTTTTTCCGGGTCGTCTCCGGAAAAGTGAAAAAAATGCTTGGCGTATTCGTTAACCTGCCCCATACTCCGAGCCTCGGGATTTCCAGGCAGTGTTTTGTTCCTGCGCCGTACCACGGTTTGTCAGCTCCTCGGTCTTGGTTCTCGTATTTTTGTGGCGCAAGCCCGTATTTTTTTTAGGAAGCTATCAAATGGCAAACGGTACCGTTAAGTGGTTCAACGACTCCAAGGGTTTTGGTTTCATCTCCCCGTCCGAAGGTGGTGAAGACCTCTTCGCCCACTTCTCCGCAATTCAAGGCAACGGTTTCAAGACCCTGGCCGAAAACCAGAAGGTGACGTTCGACGTCGTCAATGGCCCGAAGGGCAAGCAGGCTGCAAACATCCGCCCGGCTGAATAAGCAAGCGGCGTCGCCTGACTCGAAAAAGCCCGGCTTGCCGGGCTTTTTGCTTTTCTGCCCAGCCGATTCGCGGCTTTGCGTTAAAATCATTCTTTTGCCACGAGAATTCCAGTGACCGGCATCACCATCGCGCTCTCCAAGGGCCGCATCTTCGACGAAACCCTGCCCCTGCTTGCCGCCGCAGGCATCGTGCCGACCGAGAATCCCGAAACATCCCGCAAGCTGATCATCGAGACGAACAATCCGGCCGTGCGCGTCGTCATCGTCCGCGCCACCGACGTCCCGACCTATGTCCAGTACGGCGCCGCCGATCTCGGCGTGGCCGGCAAGGACGTGCTCATCGAGCACGGTGGTGAGGGCCTCTATTCGCCCCTGGACCTGAAGATCGCCAAGTGCCGGATGATGGTCGCGGTGCCAGAAGGCTTCGATTATCAAAATGCCGTTCGCCAGGGCAATCGCCTGAAGGTGGCGAGCAAGTACACCAAGACGGCGCGGGAACATTTTGCCGCCAAGGGCGTCCACATCGACCTGATCAAGCTCTACGGCTCGATGGAACTGGCGCCGCTGGCCGGGCTGGCCGACGCCATCGTCGACCTGGTGTCCACCGGCGGTACCCTGAAGGCCAACCGGCTGGTGGCGGTCGAGGACATCATGGCGATTTCCTCGCGGCTGGTGGTCAACCAGGCCTCGCTGAAAATCAAGCGGGAAACCCTGCAACCGATTATCGACGCCTTTGCCCGGGCGGTGGAGAAGTAAATGGTCGCCATTCAACGTCTGGCCACGGTCGACGCCGATTTCAAGGCAAAAATGGATGCCCTGCTCGCTTTCGAGGCGGCGCAGGACGATGAGATCGAGCGGACCGTCGTCGGCATACTCGCCGATGTCAAGGCGCGCGGCGATGCCGCGGTCGTCGACTACAGCAAGCGCTTCGACCGACTGGCGGTGGCCGGCATGGCCGAACTGGAATTGTCGACGGCCGAGCTAAGGCAGGCCCTCGACGACCTGCCCGGCGACCAGCGCCAGGCACTGGAAGCGGCCGCCCAACGCGTTCGCGCCTATCACGAGAAACAGCGCCTGGAGGGCTGGTCCTACACCGAGGAATCGGATGAAATGCGCGGCACCATGCTCGGCCAGATGATCACGCCGCTCGACCGCGTCGGCCTTTACGTGCCGGGCGGCAAGGCGGCCTATCCGTCTTCGGTGCTGATGAACGCGATTCCGGCCAAGGTCGCCGGCGTCAAGGAACTGATCATGGTCGTCCCGACCCCGGGCGGCGAGCGCAACCAGCTGGTCCTGGCGGCGGCCTGCCTGGCCGGCGTCGACCGGGTGTTCACCATCGGCGGCGCGCAGGCGGTCGGGGCGCTGGCCTACGGTACCCAGACCGTGCCGCAGGTCGACAAGATCGTCGGTCCGGGCAATGCCTATGTCGCCTGCGCCAAGCGCCGGGTATTCGGTATCGTCGGCATCGACATGGTGGCCGGTCCCTCGGAAATCCTGGTGCTGGCCGACGGCAGCGGCAATCCCGACTGGGTGGCGATGGATCTCTTTTCCCAGGCCGAACACGACGAACTGGCGCAATCCATCCTGATCTGCACCGACGCCGCCTTCATCGACCGGGTCCAGGCCAGCATAGCCAAACTGCTGCCGACCATGCCGCGGCGTGCGGTGATCGAAACCTCGCTGAGCAATCGCGGCGCCCTGATCCTCGTCCGCGACCTCGAGGAGGCTTGCGCCATCGCCAATCGCGTCGCCCCGGAGCACCTCGAACTGGCGCTCGCCGACCCCGATCCCTGGGTCGGCAGGATTCACCATGCCGGCGCCATCTTCATCGGCCACTACACCTCCGAGGCGCTTGGCGATTACTGTGCGGGACCCAACCACGTGCTGCCGACTTCGGGCAGTGCGCGCTTCTCCTCGCCGCTCGGCGTTTACGACTTCCAGAAGCGGACCAGCCTGATCAAGGTGTCGAGGACCGGCGCCCAGACGCTGGGCCGGATCGCCTCGACCCTGGCGCAGGGCGAAGGTCTGCCGGCCCACGCCAAGTCGGCCGAATACCGTCTCGACCGCTGATTCCGCGCTGTCGTGGAAACGGCCGAAACGCAAGACGGCCCGGATATCCGGGCGCTGTTCTGGGGATTTTCGGTGGTCGGTCTTTCCGGCTTCGGCGGCGTACTGCCCTTTGCGCGACGCATGCTGGTCGAGGAGCGGCGGTGGATGAGTGCCGAACAATTCAATGCCCAGCTCGGCCTCTGCCAGTTCCTGCCCGGGCCGAATGTCGTCAACCTCGCCGTCGTCGTCGGCAAGCGCCATTGCGGCTTGCCCGGAGCCATCGTCGCCCCGCTCGGCCTGCTGGCCGGACCATTTGCCGTTGTCATGCTGCTCGCCTTGCTCTACGATCGTTTCGGCAATCTGCCGCAGATCCAGTCCATGTTGCACGGCATCGCCGCGGTCGGCTGCGGCCTGCTTTTCAGTATGGCCTGGCGGATGGGAGCGGCGCTCCGCGACAAGTTCATCGTCCTGCCCTTTGCCGTCCTGACGGTGGCGGCCATCGCCGGCCTGCGCTGGTCGATGCCCGCCGTCATGCTGGCCGGGCTGGCCCTGTCCGGCGGCCTGGCCTACTGGCGGCTGGGCCGGAAATGATCGTCGTCCAGCTATTCCTGGAATTCACCCTGTTGTCGGCGGTGGCCTTCGGCGGCGCCACCGCGCTACTCCCGGAAATGCATCGCGTCGTCGTCGACAACCACCATTGGCTGAACGACGCCACCTTTACCCATCTCTATGCGATCGCCCAGGCGGCGCCGGGGCCGAATGTCCTGGTCGTCACGCTGATCGGCTGGGAAGTCGGCGGATTGCCCGGGGCGCTGGCCACGACGCTGGCCATGTGCCTGCCGATGAGCATCCTCATCTACCTGCTGATCGACCGCTGGGAGAGCTTTGCCGGCAAGCGCTGGCAGAAGGCGATCAGCATCGGCGTGGCCCCGCTGTCGGTCGGCCTGATCTTTTCCGGCGCCACCCTGATCGCCCAGGCGGCCGCCCTGGGCTGGGCAGCCTGGTTGCTGGTGGGCGCTACGCTGATGGTCAGCCTGCGCACCAGAATGCATCCGCTGTGGCTGATCGGCGTCGGCGCCTGCCTCGGCTTTTTCGGCCTGATCTGATGCCGGGAAACATCGCCCCGTTCCCGGGGCTGGCCTGCCCCCTGGACGGCGATCCGCTGTGCCGCGAAGGATCGGCATGGCGCTGCCCGGCCGGGCACAATTTCGACATTGCCGGCGAGGGCTACGTCAATCTGCTGCCGGTGCAGAAAAAACGCTCGCTCGATCCCGGCGACAGCAAGGAGATGGTGGCCGCCCGCCGACGTTTTCTCAATGCCGGGCATTACCGGCCGATCGCGGCGGCCGTCGCCCGGCGCGCGCTGGACGATTCGTCTTTCACCCCGCCGCTCGCCTGCCTCGATGCCGGCTGCGGCGAGGGCTACTACCTGCGTCAGTTGGCGGCCGATACGCCGGACGGTCGGCATCTCGCCGTCCTCGGCCTGGATATTTCCAAGTGGGCGGTCCTCTCGGCCGCCAAGCAGGACAAGCGACCGGCCTGGGTGGTCGGCAGCAACGCCAACCTGCCCATCCTGCCGGCCAGCGTCGACCGCATCCTGTGCCTGTTCGGTTTTCCCGTCTTCACCGAGTTCGCCCGCGTGCTCAGGCCGGGCGGTTTGCTCCTGCTGGCCGACAGCGGGCCGGACCACCTGCGCGAACTGCGCGAAATCATCTACCCGACGCTGAAGCCGGCGCGCACCGATCCCGGGCCGGTGCCGGCGGGGTTTGTCGAGCGCCCGGGCGAGTCCGTGCGCTTCGCCCTCGATCTCTCGGGCGCCGGGCCGGTTGCCGATCTGCTGGCCATGACGCCGCACCTGCATCGTGCCACCGCCGAGGGCAGGGCGCGGGCCGCCGCCCTGACGGAAATTTCCCTGACCGTCGATGTCCGCCTGCGCTGCCTCGAGCGGCAGGCTGCGATCTGAGCGCGGGGGGCTGTCAGCCCTGTTTGTAAGGATTTTCCAGGCCGGCGATGACCTCCTGGAAAACAGCCCTGATCTGCGTTTCGTCGCACTCCATGAGCAGGGCATCCTCGAAGGCATCCTGCGCCATCTGGCGGAGCTCTTCGAGGTTTTCGCGCAGCACCTTGATCTTCTCGGTGCAGGCCACGATGCTGCCGTCGGGGCGTTTCCAGATGGTATCCATGATTTTCAGCCGGTGATCCGTTCCAGGGCGTCGGTCAAGGCTTTGCACTCGTCGTCGGTACCGACGGTGATGCGCAGGAACTGCTCGATGCGCGGCAGCTTGAAGTGACGGACGATGATGTTGCGCTCGCGCAGGGCCTTGGCCAGTTCCGCAGCATCGTGCTGCGGGTGGCGGACGAAAATGAAGTTGGCGGCGGACGGGATCACTGCGAAGCCGAGACCGGCAAGCCGGCTGGCCAGCGTGTCGCGGGTGGCGATCACGGCCCGGCAGCACTGTTCGAAATAGGCCTCGTCTTCCATGGCGGCGGCGGCTCCGGCCAGGGCCAGGCGATCGAGGGGGTAGGAATTGAAACTGTTCTTGACCCGTTCCAGCGCCTCGATCAGGGGCGGCTGGCCGACCGCGAAGCCGACGCGCAAGCCGGCCAGCGAGCGGGACTTGGAGAAGGTGTGCACGACCAGCAGGTTGTCGTGGCGCCCGACCAGTCCGATGGCCGTCTCGCCGCCGAAGTCGACATAGGCTTCGTCGATGACGACGAGCGAATCCGGGTTGGCGGCGAGGATTTTTTCGATGGCGTCGAGCGCCAGCGGGCGGCCGGTCGGCGCATTGGGATTGGGGAAGATGATGCCGCCGTTGCGCGGTCCGCAGTAGTCGTCCGGGTCGATGGAGAAATCGTCGGTCAGCGGCAGGGTACGGTAATCGACGCCGTAAAGGCTGCAATAGACCGGGTAAAAACTGTAGGTGATATCCGGGAAGAGGATGGGGGCGTCATGCTTGAGCAAGGCCATGAAAACGTGGGCCAGCACTTCGTCCGAACCGTTGCCGACGAAGACCTGCTGCGGCGTCAGGCCATGCCGTCGGGCGATGGCGCCCTTGAGCCGGTCGGCATTCGGATCGGGGTAGAGGCGGAGGCCGGCTGCGTCGTCGCCGAGTTCCGCGCGGATCGCCGCCAGCACCTTGGGCGAGGGCGGGAAGGGGTTTTCGTTGGTGTTGAGCTTGATCAGATTGGCGATCTTGGGCTGCTCGCCCGGCACATAGGGGGTGAGGTCGCGGGCGACCTGGCTCCAGAAGCGACTCATGGGATATTCACGAAAGGCGTAAAGGTAGACTGAAATGGTATCATGGCCCTCCGTTAAAAGCCTTTTGCAGCCTTCAACCATGCGGCAAGCCGAAATCACACGCAATACGCTGGAGACGCAGATCACCGTGCGTCTCAATCTCGATGGATCCGGTCAGGGCAGCTTCGCCACCGGCGTCCCCTTTCTCGACCACATGCTCGACCAGATCGCCCGTCATGGCCTGATCGACCTGACTGTCGAAGCCAGGGGCGATCTGCATATCGATGCCCATCACACGGTCGAGGACATCGGCATCACCTTCGGTCAGGCCCTGGCCAGGGCCTGGGGCGACAAGAAGGGGCTGACCCGATACGGCCACAGCTACGTGCCGCTCGACGAGGCGCTGTCGCGCGTCGTCATCGACCTGTCCGGCCGTCCCGGGCTGGAATGGCACGTCGACTTTGCGCGGGCGGCAATCGGCCAGTTCGACGTCGACCTGTTCGGCGAATTCTTCCACGGCCTGGTCAACCATGCCGGGATGACGCTGCACATCGACAACCTGCGCGGCAGGAACGCCCATCACCAGGCCGAAACCGTCTTCAAGGCCTTCGGCCGCGCCCTGCGCATGGCAGTGACGCCCGACCCGCGCATGGCGGGGGCGGTGCCCTCGACGAAAGGCACGCTGTGACCATTGTCGTCATCGATTACGGCATGGGCAACCTGCGCTCGGTCTCGAAGGCGCTGGCGCACGTGGCCGGCGAGGAAAGAGTCGTCGTCACCGCCGATCCAGCCGTCGTCGCGGCGGCGGATCGCGTCGTCTTTCCCGGTCAGGGGGCCATGCCGGACTGCATGGGGGAACTCGATGCCCGCGGCCTGCGCGACGCCGTGCTGTCCGCAGCCAGAAGCAAGCCCTTTCTCGGTATCTGCGTCGGCGAGCAGATGCTGTTCGAGCACAGCGACGAGGGAGACGTTCCGGCGCTCGGCGTCTTCGCCGGCAATGTCAGGCGCTTTCCCGACGAGAAAATGGTGCTGCCGACCGGCGAGCGCCTGAAGGTTCCGCACATGGGCTGGAACGAGGTGGTCCAGATGCCGCACGTGCTGTGGCGGGGCATTGCCGACCGTTCGCGCTTCTATTTCGTGCACAGCTATTTCGTCGAACCCGCCGATCCGGCGCTGGCGACAGGCTTCTGCGAATACGGCGTCCCCTTTACCTGTGCGGTGGGGCGGGATAATATCTTCGCGGTTCAGTTCCATCCTGAGAAAAGTGCTCGCGACGGCCTGCAACTCCTGAAAAATTTCGTTGAGTGGCACCCCTGATTCGCTTCTGTCGAATAAACTCTCCCAGACTCCCATGTTGATTATTCCTGCGATTGATCTCAAGGACGGCCAATGCGTCCGCCTCAAGCAGGGCCTGATGGAACAGGCCACTGTCTTTTCCGATAGCCCGGCCGAACAGGCCCGCCACTGGCTGAATCAGGGCGCTCGCCGCCTGCATCTGGTCGACCTCAACGGCGCCTTTGCCGGCAAGCCGAAAAATGCGGCGGCCATCAAGGCCATCCTGGCCGAAGTCGGCGACGAAATCCCGGTCCAGCTGGGCGGCGGCATCCGCGATCTCGATACCATCGAGGCCTGCATCGACGGCGGCCTGTCCTACGTCATCATCGGCACCGCCGCCGTCAAGAATCCCGGTTTCCTGCACGATGCCTGCGTCGCCTTTCCCGGCCACATCATCGTCGGCCTCGACGCCAAGGACGGCAAGGTGGCGACCGATGGCTGGTCCAAATTGACCGGGCACGATGTCGTCGATCTGGCGAAGAAATACGAAGACTACGGGGTCGAGTCGATCATCTATACCGACATCGGCCGCGACGGCATGCTGTCCGGGCTGAATATCGAGGCGACGGTGCGCCTGGCCCAGGCGCTGACCATTCCGGTCATCGCTTCCGGCGGGCTGACCGGATTCGACGATATCCGCGCGCTGTGCGCGGTCGAAGGCGAAGGCATTGTCGGCACCATTGCCGGCCGCGCGGTATATGATGGCTCGCTCGATTTCAAGGCGGCGCAGGAACTCGCCGATCAGTTGGGCGCCTGATGCTCGCCAAGCGCATCATTCCCTGTCTTGACGTCACGGCCGGCCGCGTCGTCAAGGGGACCAATTTCGTCGGCCTGCGCGATGCCGGCGACCCGATCGAAATCGCCCGCCGTTACAACGAGCAGGGCGCCGACGAAGTGACCTTCCTCGATATCACCGCCTCCAGCGATCAGCGCGACATCATCCTGCACATCATTGAAGCCTGCGCCGAACAGGTTTTCATTCCCCTGACCGTCGGCGGCGGCGTACGCCAGGTGGAAGACGTGCGTCGCCTGCTCAATGCGGGCGCCGACAAGGTGTCGATGAACACCGCGGCGGTGCTCAATCCGGATCTCGTTTTCGATGCCGCCAGCAAGGTCGGCTCGCAGTGCATCGTCGTCGCCATCGACGCCAAGCAGGTGGCGCCGGGTCAATGGCATGTCTTTACCCACGGCGGTCGCAACGATACCGGCCTCGACGCCATCGAATGGGCGAAAAAGATAGATCGGCTGGGCGCCGGGGAAATTCTGCTGACCAGCATGGACCGCGACGGAACCAAGAACGGTTTCGATCTGGCGCTGACCCGCGCGGTGTCCGATGCCGTGAAAATCCCGGTGATCGCCTCGGGCGGGGTCGGCAACCTGCAGCACCTGGCCGACGGCGTCAGCGAAGGACGGGCCGATGCCGTGCTGGCCGCCTCCATCTTCCATTTTGGCGAATACACCGTGCGCCAGGCCAAGGAATACATGGCCGCGCGCGGTATCGAAGTCCGGCTGTGAGCGATCTCGATCCTTCCCTCGACTGGCTGCAGGCCGTGAAGTGGGACGCCGACGGCATGATCCCGGCCATCGCCCAGGATGAAAGCGGCCGGGTCGTCATGTTCGCCTACATGAACCGCGAGTCCCTGCAGGAAACAGTCCGCTCCGGCAACGCGGTATACTGGTCGCGCTCGAGAAAGCGACTGTGGCGCAAAGGCGAGGAATCCGGCCATTTCCAGAAGATCCGGTCGATCCGCACCGATTGCGACGGCGACGTGCTCCTGTTGCGCATCGAACAGGTCGGCGGCATCGCCTGTCATACCGGTCGCGAGAGTTGTTTTTTCAATGAATTGCACGGGGATCGCTGGCTGCCCGTCGATCCGGTTCTGAAAGACCCGAAAGACATCTATGGCTGATGGCTGCCATGGCCGCGATTGAAATTGGCCGCCTATCGATTGACATAGACACGGCTCATCTGGAAGCTGCTGTGCCCGCCGTCCCCGTACCGTCACTTGGTCCGGAAGGATTCTGACGCTAGGTGATGATTACGCTGCCGGCGAACCGGGAAATTTACGCTTGGTGTGTACGATATTGAGCACCACGATCTCGTCCCCCCGTGCCTTGAAGAAAACGATATACGGGAGTTTCTTGACAACCAACTCACGGGAGCCGGGAACCCGGTCGCTGGCGCGAATCCGCTCCGGGTAGGGCGGCAGCGATTCGATGTCGCCGATGATTCGCCTTTCGACAGCCGCGGCGGTCCGCGGACTCGCCTCAAGATAGTAGTAGGCGAGAATTTCCTCGAGGTCTTCCAGCGCCTCGTCGGTCCAGAGAATGCGCATCCTTACTTGGATTTGCTGAGTCGGGCCTCCAGGCGGCCTTTGACCAGGGCCATCGCGTCCGAGTGCTCGCGGAGAACCGTTTCACCGGAATCGACGCCTTCCATCGTCCGGCGGACCTTGCCGAACAGCCACTCGTCGTACCCGGCTTCCTTGTCCACGAAGAAGTCCGCCAGGAGCGTGTCGGCGGCATCCTCGACCGAGATCATGATGCCGACGGGGCGGTCGTTCTTGGTGACAAGCACGGGTTCGCGCCGGGCGGAATCCAGGAATTCGCCGAAGTGGTTTTTCGCGTCGCGCGCCGTCATGACTTTCATTGCCATGCCTTTCGGAGTCAGAGAGTGTCCATTATAGCTACAGTGGGTGTTCGGACAAGGCGGTGAGCCTTTGCCCAACTCGAGGGCGGGGCCGCTGTCGGCAAATCGGTCGAGGCGCCACCTGAATGCCGATCGCGCGATCGCATAAGGTCTAAGATAATCTGACAAGCTCTGATGTAAAATCGCGGCTCAAGCGAAGTGTGTATCAAGTGGTTTGGCTGCAGGGAGAATTGATTGCCAGGACCACCTGTTTACACGCCGGGCGGAGAATGTTCGAAAGACCCGAAGGAATCTACAAATGAGTACCCATGACATCCTGCATCGCCTCTCCGAAACGCTGGCTTCCCGCCGCAACGCCGATCCGGAGAAATCCTACACCGCCAAGCTGTTTTCCGAGGGGCCGGATTCGATCCTGAAGAAGATCGGCGAGGAATGCGCCGAGCTGATCATGGCGGCCAAGGACGGCAAGCGCCTGAATATCGTCTGGGAGTCGACCGATGTGATTTACCACGTACTCGTCCTGCTCGCCTTCTACGGCTTGAGCATCGAGGATGTCTCACAGGAGATGCGTCGGCGCGAAGGTATTTCCGGTATCGATGAAAAGGCGTCACGGGGGGCGAAGTGAGCGATTGCATCTTCTGCAGGATTGTCGACGGAAAGATTCCGGCGCAGAAGGTCTTCGAAGACGAGGACATCCTCGCTTTCAAGGACATCAATCCGGCCCGTCCGGTGCATGTGCTGGTCATTCCGAAAAAGCACATCACCTCCCTGGCGACGGCGTCTGCGGACGATGTGCCGGTGCTCGGAAAAATTTTGGCCAAGGCCAACGAAATTGCGGTAACTCAAGGCAGTCCGGACGGTTTCCGTGTGATCATCAATACCGGGCGTGTGGGGCAGCAGGAAGTGCCGCATCTGCACGCGCATATCGTGGGCGGCCCGGACCCGGTCGGACCCATGCTCAAACGTATCTAGGAGACATATCATGGGCAGTTTTTCCATTTGGCACTGGTTGATCGTTCTGGTCATCGTCATGCTTATTTTCGGCACCAAGAAATTGCGTAACGTCGGCCAGGATCTTGGCGGCGCCGTCAAGGGGTTCAAGGACGGCATGCGGGAGGCCAACGCCGACAACAAGCCGGCCGACGCTGCGCAGCCGACACAGCAGGTGAGCGGTCAGACCATCGACGTCGAAGTTAAGGAAAAGACCAAGTCCTGAGATCGGGAGGCGGTTTCCGTTTCCTGACCCGGCTTTAAAACCATGTTCGATATCAGCTTTTCCGAATTGATGGTGATCGGACTCGTGGCGCTCGTCGTCATCGGTCCCGAGCGCCTGCCCAAGGTGGCGCGTACGCTCGGGCATCTGCTCGGCCGCGCCCAACGTTACGTCAATGATGTGAAAGCCGACATCAGCCGTGAAGTCCAACTCGACGAACTGAAGAAGCTGCAGTCCCAGGTCGCCGATTCGGCCCGCGAACTCGAGACTTCGGTGCGCAAGGAATACGAGACGGCGAGGGCCGCGATCGAGGTCCCGGCCCAGGAGGCGGCCGCTGAATTGCAATCGACGACCGCCCAGTTGAGTGAAACGCTGCCCGTCGCCGAAACCAACACGGGCAAGCCTGCGGCATGAGCGAAGTACAAGAAGACTCCTTCATCTCCCACCTGATCGAATTGCGCGACCGCTTGTTGCGCAGCATGATTGCAGTCGCGGTGATGCTCGTCATCCTCTGTCTCTATCCGGGGCCGGGCGTGATTTACGACATCCTTGCAGCGCCGCTGACCCATGCCTTGCCGGAGGGGACGAAAATGGTCGCCATCGGCGTCATCACGCCCTTCATGGTGCCCCTGAAGGTGACGGCCATGGTCGCCTTCATCTTCGCCTTGCCCTACATTCTTTTCCAGGTCTGGGCCTTCATCGCGCCCGGCCTGTATGCCCACGAAAAACGCCTGGGCATTCCCCTGATCATTTCAAGTTCGCTGCTCTTCCTGGCCGGCATGTCGTTCTGCTATTTCTTCGTTTTCGGGCAGGTGTTTCATTTCATCAACAGCTTTGCCCCGAAGAGCATTACGCCGGCGCCCGACATCGAAGCCTACCTGTCTTTCGTCATGACCATGTTCCTGGCTTTCGGCATCGCTTTCGAGGTGCCGGTGGCGCTCGTCATGCTGGTCAAGCTGAAGGTGGTGACGGTCGACAAGCTCAAGGAATGGCGTTCCTACTTCATCGTCGGCGCCTTCGTGGTCGCCGCCGTCATCACGCCGCCTGACGTGGTGTCGCAACTCTCCCTGGCCATCCCGATGTGCCTGCTCTACGAGATGGGCAT
>JAJXVG010000087.1 GCA_021782315.1 Pseudomonadota bacterium | reverse complement strand
CTGCGTGTCCTGATCGTGGGTTGTGGAAACATCGCCGGCAGTTTTGATCTGGGGCGTCCGCCGGATTATCAGCCCTATACGCATTCGGGCGCCTATGTTCGTGATGGACGCTTCGATATCGTTGCTTGCGTGGAGCCGAATGCTGATCGACGTCGCGAATTCATGTCATCATGGAGTGTGCCAGAAGGGTTTCGTTCAATCGACGAGCTATTGACTTCAGATCGCCGGTTCGATGTCATCAGCATCTGCTCACCGACCACATGTCATGCACACGATCTCGAAATCGCTTTGCGTTTGAAACCCAAGCTGATATTTTGCGAGAAACCCGTTACATCGTCCCTGGCAAAGACCGAAGATATCGTTGCTGAATGCGTCAAAGCCGATATCCTGCTGGCGGTGAATTACACGCGTCGCTGGGACCCTGATATTTTAAAACTCCGGTCTGATATTCGCTCCGGTCAGTGGGGAACATTGCGATCAGTCATCGGGATCTACAACAAGGGCATTTTGAACAACGGCTCTCACATGTTGGATCTCTTACTCCTGCTCGTCGGCCCCATGAAGATTGTCAAGGTTGGCAAGCCCGTGCATGATTTTTTTCCGACGACCCGACGGTGCCTGTTTGGCTGGAGGGACATCAGGGCTTACCAATCCACATGGCTTGTGCCCACGCCGCGGATTATGCGGTCTTCGAGCTTCAGCTCGTCTTTTCGCAGGGTATGTTGATCATGGAGGATGGTGGGATGTTTTGGCGTGAGCGGCGCGTTATTGATAGCGCCACGTTCAAAGGCTACCGCATTCTAGAAGATGGTTTGCGTCGGGCCGGAGAATATCCCCGAGCCATGCTCCAGGCCGTCGATAATATCTATCGCGCCATCAACCATGGCGAACCGCTTGCCAGTACAGGCGAATCCGCCCTTGCTGCACAGCGCCTCTGCGAACAAGTCAAACAGCAGACCAACACTCTCTAGCCGGTGAATATGCAAAGGCGACCCGTTGCCGAATAGGACGATCAACATGAACCATTCCTCAAAAACAGAAAAACTTGCCTTGTTTGGTGGTCCAAAAACCATCCAGAGCGACTTCAAGCGCTACAACCCGATCGGCACGGAAGAAGTGCAAGCCGCCAAGGAGGTAATCGAGAGCGGCGTATTGTCCCAGTTTTTGGGTGCATGGCACGAAGACTTTTATGGCGGCCCCAAGGTAAGGGAGTTCGAGTACCGCTGTGCCGAATATTTCGGCGTAAAGCATGCGGTCACCTTCAATTCATGGACATCTGGACTTGTCGCTGCCGTCGGCGCTATTGGCATTGAACCGGGAGATGAAGTCATCGTCACCCCCTGGACCATGAGCGCCAGTGCGACAGCCATCTTGCACTGGAATGCAATCCCGGTGTTTGCCGATATCGATCCGGAAACCTTCAATCTGGACCCGAAGTCCGTTGAGGCGAATATAACGTCCTATACCAAGGCGATAATGGTCGCGGACATCTTCGGTCAATCGGCTGACATCGATGAATTGATGGCGATAGCCGCCAAACACGGTCTTAAGGTCATCTCCGATACCGCGCAAGCGCCCGGTGCGCTCTACAAAGGCAAGCACGCCGGAACCCTCGCGCACGTGGGAGGGTATAGCCTCAATTACCATAAGCACATTCACACCGGCGAAGGCGGCATACTGGTTACCGACGATGACGAAATTGCCGAGCGCTCGCAGTTGATCCGCAACCATGCCGAGGTTGTGGTCGGGGATAAGGGCGTGACCAAACTTTCCAACATGATCGGGCATAACTTCCGACTCGGTGAGATCGAGTGCGCGATCGGCATCGAGCAACTGAAAAAACTGAGTGGATTCGTTCAGTCGCGCCAGGCTATGGCTGATCGACTGACCGCAGGATTGAAGGGCTTGCGTGGTCTGCGTACTCCCTTGGTGAAGCCAGACCGCAGCCATGTCTATTATGTTTATCCATTGATTTTGGACATCAAGAAATTGGGGGTCGGCAGGGAACGTATTCACGCAGCCCTTCAGGCCGAAGGGGTGGCGGTAAGCGATCGCTACCAGAATATCCATCTGCTGCCTGTGTACCAACGGAAGCTTGCCTACGGATCGCGTGGTTTCCCCTGGACATCGGACATCTGCCACCGCGACGTCGATTACCGCAAGGGGATCTGCCCCGTAGCCGAAGAACTGAACGACGTATCCTACCTGGGGTTCGGAATGTGTGTTTATGATCTCACCGAGGCTGACGTAGATTTGATCGCCGCAGCATTCCGAAAGGTATGGGCTAACCTGAACTTCCTTCAGGAAGGGGCCTCCGTTGCCAGCACGGCCTGAGGAAGAAACGATGGTTGGGATCGAGCCAATCCTGTACGGTGACAAAGTACTGCTCAGGCCATTCACGGCATTCGACATTGACGATTCGTATATCGGCTGGCTGAACGATCCGGATGTAGTGCGCTTTAGCAATCAGCGCTTTCTCAAGCACGACCGGAACAGTTGCTTGAGTTATCTGGCCTCGTTCGAGGGCACCCCCAACCTGTTCATGAGCGCCCGCCGGCAATCAGACGACCGTCCGATCGGCACCTTGACCGCCTACGTATTGGGTCATCACGGCACGGTGGATGTCGGTATCATGATCGGGGATAAGTCCATCTGGGGGCAAGGCTATGGCCAGGATGCCTGGAGTACGTTGATAAACTGGCTTCTAAAGCAGGAAGGCATCCGCAAGCTAACCGCCGGTACCTTGGCCTGCAATTACGGCATGATCAAATTGATGGAACGATCCGGAATGACGCTGGAGGCGGTACGAAAAGCGCAGGAGATTGTGGCGGGATGTCCGGTGGATATTCTGTATTACGCAAAATTCCATGGTGCCTGACTATCCACCGGTCACAGCAGTAGTGTGTCATGACGCAGGGGCTGCAAACATAGTGATTGCCGGGCTCCTGGCCACGGGTCGAAGCAACTGGAGTGCATACATGCAAGGACCGGCGCAAACACTGTGGAACGCTGCCTATTCTGGAATTGCGACTCACGACACGCTTGAATTGACTTTACAAGGAGCGGGCTTGCTCATCAGCGGTACCGGCTGGGCAAGCGACATCGAACATCAAGCCCGCAGACTCGCCCGGTCCCGCGGGGTACGCTCGGTCGCCGTCATCGATCATTGGGTGAACTACGCAGAGCGATTCGTCCGTAACGGTGAGACAGTGTGGCCAGATGAGTTCTGGGTAACGGATGAGTATGCATTGGAAATCGCGGAACGTAGTTTCCCCGGACGAACCGTGCTTCAAGTACCCAATCGCTATGTCGAGACGCAACTACGCGAGATCGCTCGGGTGGACAAAACAGGCGCACCTGAACTCCTGTATGTGCTGGAACCTGTCCGTAACGATTGGGGGCGAGGGACTCCGGGCGAATTCCAGGCCCTGGATTATTTCGTCAGCCGCCTGCCGAGCTTGGGTCTGCCCTCCACCGCGGTAATCTGCCTGAGGCCACACCCGTCGGATGTGCCTGGAAAATATAGCGACTGGATTGCCCGCCATCCGCATCTGAACCTACGGCTGGATGACTCTGTCGGCATTGCACAAGCGATGGGGCGAGCCTCATGGGTGGCGGGCTGCGAGTCTTTCGCACTGGTCCTGGCACTCAGGGCGGGCCGCAAGGTCTACTGCACATTGCCGCCATGGGCACCCGACTGTCGACTGCCTCACCGCGGAATAATCTATGTAGCAAAGACTGACCAGTAGATACGAAACAGGGATGCTCTAACTCCGGATTGTCGACCGTCTGATTTTCGCAAATTCTTCTGATCCATTCTCGAGATCTTGCGCAATCCCTGAAAGAACCCTTTCCCAGGACTCACCCCATTTGCGCACGAACAGTTTTGTATTTGGGAACCAAGGCAGGCGATCACTACCCAGTGCTGTCCAATTGTCGCTCAGGGTGTACTGCAACACTGATTGTCCAATAGCACCCGCTATTGCCGCCACCGCGGTACCCGTCGTGATCACCCTATCCATGGCCGCCGTGAGCGCTACCGCATCATCCAGATCGTTCAACAGATCGATGCCCTCCATGTCATGAATTTCGACGCCGAACTCTTCGCGTACGGCTTCAAGCTCTTCCTGGCAGTCGTCGTATTGCAAGCGAATGAAAGTGACACCGGGTACAGACAGAATATCTTCCCACTGCGATAGATTGGTGTAATGTATATCGCGACCCACGCTTCTCAGTTTGCTGCGCCAGCAGATCCCTATCTTGGGTCGGTCTCCGAGAACATCCAGGCGCTTCTTCCAATAGGCAACACGCTGCGGATCGGGAACCAGATAGCCCGGATGCTGGGGAAAACTTTCAAGATTGGTCCTGAACCATTTTGGCAGGCTGCCCATCGGAATCTGCAGATCGATATCCGGCATCAAGGTACGGGAATCAGGCGGTGTGCTTCGGGCCACGAATTCCGCATCCGGGAAAGAGCGGGCGAACAAGGATACCAGACGGGGGTCGCACTCCACCACGCAATGCCTAGCCGCCGCAATGATGTCCGGCAGCACGCTGGCAAACAATATCTCGTCACCAACCCCCTGCTCCGCCCAGACCAACATTGTCTTGTCGCCCGGTTCCTCGCCTGCCCACCAGGGTTGCGGAAAATCGCGCTTGGCGGTACGGCCAAAATCCCATTGCCAGCGCCAGTCATACTCAGCCCATCCCTCTTCAAGATTTCCGCATTGAAGCAAGGCGGTTGACTGATTCCAATGCACATTGGCGACCGTTGAGTCTATCGCGAGCGCTTGCTGAAAATGCCGTAGCGCTTCCGCGGGCTTTCCTTGAGCACGGGCGGCAACCCCCCGGTTCAAGTAAAGATCGACGCATCGATGACCCAACGCGTCTGCTTCTTCGCACAAAACCTTGGCCTCATCGACTCTATTCTGCTCGAGCAGGAGGGTACTCAAAGTGACGTAAGCCTCCATGAATCGTGGATTGGTTTCGATAGAGCGCCGGGCAGAAATGATCGCCTGGCCAGAATCGCCCTTTTCATTGAACGCCAGCGCAAGGTTATTGTGCGCTTCGGCAAGATTCGGCCTGAGTTCGATTGCCCGTTGAAATGCCGCAATCGCAGCGTCTATCTCGCCCTGGCGGATAAGTACGGAACCCAGATTATTGGGGGCTTTCTCGTCGTCGGGGTTTAAGGCGATGGCCCGGCGATAATGGAAGGCCGCTTCCTTCAAGCGGTTCTGATCCTTCAGGATACTCCCAAGATTATTGTGCGCCTCTGAGCTGTCGGGATTCAATGCCAGGGCCCGTTCCAGATGGCGAGCCGCCTCAGGCAATTTCCCGAGCATACGCAGGGTGTCACCCAGATTGTTATGGGCATCGAAAAAGGATTCTGCGAGTCGCAGTGCTCGCTCATAGCAGGCGACCGCCTGTTCAAGTTTGCCTTGAATCTTCAACACATTGCCGAGATTATTGTGGAAAGCTGGCACTGTTGGATCGATGCCGATGGCGCTGCGTATCAACTCGACCGCGAGATGGCTGTCGCCCATTTGATGGGCCATCACGCCCAGCAGGTGCAAGGCCTCCGGATTGTTCGGCTGCACCTTCAGTATCTGTGAATAGATGGCCTCCGCCTCACTGTAGTGCCCCGACTGCTGGAATTCGCTCGCCGCCTTCAGCGCCCGGGCGATCGTCTCGCTCAATGCCTGGTCTGATTTCGCGACGACCACTTGTTGCCGGTGATCCTCAGTCCGGTAGGTACTGGGCTCGCTGAGCTTCCGGGCAATCGCAGTCAATGCGACTTCCCAGGTCTCCCCCCAGTCGCGCATGAACAGTTGCGTATTGGGAAACCAGGGCATCCGGCCGGTCCCCAGCGCGGGCCAGTTGTCGCGCGTACAAAACTCCAGCACCGGCTTGCCCAGCGCCCCCGCCATCGCCGCCACCGATGTCGCGGGGGTAATCACGCAATCCAGTACCGCCGTCAGCGCCGCCACTTCATCGAGATCATTCATCAAATCGATGTCATCCCAGCCGTGAATCTCAACGCCGAACTTCTTTCGCGCCTCCTCCAACTCTGCCCGGCATTCGTCGTACTGCAGATTCACGAAGCTGACTCCCGGCGCAGAAAATATCGGCCCCCATTGTCCGAGTTCGGTGTACGACAGATTGCGCTCGGCATTCTTGAACATGCTGCGCCAGCAAATGCCGATCTTGGGTTGGCCGTTCAGGGCTGCCAGCCTCTTTTTCCAATGCACGACGCGCTCCGGATCCGGCAGCAGATAGCCCGGACTCGAAGGGAAACTCTCGATGCTGGGCCGATACCACCGGGGCAGACTCCCGATCGGAATCTGCAGATCGATATCGGACGCCAACGTCCGTGGATCAGCAGGGAACCGGCGGGCCACAAATTCGGCGCTCGGAAAAGATCGCGCGAACAACGAAACCAGCCGCGGCTCGCACTCCACGACGCAATGCCCAGCCGACGCAATGACGTCCGGCAACACATTCGCAAACAGAATCTCATCACCCAATCCTTGCTCGCCCCAGATCAGGAGGGTCTTGCCTTTCAGGTTGTCTCCCTGCCACCACGACTGAGGAAAGTTTCGATTCGTGGGCGCGGGTGGAAACCATTTTTCGCCCCCCCCCTTCCATCGGCTTTCATATTCCAGCCACCCCTGTTCGACATTTCCCGACATCAGCAGGGACAGCGAATAATTCCAGTGAAATTCCGCGCGATCGGCATTGAGGGACAATACGCGGCGATGGTAGTCAACGCTCCGGGCGATATCGCCACGCTGCCGGTAGGCATTTCCCAGATTGGCCAGTGCCGCGATATGGTCAGGCTCGATCTCCAATGCTCGCTGGTAATGCCTGATCGCCCCGTCGAAATCAGACAGGTCCGCAAGAACGCTACCCAGATTGTTGTGCAACTTAAACAAGTTCGGGACGAGTTCAAGAGCCTTGTAAAAACTGGCAACCGCTTCTTCCTTGCGACCCAGCCGATACTGCACGGTTCCCAGGTTGTAATATGCATCAGCGAAACCGGGATAGATGTTTGTCGCCGCAAGGTAACACGCAACCGCCTCTTCCTCGCGCCCCAGGGCATCCAGCACGCTTCCCAGATTGTTGTGGAAAGTCGGGGCCTGTGGATCGAAACTTATGGCGCTGCGTATCAACTCGACCGCGAGATGGCTGTCGCCCATTTGATGGGCCATCACGCCCAGCAGGTGCAAGGCCTCCGGATTGTTCGGCTGCACCTTCAGTATCTGTGAATAGATGGCCTCCGCCTCACTGTAGTGCCCCGACTGCTGGAATTCGCTCGCCGCCTTCAGCGCCCGGGCGATCGTCTCGCTCAATGCCTGGTCTGATTTCGCGACGACCACTTGTTGCCGGTGATCCTCAGTCCGGTAGGTACTGGGCTCGCTGAGCTTCCGGGCAATCGCAGTCAATGCGACTTCCCAGGTCTCCCCCCAGTCGCGCATGAACAGTTGCGTATTGGGAAACCAGGGCATCCGGCCGGTCCCCAGCGCGGGCCAGTTGTCGCGCGTACAAAACTCCAGCACCGGCTTGCCCAGCGCCCCCGCCATCGCCGCCACCGATGTCGCGGGGGTAATCACGCAATCCAGTACCGCCGTCAGCGCCGCCACTTCATCGAGATCATTCATCAAATCGATGTCATCCCAGCCGTGAATCTCAACGCCGAACTTCTTTCGCGCCTCCTCCAACTCTGCCCGGCATTCGTCGTACTGCAGATTCACGAAGCTGACTCCCGGCGCAGAAAATATCGGCCCCCATTGTCCGAGTTCGGTGTACGACAGATTGCGCTCGGCATTCTTGAACATGCTGCGCCAGCAAATGCCGATCTTGGGTTGGCCGTTCAGGGCTGCCAGCCTCTTTTTCCAATGCACGACGCGCTCCGGATCCGGCAGCAGATAGCCCGGACTCGAAGGGAAACTCTCGATGCTGGGCCGATACCACCGGGGCAGACTCCCGATCGGAATCTGCAGATCGATATCGGACGCCAACGTCCGTGGATCAGCAGGGAACCGGCGGGCCACAAATTCGGCGCTCGGAAAAGATCGCGCGAACAACGAAACCAGCCGCGGCTCGCACTCCACGACGCAATGCCCAGCCGACGCAATGACGTCCGGCAACACATTCGCAAACAGAATCTCATCACCCAATCCTTGCTCGCCCCAGATCAGGAGGGTCTTGCCTTTCAGGTTGTCTCCCTGCCACCACGACTGAGGAAATTCGCGCTTGACCGGGGGGGGATATTGCCAGACATGTTCCTGGTTCCAGCGCCAGTCATATTCCCGCCATCCTCGCGAGAGATTCCCTGACATGAGCAGAGATTGGGCGAGATTCCAATGGGCCTCGGCTTGGTCCGGCCTGAGGTTCACGGCGCGCTCCAGCATCGACAGGCTGTCGACTATATCGCCCAGCTTCCGATAAGCACGCCCGAGGTTGGCGAGCGTGGCCTGATTATCATCTTTGATCGCGAGCGCTTGCAGGAAACAGGTGATCGCGCCATCGACATCGCACCGATCATCGAGTACGGTTCCAAGACCATTGATCGCCTCTGGATAATCCGGATTGAACGACAGTGCCTGGTGATAGGAGGATACGGCCCGATCGAGATCGCCCCGGGCTCTAAGCGCATTCCCCAAGTTGCAATGGGCTTCGGCAAAATCCGGTTCGATCGCCAATGCCTGTTGGTAACAGGCAATCGCCTCTTCAATCTTTCCCTGATCCTTGTACTCATTGCCGAGGTTGTTGTGAGCTTCGGCAAAATCCGGCTTGATCGACAGCGCCTTCTGATAGCAAGCGATGGCATCGTCAGTATTGTGCAAGGCCTGGTGGGCACGTGCCAGGTTGAAAAAACAATCGGGGTCGGGGTTTCCCTTTATTGATCGGGTGATGAGCTCGATCGCTGTTTGAGCATCGCCGCGATCCAAGGCAAGCCGGCCAAGCAAGTGGAGGGCATCCTGGTGTTCCGGCGAAACTTCGAGTATTTGCCGATACAGTTCTTCTGCTTGAGCCAGCCGACCGGCTCGATGGTGATCGATGGCAGTGCTGAGATCCCTGGGGATGTCGCGCTTCTTCAAAACCGGCAGGACACGCTGGCGTTTTACAATCGGTGCCTTCCTTTTCGGCGCAAGTACAGGATGACAGTCCTGATTTTCGGATTTGACGATGTGTGCTAAATCTCCTGCAATCACCGCCAGAACCTCGTCCCAAGGCTCGTCCCAATCGCGTATGAACAGTTTGGTGTTGGGGTACCAGGGCAATCGATCAGTCCCTAAGCGTCTCCAATTATCCCTAAGAATGAACTCCAGCACCGGTTTGCCGACGGCGCCCGCCATCATGGCAACCGAGGTACAGGGCGTCACCACGCAATCCAGCGCCGCCGTCAGTGCCGCCACCTCGTCGAGGTCGTTCATCAGATCGATGTCGTCCCAGGCGTGGATCTCAACGCCGGACTTCTTTCGCGCCTCATCCAATTCGGCCCGGCAGTCGTCGTACTGCAGATTCACGAAACTGACTCCCGGCACCGAAAATATCGGCCCCCATTGTCCGAGTTCGGTGTACGAGAGGTTACGCTCGGTATTCCGATGCATGCTGCGCCAGCAAATACCAATCTTGGGCTGGCCGTTCACAGCATCCAGCCTTTGCTTCCAGTACACCACGCGCTCAGGATCCGCCAGCAGATAGCTCGGACTCAAAGGGAAGCTCTCGATGCTGGGCCGAAACCATCGGGGCAGACTCCCCATCGGAATCTGCAGATCGATATCGGGCCCCAGCGTGCGGGGATGGGGGGGCGTGCTCCTAGCCACGAATTCGGCGCGCGGGAAAGACCGCGCGAACAACGAAACCAGCCGCGGCTCGCACTCCACGACGCAGTGCTCGGCCGCCGCGATGATGTCCGGCAGCACGTTGGCGAACATGAGTTCATCGCCCAGTCCTTGCTCGCCCCAGATCAGGAGGGTCTTGCCTTTCAGCTCACCACCCTGCCACCAGGGCTGCGGAAAGCCGCGCTGTTCCTTGCTGTTGGGCTGCGCTTGTGCGCGCTGATCATATTCCTCCCAACCCTTGACAAGATTGCCGGTCACCAATAGCGCTTGCGCCAGGTTCCATCGCGCTTCGGCCCGTTCCGGCTGGAGCCGGACGGCAAGACCCAGATACTCATTGGCATCATCGAATCGCCCCTGCAACCGGTAGAGGTTCCCCAGGTTCGAATTCGCTTCGACGTTATCCGGATCGATCTCGAGCGCCAGCCGATAATGCGATTCCGCCTCGTTCAAGTCGCCCACCCTGACCAAGATCATCCCAAGATTGCTATGCGCCTTCGCATAGCTCGGGTTGGCCGCAATGGCCCGTTCGAAACAGGCCGTCGCATCTTCCAGGCGATTCAGGCTCAGATAGGCGGAACCAAGATCATAGAGGGCGTCAGCGTCATTCGGACTCAGGGCGAGCGCCCGACTGAAGCTTTTCACCGCCTCTTCCAGGCGATTCAGGGAGTAAAGGGCCGCCCCCAGATTCAACTGCGCCTTGAAATTGCCCGGCTCGAAAGCGATGAAGCGCGAAAAGCACGTCACCGCCTCTTCCATCTGCCCCAGTTGCTGCAAACAGCAGCCCAGATGGAACAAGACTTCCGTCTTGCCCGGTTCGATTTCCAGGGAACGTCGAAAACTGAAAATGGCCTCCTCCGCTTTGCCCATTCGTTCCAGAAGCAAGCCCAGGTTGAAGTGGCAGACCGCATCCAAGGGCGTGAGCTCGATCGCCCGGTGATAGCTGGCGCTCGCCTCCTGGAGGCGTCCCGCTTTGTTCAGGGCGTTGCCCAGGTTGTTGTGCGCCTCGGCGTGCCCCGGTTCGAGGACGATGGCCCGTTGGTAGCTGGCGGCAGCCTCTTCCAGCCGGTTCAGGGCTTCTAGCGCCAGACCCAGGTGGTTATGAGTACTTGGAATAGTGGCATTGATACCGATCGCCCTTTGCAGCAGATCGTTCGCCAGCTCCGGTTCGCCCAGGAGGTAGGCATTCAGGCCGCCAAGATGCAGGACATCAACGTCATTGGGCCGCGCCGCCAGGAGACTTTGGCAAAGATCCAGCGATTCCCGCGTGCGGCCGGCGTTGTGAAGTTCGATCGCCCGCTGCAGCAACGGGCCCACGCCAGACGTGGGAGGCTTGCCGTCCCTGCGTCTGCCGACGGCTGGTTTCTTTGATCCCATAGGTTTGAGTTTACGTCATTCATTGTCGATTGCGACGAACCGGTACGGACAAAATGCAGATCGGGCCTAAAGTTTCTCCGGCGGGGACCGATAAAGTACCTGACCGCGGTGGGAATGCCTCTCTTTTTGGGGAACCGGAGTCGGCGGCACTGGTGCCGGAGTTTCTTAAAAATTCCCTCTTTTATCAAGGAGAAGCAAAATGCCAAGTATCATCAATACCAACATTGCGTCGTTGGACGCACAGTTGAACCTGAGCAAATCGCAGAGCTCCCTGCAAACCTCGCTGCAACGGCTCTCCTCCGGTCTGCGCATCAACAGCGCCAAGGACGACGCCGCGGGTCTAGCAATCGCCGACCGGATGACCGCGCAAATCAATGGTCTGGACCAGGCGGTGCGCAACGCCAACGATGCGATCTCGCTATCCCAAACCGCGGAAGGTGCGCTCAACACGGTAGATGACAACCTGCAGCGCATCCGCCAACTGGCGCTGCAATCGGCCAACTCGACCAACTCGGCTTCCGATCGTGCCTCGCTGAATGCCGAAGCACAATCGCTGGTGACGGAAATCCAGCGGGTGGCAACCACCACCCAGTTCAACGGTATCAATCTGCTCGACGGAACATTCACTTCCTCGCAGTTCCAGGTCGGCGCCAACGCCAACCAGACCATCAACGTCAGCATGGGCAATTCCACGACGAATGCTCTGGGCTCCTGGGGCGGCACCGGCAGCGCCGCATCCCCCAATAATGCCTGGAGTGCGGCCAGTACCATTTCGATCAACGGCACCTCGATCGGCAGCTCGGTTGCCCAGGCAGGCACCGCCGGCTGGACCGCGGACAGCGCCGCCGCCAAAGCCGCCGCAATCAACGCCGTATCGAGCACCACCGGCGTCACCGCCTCGGCGAGTTCCACCGTCTCCGGCGTCGCGCCCCTCTTCAATCAGGCCCTCAGCGGCGGTGACCTGAGCATCAACGGCGTCAGTATCGGCCCGATTGCCGCCGGTGCGACGGCGACGATTCAGGGCGCCAATGCAGCCGCCGCTATCAACCAGCAGACCAATTCCACCGGGGTAACGGCGACGGCCGATTCCAGCACGGGGCTGCTGACCCTGACCGCCGCCGATGGCCGTGACATCAAGATCACCTCCACCGACGCCGCAACCGCCACCAAGGTCCTCGATGCCACCGGCCTCGCCGCCATCAGCGCCCCGGGAGCGGCAAAGCCGACCAGCGCCTCCACCACCGTCACTTTCACTACCGGCGCCAGTTCCGTCACCTCCGGCACCACCGTATTGCTCAACGGCGTCACCTTCACCTTCACCAGCGGCGGCACCACCAAGGTCGTCGATGGCACCCACGTCAATGTCGCCCTCTCCGGCGGCTTTGCCAGCACCGGCACGGCCGCTGCAACCGCGCTCCAGGGTGCGATCGCCCTAGCCGGCACCAGCGGCCAGCTGACCCAGGGCAGCATCGGTCAATACACCGCCACGGTCTCCGGTCTTGTCGTGACCGCCAACGATAGCAAGCTGGGAACCTTCGCGGCAACCGGCGATTCTGCCTTCGCCGTCATCGGCTCAACCCACACCACGACGCACTCTATCGACGGCACCAACTACGTGACGCCCGTCACCTATACCAGCGCCAACCCGATTGCCGCCGGCCCTGCGCTGAACTCCGGCGACCTGATCATCAATGGCATTGCCATCGGCGCAATTGCCTCCTCTACCTCGGCTGCCACCGAAGGCGCCAACGCCGGCGCCGCCATCAACCTGCTGACCAGCAAGACCGGGAC
>JAJXVG010000086.1 GCA_021782315.1 Pseudomonadota bacterium | reverse complement strand
TTGACGTGTTCTCGACTTCGAGGCAGGCCGGTCGCCGTCCGACGACCTGACGCTAATGCTGGTGCAATGGAACGGCAGTCCGCTCAGCGAACCTTGATCTCGACACGCCGGTTTTTCGGTTCCTCGACCTCGTCGCCGGTCGGCACCAGGGGATCGCGCTCGCCGCGTCCGACAACTTCCATTTTGGAGGCGGCAATGCCGGCATCGATCAACAGATCGCGCATGGTTTCCGCACGCTGCCTGGACAGCCTGTCGTTATCCTCGACACTGCCGACACGATCGGTATGGCCGATAATCAGGACCTCGGCGGCAGGCCGTTCGGCGATTTCCTTGCGGATGCCGACCAGCGCCGCCTGGGATTCGGGCGTCAACACCTTGGCGCCGGTTTCGAAATACAACAGGTAGCTGACGGGCCGGGCCGGCCGGGCGTCCAGCGCCTGGGCGAAGTCCTGCCGCACCTCCTGAGCCGACGACTGATAGGGACGATTGGTGCCCATGCTCCGCTTCACCGCGGCATAGGGTCGGTCGAGTACCCATTCGCCGGCGGCGTCGCGAACGACGACGGCGCTCTTCCGGCCGTCCGCCGAGGGCATGAGGATCGTCCTTTCGCTGGCGCAGCCGCCGAGCAAGACGAGTGACAGCGAGAAGGCCGCAGCCGATCTATTCATCGCCTTGCCCGGCGACTTCGATAACGAACTCCGTGCCGCGCACGCCGAGTACCGACGTCGGCGTGTGGAAATCGACCGACTCCGGCGTTTGCTTGGCGATCCTGCCCGACGCCACCGACAGGGTTCCCTTGCGGACCTGGACGGACATCCTGCCGTCCTGCGTCTTGTTATCGAAGGCGAATTTTTCGATGACAAAAAGCGAATTCGGGCCGGCCGACAACAGGGTGTCGTCGAGCAGGGTCACCCCGACCGAACCGTCCGGCCCGGTGCGGATGCGGTCGGCGACTTCGACCGGGCTGCCGACTGCCGCCGCCTGTATTTTTCCGTCACGTTCGATAGTGACCTGCCCCTTGGCAACCTTGACCATCCCGGCCCTATCGGCGGCATGGGCGGGCAGGCTGAATATGGCGGCGAGCAGTACACAAACGGCTATCCAATGTGCTTTAATCTTCATAAAAATCTTCATCGGAATAATGCCTTCCCATTCTACGGACATTTCCGTTTTCGCGCGCAGCGCCGAACTTCCCGGGTTGCTAAAAACGATTGCCGACCGGGCAATCGAGTTGGGCATAACCGACCACGACGCGATACGCCTGCGCTTGATCGTCGAAGAATTATTTGCCAATACCGTTATCCATGGTCATCGTGGCGATAGCAATCATGTCGTCACGCTCTCTCTGCACCGCACAGACAGCGTGTCGACCTTGCATTACCAAGACGACGCCCCTGCTTTCAACCTTTTGAAAATTAGCCAGAAACCGGTTTCATCCTTCGACATAGGCGGCCAGGGCATCAAGCTGATCAGGGGCATGAGCAAGGCGCTCCGCCATGAACGGCGAGGTCGGGTCAACTTCACCGAGGTCGATTTTTAGGCCCCGTTTCTCAATATCACGGACGGAGGAGTGGCCAACAGCTGGTGCAACGCCAACCAACCGACAATAACGGCCAGCAACGACCCGGCTACTGCCGAGAGTAGCGGCAAGCCAAAATCGAAAACCAGGTCCAGTTGGAAAATTTGCTGTCCGATGAGGCGACCCAGCAACATGGCACCGATGGCCGACAGCAATCCAGCCAGGCCGCCGACCGCCGCCAGTTCGAACAGCATGGCCTGCCGCAATTGGGCTCGATGGGCGCCCAGCGCGCGCATTACCGCCAATTCATAACGGCGTTCGTCGAATCCCGTCAACAGCGTCGAATACATGACGATACCGCCGGCCATGAAGGCGAACAGGAATACGAACTGAACGGCGGCGGCGACCTGACCGACGACCGCCTGCAATTGCCCGAGCACGGCCTCGACGTCGATGATGGTCAGGCCGGGAAACCGCCGGACCAGCCGGGAAGCGAGCCCGGCTTGCGCGGCGGGCAGATGGAAGCTGGTGATGTAGCTGGCCGGCGCGTCCTCGATGACCCCCGGCGGTGTCAAAACGAAGAAATTGACCCGCATCGAATCCCAGGAAAGTTTGCGCAGGCTGGTCGTTCGCACCCGCTTTTCAATCCCGGCCACCATGAAAACCAGTTCATCGCCGAGCTTTATGCCCAGTGTCCTGGCCAGGCCTTCTTCGACCGAGGCCAGCCCCTGCCCTGCTTCGGTCGGGATGAACCAGCGACCGCTGCTGATCCGGTTGCCGGCCGGCAGGCTGCTGCGCCAGGACAGGTTGAATTCGCGGTCAATCAGGCGCTGGGCGCGGTCGTCGGCGGGAAAACTGTCGGGGCCGACTGCCTTGCCCGCGATCTGAACCAGCCGGGCGCGCACCATGGGCTGCAATTCGACCTCGATGCCGTCGCCGCGAAGCATTTCCGCCAGCGGCCCGCGCTGTTCCGGCTGAATATTGATCACGAAGCGATTGGGCGCGTCGGCCGGTATCGATCTTTGCCAGGCATCGAGCAGTTCCGAACGAATCACCGTGAGCAGCAGCATGGCCGTCAGACCGACGGCCAGCGCGACGATCTGGACGGCGCTCATCCTCGCGTCGTGCGCCAGGCTGCTTAAGCCCCGCCGCCAGCCGAACCCCGACCCAGCCCTGCTTCCCAGACGCGCCATGCCGGCAATCAAAAGGCGGGCGACAAACCAGTAGCCGCCCAGGGCAACGGCCAGACCTCCGGCCGTCCAGGCGCCAAGCCGCGCGTCCCCCGCCATCCACACGATCAAGCCGGCCAGCAAAAGAAGGCCAAGAGCATAGCCGCCGAGCAATAGCGGTTTGGGCGGTCCGAGCTCCCGGCGCAGGACGCGCAGGGTCGGCACGCTGGCCAGTTGCGTCAGGGGCGGAAAGGCGAAACCGAAAAGCAGCACGCCGGCGACGCCGAATCCGCCGGCCAGCGGCAAATACCCCGGGGTCGGCAGGTCGACGGCGAGAAAGGCCGAAAGCCAGCGAACCAGGGCGAAATGCGCCGCGTAGCCGACCACACAGCCGATGCCGGCGGCCATGGTGGCCAGCAACAGGAAAAGCCAAGCGTGGAGGCGCAGCAGTGCGCCGTGGGTCATGCCCAGGCAGCGCATGACGGCGCAGGCGTCGAGATGGCGCTGCAGGTAGCGGCGAGCGGCCATGGCGCAGGCGACGGCGGCCAGTACGACGGTCAGCACGGAGGACAGCCCGAGAAAGCGCTCGGCCCGGTCGAGTGCGCTGCGAATTTCCGGACGGGCATTGCCGACATCTTCCAGCCGCTCGCCGCGCCCCAGGCGTTCGGCCAGCCAGGCCTGGTAGCCGGCGATGGCGCCAGGCTCGCCGGCCAGCAGCAGGCTGTAGCGGATGCGCGCGCCGGGGCGGGCCAGTCCGCTAGCCTCGATGTCATCGAGATTCATCATCAGGCGCGGCGCCAGGCTGAAAACGTTGACGCCGCGGTCGGGTTCGCGCGTCAAAATGGCGGCCACCGTCAAATTTTTCATGCCTAGCGTCACCGTCTCGCCCGGCGAGACATTCAGGGCGGAAGCCAGGCGCTCATCCAGCCAGGCGCTACCGACCGCCGGCCCGCCTTCAATCGATGCGCCCGCCGCTCCGGCCCGTGGGCTGGTTTCGACCCGGCCGCGCAAGGGATATGCGCTGTCCACCGCCTTGATGTCGGCGAGTTGTGCCTGTCCGGGACCGATCACCATACTCGGAAAAACCATGGTCAGCGCCAGCATCAGTCCGCGCCGCTTGGCTTCAGAAACATACTCGTTGGGCGGCGCGTGGTCGGCAACGACAATAAGGTCGCCGCCCATCATCTGCTGTGCTTCGCGGGCCAGGGCCCGATTCACCCGGTCGCTAAAAAAACCGACGGCGGTGACGGCGGCAACGGCGACGGCCAGGGCGGCAAACAGCAGGCGCAGTTCGCCGGAGCGCAACTCGCGGCCAAGCCCACGCCAGGCGTGCCCGAACATCACGAATGAACGAAAGGCGACCAGCGGGCGCGGAATTCGGCGGGCGCAACCGCGCGGCCGTGCAAATGCCCCTGCAATTGCTCGCAGCCCAGATTGCTCAGGAACTCCGACTGGTCGATCGTCTCGACACCTTCTGCGATTACCTCGAAGCCCAGGCTGCGTGCGAGTTCCATCACTGTCTTGATGATCGCTTCGTCGCCCGGATTCTTGCCGATGCCATCGACGAAGGAACGGTCGATCTTCAACTGCTGGACGGGCAGCATTTTCAGATAGCTGAGCGAAGAATAGCCGGTGCCGAAATCGTCGAGCGACAAACTGATGCCAAGATCCCGCAGGCGTTCCAGCAATTCGAAGGCGTCGCCGCCGACCGCCAGCACCACGGACTCGGTCAGCTCCAGTTTGAGGCGGGAAGCTTCCATGCCGGTTTCGTCGAGAATCTGCCGCAGGACCTCGATAAACTCCGGACGCTCCAGTTGCTTGACGGAAAGGTTAACCGCGACCTGCGGCAGATCGAAGCCGCTCATGCGCCATTGCATCACCTGCCGGCAGGTTTCGCGCAAGACCCAGTAACCGAGCCCGACGATCAGCCCGGAATCCTCGGCCAGCGGAATGAAGCGGGTCGGCATGACCAGACCGAGTTCCGGACTGTTCCAGCGGACCAGGGCCTCAGCCCCGACCAGGCGCCCATTGCGGGTCTCGACCTGAGGCTGCAGGTGCACCGACAACTCGCCGTTATCCAGGGCACGGCGCAGCAGATTTTCCATCTGGATGCGTTCCTGGGCATCGCGCGTCATTTCCGGGGTATAAAAATGAAAATTGCCGCGTCCCAAGGCCTTGGCTCGATACATGGCGGTATCGGCGTTGCGCATCAGGGTCAACACGCTGTCGCCGTCGCCCGGCGACAGACTGATGCCGAGCGATGCCGTAAGGAAAAGCTCGTGGTCGCCCAGGGTGAAGGGGCGATCGAAGGCGGCCAGAATTTCTCGGGCCAGCAATTCGACTTCATCTTCGCTGCGCACTGCTTCCATCAGGCAGATAAATTCGTCGCCGCCGAGGCGGGCCAGCATATCGATCAGGCGAACGTGCTCTGACAGGCGCGAGGCAACCGCAATCAGCAACTCGTCGCCCACCCCGTGACCGAGCGAATCGTTGACCTGCTTGAACTGGTCGAGGTCGATGAACAACACGGCCAGGCGCTCTTTGCGCTGGAGCGTTTCACGCAGGCTTTCGTCCAGGCGTTCGATGAAGCAGCGGCGATTGGCCATGCCGGTCAGCGGGTCGTGGTAGGCCAGGTAATTGAGTTTGCTCTGCGCCTGCCGCCGCTCGGCAATCTCTCCTTCGAGTTGGGTATTGGTTCGCTTCAGTTCTTCGGTACGGGCCGCCACCTGGATTTCCAGGGTGTCGCGCGCCGCCTTGATCCGCCCCTCCTGATCCTCGAGTATGCCCTGGGCGCGGCGGACGACCAGGAACTGCATCAGGTAGAGCAAGGCAAAGACCACGACGACACCCGCGGTGACCAGCCACAGGCCACGGTTCAATTGAGTGACGAAAGGCGTGACGTTCTGATAGAGCTCGAAAACTCCTTCAACGGCAGAATCTTTCCCGTAAATGGGAATGTAACTGGCCAGTAGGTCGGCGTCGGCGCTCGCTCCCTCAAGGCTGTCGGCTTCGTTACGGCGTGTCAGGTTGCTGAATACCATCCCACTCATCGCCGAGCGAAAGCCGGGATTTTGAAGCCAGCTTTCGCCGATCTGCGCCTTGTCGGTCGAAAAAACCGTATTGCCCAGGCGGTTGTATATCTTGACCTTGACGATCGCCGTGTCGTGTATCAGGCTGATCACGCCGGCGCGCATCTGGTCTGCCTCATCCGATTGCCTGAGGAAATCGACATTCCGGCCCACCGAGTCGCTCATCAGCGAAGCCAGCGATGCATGCTGTGCGTTATTAAGGACCTGCGCCATCGCAACATTGCGCCCTTCGGCCAGATCCTGCATCTGTTGCAAGGACAGTTTCTGGTAAAGCGGCCCGAGAACACCGGCTGCCAGAACGATGAGGATGAAGCTGACAGTCGAGAAATAGCGCGAAAGATTAAACATATTGGCCGAGTGTGTATTCCGCCAGCTTATTCCATCTCGCGAATCCGTGCCACCGCCTCTTCCACACGTTTGACGGCGATAAGCTCCATGCCGGCGATAGCCTGCTTGGGCCGATTTGCCTCCGGAATCAAGGCGCGGGTAAAACCGAGCTTGGCAGCCTCTTTCAGACGTTCCTGGCCACGGGGTGCCGGACGGATTTCTCCCGCCAAACCAATCTCACCAAACACTATAAGTTTCGACGGTAACGGTTTGTTTTTTAAGGATGATGTTATCGACAACAAGACCGCCAGATCGGCCGCCGGCTCGCTGATCTTGACCCCGCCGACGGCGTTGACGAAAACGTCCTGATCGAAACAGACGATGCCGGCATGCCGATGCAGCACGGCCAGGAGCATGGCCAGCCGCTGCGGGTCGAGACCGACGGTGAGCCGCCGCGGATTGCCGTGCGCGCTGTCGACCAGGGCCTGGATTTCGACGAGGAGCGGCCGCGTCCCCTCCTGGGTCACCATGACGCAGGAACCCGCCACGTCCTGTCCATGCTGCGAAAGAAAGAGGGCGGACGGATTGTTGACCCCTTTCAGCCCCTTGTCGGTCATCGCGAAGACGCCGAGTTCGTTGACCGCGCCGAAGCGGTTCTTGACGGCCCGCACCAGTCGAAAACTGGAATGGGTGTCGCCTTCGAAATACAGGACGGTATCGACGATGTGCTCGAGGACGCGCGGTCCGGCCAGGGCGCCTTCCTTGGTCACGTGGCCGACGAGGATCACCGTGATGCCGAGTTGCTTGGCCAGGCGGGTCAATTGGGCGGCGCATTCGCGCACCTGTGCCACCGATCCCGGGGCGCTCGACAATTGATCGGACCATAGGGTCTGGATGGAGTCCACCACGGCAACCACCGGTTTTTCGGCCTGCAGGGTGGCGAGGATGCGCTCCAGGTTGATTTCTGCCATCAGTTCCAGTCGCCGGCTATCGAGGCCGAGCCGGCGAGCGCGCAAGGCGACCTGCTCGCCGGACTCTTCGCCGCTGACGTAGAGCACCCGGTTGGTCGACGACAAATGCGCCAGGGCCTGCAGCAGCAAGGTGCTTTTGCCGATACCCGGATCGCCGCCGATCAGCACGACGGCGCCATTGACCAGCCCGCCACCGAGCGCCCGGTCGAATTCGCCGATGCCGGTGGCGATCCGTTCGACCTCGCGCGCCTCGATTTCCGACAGATTCTGCAACCTGGCGGTCGGCGCCAGCGATTCGAAACGGCTGTTGGTCGACGCCTTGTCGGCTACTGTTTCGACCAGCGTATTCCAGTCGTTGCAGCCGGGACACTGCCCCTGCCATTTCGGGCTGGTCGCGCCGCACTCCGTGCAACTGTAGATGGTTTTCGTCTTGGCCATTACTCGGTATCCATGCCGGCCACCCGTACCGGGACACGCGGTGCCACGGCGCAGAACAGTTCATAGGCGATGGTGCCCGCCGCCGCCGCCACCTCGTCGGCCGGCACCTGGCCGGCAGCGCCATCCCCCCACAAGGTCACCGGCGAGCCGATGCCGGCTTGCGGGATGGCCGTCAGGTCGCAGGCCAGCATGTCCATCGACACCCGGCCGACGGTTTCCGTCCGCTGCCCCATGACGGCGATCGGCGTGCCGCTCGGGGCGTGGCGCGGGTAGCCGTCGGCATAGCCGCAGGCAACGATGCCGATGCGCATCGGCCGGTCGGCGGTGAATGTGCCGCCATAACCCACCCGGTCGCCGATAGCGATGTCCTGGACACCGATGATGGCGCTCTCCAGCGTCATAGCCGTTTGCAGGCCGAGCGATTCGGCGCTCTGTCCGGCAAACGGACTGGCACCGTAAAGCATGATGCCGGGCCGCACCCAGTCGCCATGCGTCTGGGGATGGCGAAGGATGGCCGCCGAATTGCCGAGGCAGACCGGACCGCGCCAATCGCCGGCCATTTGCCGGAAGCGTGCGAGTTGCCAGGCGGTGCCGCGTTCACCGTCGGCCTCGGCGAAATGGGTCATCAAGGTCACTGCGGCTTGCGGCCAAGGCCGGAGCAGTTGCCAGGCCATGGGCAACGTCGCCTCGGTGAAGCCGAGACGGTTCATGCCGGTGTTGAGTTTGATATACAGCGACAGCGGCGCGCCGGCCGGCGTGTTGCCGAGCAGCAATTCAAGCTGTTCACGGCAATGAACGACGCTGGTCAGACCATGCTCGGCCACGGCCCGTCCGTCGCGCCCGCTGAAGATGCCTTCGAGCAGCAGGATGGCTTGCGTCACCCCTGCTTCGCGCAAGGCAAGGGCATTTTCGCATTCGAGCAGGGCGAAGCCGTCGGCCTCGCCGCGTAGCGCCTCGACCGCGCGCCACAGACCGTGGCCATAGGCATTGGCCTTGACCACGGCCCAGGCCCTGGCCGAAGACGCGTGGTGCTTGGCCAGGCGATAGTTCTGGAGAATCGCGCTCGGCGCGATACGCGCACGGATGGGACGCGAGGTTTTCATAAAGCCATTTCTTTCAGTTTTTTCTTGGCAAACTCGATGAAGGTGGCCGCCAGTCTGGACTGAAAGCGATCCTGTGGAAAAACGAGATACAGGCTGCGTTTCAGCGGCGGATTGAGCGGAATGGAAATCAGTTCGCCGAGTTGCACTTCCTTTTCGACGACCGCCCGCGACACGATGGCGAAGCCAAGCCCCGTAGACACGACACCCTTGAGTGCTTCCGGACTGCCGAGCTCCATCTGCATTTTCAGGTTTTCGGGCGGGACCTTGTGGCTGCGAAAATAAGAATCGGTGATTTCCCGCGTTCCCGAACCCGGTTCGCGCGAGATGAATTCGTAGTCGGCCAGGGCCTTGGGCGTTACCGATTTGACGCCGGCCAGCGGGTAGTCCGGGGCGCAGATCGCCCTCAGTTCGTCTTCGCAGCAGATCTGGCTGGTCAGCCCGTTCAATTTTGCCGGGGCCTCGATCAGGCCGACATCGAGCGTGTGTTCGGCCACACGGCTTTCAATGCTTTCCGAGTTGGCGACGATCAAGCGAGCCCGGACTTGTGGATAGAGCGCGTTGAATTCGCCGAGAACGCGCGGTAGCATGAACTCGGCAATGGTCGTGCTGGCGCCGACCAGTAGCGGTCCGCGCATTTCGCCGGTCATTTCCGAAAGCCGGGTCTCCATTTCGTCGGACAGCGCCAGGATGCGCTTGGCGTAGGTAAGCACCAGTTCGCCGGCCGGTGTCAGCGAGATGCTGCCGTGCCGTCGTTCGAACAGGCGCGCGCCGTACTGGTCCTCCAGTTGTTTGATCTGGAAGGTAACGGCCGGTTGCGTCATGAACAAGGCATCGGCCGCCCGCGTAAAGCTCAAATGCTTGGCGACGGCATGAAAAACCTGCAAGCGCCGGTCAGCCATGATTTTCCTCCTCGGGGTGTGCGACCAATATTCAATCACACTCCATCGCCAATCCGGCAGACCAGGGTCAACTTTCGGCCAAAAAATCCAGACCGGCGATCGGTTTGGCCCCGGATGGCTGGCAGCCGATATGGACGGCCTGTCATCAAGGCTTCATTGGCACTGCCTATTCTTGAACATTTCGACTGAAAATTAACCCACCATGCACAACGGCGACTATCGCGCAAGCCTTGCGCCGAAATCAAAGCGTGGTATAAACCTCGCCCAAAGTCATATAAGAGACATATATTTCGTGCCGTTCGGCTTCTACATCATCATGGCAGCGCAGTTTTTTTCGGCGCTGGCCGACAACGCCCTGCTGATTGCCGCCATCGCCGCCCTGCGCGAGATTCACGCGCCAAGCGAATACGAACCGCTGCTCAAAACCTTCTTTACGGTTTCTTATGTCGTGCTGGCCGCCTTCGTCGGTGCCTTTGCCGACTCGATGCCCAAGGGCCGGGTCATGCTGATCAGCAACGGCATCAAGATCGTCGGCTGCGCGATGATGTTCTTCGGCGTTCACCCTCTGGTTGCCTATGCCGTCGTCGGTTTGGGTGCTGCCGCCTATTCGCCGGCAAAATACGGCATCCTGACCGAATATCTGCCGCATCGCCTGCTCGTCGTCGCCAACGGCTGGATCGAGGGGCTTACCGTCGGCGCCATCATCCTTGGCGTCGTCATCGGCGGCACCCTTATCCGTCCGGATGTCGCCCAGCACTTGCTGGCCTTCGATTTTCCCCTGATCGATACCGGTGTCGACACGGTAGGTGAAATGGCATTGACCGTCATCGGCCTGTTCTACGCCCTGGCTGCAGTTTTCAATGTCTACATTCCCGATACCGGCGTTGACCATAAAGCCCTGAAGAAAAATCCGTGGTACCTGATCCACGAATTCAACCATTGCCTGTCGCTGCTCTGGCGCGACCGGCTCGGCCAGATTTCGCTGGCCGTAACCACGCTTTTCTGGGGGGCCGGCGCAACACTGCAGTTCATCGTCATCAAGTGGTCGGAAACGGCGCTCGGACTGGGGCTCTCCAAGGCATCGGCACTCCAGGGTGTAGTCGCCGTCGGTGTCGCCATCGGCGCCATCGCAGCGGCGAAATTCATCACGCTGCGCAAGTCGGTCCTGGTCATTCCGCTCGGCATCGCCATGGGCCTGATCGTGCTGATCATGAACTTTGTCCATGCCGTCTGGCTGGCCGTGCCGCTGCTCATTCTCATCGGCGGCTTGTCGGGTTTCTTCGTCGTGCCGATGAATGCCCTGCTCCAGCATCGCGGCCACATCCTGATGGGAGCCGGGCATTCGATCGCCGTGCAGAATTTCAACGAAAACATCTCCATCCTGATCATGACCGGCCTGTATTACCTGATGCTCAAGATGGAACTGTCGATCTACTGGGTGGTAACCCTGTTCGGTCTATTCGTCAGCGGCCTGATGTACGTTATCCGGCTACGCCACCTCGCCAACCAGAAAGCCCAGGACGACGTCCAGCACCTGGACGACTCCGCTCACCACTGAACAGTAGCTTTTCTGTCGGGTGAGCGCGCCCGGACGGTCAGAACGGCAGTTCAGGCACCGCCTGCTCACGCAGGGTGCGGCGTGCAAACAGCAGATCTTCCCAGGCCTTAGCCTTGTCCGGCAAATTGCGCAACAGATAGGCTGGGTGGTAGGTCACCACCACGGGAATGCCTGCGTGCTCGAAACGCTGGCCGCGCAATGAAGCAAGCGACTTGTCGTCGTGCAGGACCGCATGGACCGCCGACTTACCCAGAAGGACGATGATCTTGGGTTTGAGCAGTGCGATCTGTCGTTCGAGATAAGGCCAGCAGGCGGCCATTTCAACCGCCTCCGGCGTCCGGTTGCCCGGCGGCCGGCACTTTACCGCATTGGCGATGTAAACCCTTTCGCCACGTGCAATGTCGAGGGCGGCCAACATATTGTCCAGCAATTTGCCCGCCTGTCCGACGAAAGGTTCACCCTTGGCATCTTCGTCGGCGCCCGGCCCTTCGCCGATGAACAACCAGTCCGGATTGAGGTCGCCGACACCGAACACGGCCTGCTTGCGTTGCTGGCAGAGCGGGCAGGCGCGACATCCGGCGACCGCCTTGGTCAGGGCCGGCCAATCCAGCGTTTGAATCGCGCCAGGCGATGACGGTTCCGGCGCACCGATTGTCGATGGTTGATCTGCGCATGGAACAGGTTCTTGCGGTGCCGATGCGTCGACAGCGGCGGCCAGCGAGGGCGCGGATAGCGGTATGCGCAAGGCCCAGACCGGTGCGATTCCCATCTCGATCAGCATCTGTTCGCGGCTCAGGCTCATGCCAGCTCCTTGTCAAAGATCAGCGCGTCCTCACGCCCGTTTTCCGCCGGATAATAGTCCTTGCGGAGGCCGATCTGCCGAAATCCGAAGTGGCGGTAAAGGGCAACCGCCCGTTGATTCGACGGCCGGACCTCGAGAAACAGCTTGCCCGCTCCGCCCAGTCGGGCGCATTCCATGGCATGACGGAGCAGGCGCGCACCGTAGCCCTGTCCCTGGTAGCGGCGGCCAATGCCGATGGTCAACAGGTGTGCCTCGTCGATGACCAACATGACCACCGAGAACCCGATCAAATCGCCGCCCTGGCGCAATACCCAGACGCTGTCGCCGGCCTTCAGCGAATCTTCGAAGTGTGTACGCGACCAGGGAAACGACTGCAAGGATGTTTCGAGCAAGGCGACGGCATCGAGATCGTGCTCGTTCATGGGAAAAAACTCGGCAGCGATATGCAAGGCGCTCAAGCCCGTCCGCCTTCGCTCAGCCGTTCGGCCACGGTCTTGGCTACCTTGTCGCGGATATACAAGGGTGCGGCCAGCGCGGCGTCGATGCCTTCGCCGCGCATGGCGCGAGGCGCTGCCAGCCGGGCCAGCGCGGCTGCCGTCGGCAGGATGTCGTGCCGCATGGTGATGGTCACGGCATTCAGGCGCGCGGCCAGGACGGGATAGGCCGTTATCGCATTACCGCAGGCGAACCAGCCCGGTTCGTCGGGCAGCGCAAGCGTATCCGGTGCGGCAAGGCGAATTTTGTCCTGCAGCACATAAGAGCCGTCGAGCCGGCGATAGGTGCCGGAATATACCTCGCCCATGCGCGCATCGAGCAGGGCCAGAACCCCTTCGGCAGCGGTCTGCACCGCCATCGTTTCGAGGCTGGTCACCGGAATCAGCGGCAAGCCGGCAGCGACTGCCAGTCCCTGCGCCGCACCGCAGGCGACGCGCAAACCGGTGAAGGCACCGGGCCCGACGCCAAAAGCGATGGCAGCCAGATCGCCAACCTTCAATCCAGCTTCGAGCAACAGTTCCCGGACCAGCGGCAAGAGGGTTTCGGAATGCGAACGACCCGCCGGGCAAGTGCGCTCAAGCACCTCGCCATCGCGCCAAAGCGCGCATGAACCAAGTTCTGTCGAAGTCTCTAAGGCAAGTATCTGCATGGCTTCGCATTTTACCGGAGGCAGCCCCCGGCAGTGGCTCAATCTCAGCGCCC
>JAJXVG010000085.1 GCA_021782315.1 Pseudomonadota bacterium | reverse complement strand
GCTGTATGGTTACGGCGGGGTCTTCTCATTGCTTCTGCTCCTTGGCAGGCGATTTCCATCGCCCATTGAAGCAGAGAATTCACTTAACCGGATGTCCTGTTTCGCGGAGCCACCTCTGGCGACCAAGCTTGCCCGGTCAAGTTCTATGGACGAGTTAGCCAGGCACGCCAAGAAAGGTGACCCGCGTAACATGGCGGCCTACTGCGCATTCGCGTGGCCAACTCGCCGCTGAAGCGCCCCAGGCCACATCAAAATATGTGTCACCCTACTTGGCCAGCACCCGCTGCACATCCAGATAATCCGCCCAGGCCTGCATCATCTTCGCTCGCGGCTCAAGGTAGAGCGCGTGGTTATAGGCGGCCGACACCTCGTCGCGCGGTGAGTGGGCCAGCTGCAGCTCGATATGCTCATGTGGCCAGCCCTGCTCGTGCAGGATCGTGCTGGCCAGGCCGCGAAAGCCGTGCCCGGTCATCCGGGAACGGTAGCCCAGGCGGTAAAGCGCGTACAGAATGGTGTTGTTGCTCATCGACCCGCTACGCTCGCCGGGAAACAGATGCACCCCTTCCCCGGTAATTTTCCGCAGCTCGGCCAGCAGCACCTGCGCCTGGGTCGATAGCGGCACAATGTGCGGCGCCGGCATTTTCATCCGCACCTTCGGAATGCGCCAGACATCGCCGTCGATCTCCGACCAGGGCGCCGCGATCAGCTCACCCGTCCGCACGAAAGTCAGCGTCATCAGCTGCAGCGCCAGGCGCGTGATCGGCTTCCCGTCGTAGCCCTCAATCGCCTTGAGCAGCGCCGGCAGCTTCCGGGCATCGATCCTCGCCTGATTGGTCTTTTTCACCGGCTTGAGCACGTCGGCCGGCATGATGTCCGCGGCCGGATTGCGCTCGGCCAGATCATTGGCAATCGCGTAACGGAACACCTGGCTGATCTTGTTGAGCTGCCTGTGCGCCAGGTCATGCGCGTCGCGGGCCTCGATCTTGCGGACACAGGCCACGATCGCCCTGGTCGTAATATCCTTGACCCCCAGGGCGCCGATCTCCGGAAACACATCCGCCTCGAGGCGTCGAATCACGTAGTCAGCATGGCGCGCCGACTTTCCGATCTGCCAATGCCCCCACCACTGCCTGGCCACCACCTCGAAAGCCTTGTCGCCGGCCTCGTCACGCTTCTGTACCTTGCGATCGGCGCCGGGGTCGCCCCCACCCCGCAGCAAGCCCCGGAATTCATCACGCTTCACCCGAGCGGCCTTGAGCGACACATCGGGATAGACGCCGAGCGACAGCCGCTTTTCCTTGCCGTCGAACGAATACTTAAACCGCCACCACCGCCCGCCCGCCGGCGACACCTCGAGGTACAGCCCTTTTTCATCATGGTGCCGGGCAATCCTCTCGCCCGGCTTGATCGCCTTGATAGCAATTTCGGTCAGCGCCATTTTGGGGCAACTTTCGATCCGTTAAAAGTTGCCCCAAATATTGCCCCGTCATTTATCGATATGTCAAGCGAATAACTGCGACAACATGAGCCAAACAAAAAGCCGCAAACCCTTGCGGGATGCGGCTTTTGACATGACTTGATACAAACTGTATTCGATAACTGGCGGAGGAGGCGGGATTCGAACCCGCGGTAGGGGATTACCCTACACACGCTTTCCAGGCGTGCGACTTAAACCACTCATCCACCCCTCCGGAAGCCGCGCATTGTAGCAGAACAAGCGCCCCGGTCAAATAGACATTCGCACAAATGCGAGTCCTATCCAGGCCAGCAGAAGGATCAGGAAACTAACGATGGCGATGCTCGCCGAGCCGACCGAGGCCGGCATCAGGGCGGCGAGAAGTCTGCGGGGCAGCCTGGTGATCAGGTCGAATAAGCGGTAGATCGGATTTCCTGCCCTGCCGCTTCCGGCCAGGGCGTACAGGATGGCCTGACCGATGTAGCACAGGCCGAGCATTTCGATGACGGCCCGTAGCGCACTAATCAGAAATATCGTCATGACCTGCTTTCAGTCGTCCTCGACACCGAATTCGGCATCGATTTTTATCATTTGCCGGTTGTACCACCAGATGATCAGCAAATAGATGACCAGCGCCCCCTGGGCCGCCATGTAGAAACCTAGGGGAAAACCGAGAATGACAAATTCATTGACCGTTCTGGCGAACCAGGTCAGTCCGAAGGTGATGAATATCCAGAAGGAAAGGAGAAGGATGGTCAGGCGCCGGGTTCTGCGCCAATAGGCATCGGCCTTGCTCGTCATTGCCCCGCCCCCTTGCGAAAACGGATGGTCTTGAGAAAGCCGGCCGCTTCGGGATCGGGGCGGGTCATCAGGCTCACCACCACGATGGTCAGAAAACCGGCCAGAACGCCGAACAGGCCGCTGGATGTAGATTGGATATGCCACCATGGGTCCATGTTGAAACCGCTGATCCCGAGTATCGGAATGCTGTCGAATTCGACCCGGAGGATATAGTAGATGGAAAGGACGATCCCGACGATCATGCCGGCCAGTGCGCCGGCACGGGTCGCCCTTTCCCAGAAGATGCCGAGCACCAAGGCCGGGAAAAAGGCCGAACCGGCGATGGAAAACGCCCAGGAAACCATGGAGAGAATGGTTCCCGGTTTTTGCGCGGCGACCGTTGCGGCAAGAACGGCGACGACCAGCAACATCGATTTGGAGATGACCAGGCGAAACTGGGTCGAGGCGTTCGGACGGATGATGCGGTAATAAACGTCGTGGGACAGGGAACTGGTGATGGTCAGCAACAAGCCGTCTGCAGTGGACAACGCCGCCGCCAGGCCGCCCGCAGCAACGAGACCGGATACCACATAGGGCATACCGGCAATTTCCGGCGTGGCCAGCACGATCACATCGGGATTCAGCGACAGTTCGGCCAACTGGAGAATTCCATCGCCATTGATGTCCTCGATACTGACCAGCCCGATCTTGGCCCATGCCGCAACCCAGCCTGGCAATTTGGCGATCGGAATCTCGACCAGGTGGGAGAGGACTTCATATTTTGCGAAGACGGCATAGGCCGGCGCGGTGATGTAGAGCAGGAGAATGAACAAGAGGGACCAGAATACCGACTCCCGCGCCTGCCGCACGGTCGGCGTGGTGTAATAGCGGGTGAGGATATGGGGCAAGGCCGCCGTGCCTATGGTCAGGCAGAAAATGAGCGCCAGGAAATTGATGCGCAGGATATCCCGTTCCTCGGGCGTATCCCCGGGAAACGCCTCGGCATGATGGATGGGAGGTTTGCTGCGCTCGACCGCCGAAAACATCGCATCTTCCCAGCGAGCCTGTGCCTGTTCCGGTGTATGCGGCAGATCCCGGCTCTGTTTTTCCAGGGCGACGATTTCCTTCATCTGGGCATCGCTGGCCTTGAGCTGATTGATCTGCGCCGACAGGTGTTCGCGTTCGAAGGTCAGCGATTGCGGCAGCTGCATGATTTTCTGGGCATAGGAATCGGCCCGCTCGCGGTAAAGCTGGCGGACTTCGATTTCGACCGGGGTCTGAAACAGCCGGTTTTCCAGTTCGGTGACCTTCTGCAGAACCTGTCCATAGACCAGTTGCGGGACCGGATTGCCGGTCACGTTGTAGGAAAGGATCGCCACCGGGGTGATGTAGGCGACGATCAGGATCAGGTATTGGGCGACCTGCGTCCAGGTCACGGCTCGCATGCCGCCCAGGAAAGAACAGACGAGGATGCCGGCCAGGCCGACAAAGACGCCGATTTCGAATTGCAGGCTGACGAAACGGCTGGTGATGACGCCGACACCGTAAATCTGCGCCACGACATAGACGAAGGAGGCGAGGATGGCGGCGCCGACCGCCACCAGCCGGATGGCATTACCGCCGTAACGAGCGCCGAGAAAATCGGGAATGGTGTATTGCCCGAAGCGGCGCAGATAGGGTGCGAGCAGCAAGGCGACCAGCACGAAACCGCCGGTCCAGCCGATGACGTAGGCCAGCCCCTGGAAACCGGAGAGATAGAGCGTCCCGGCCATGCCCATGAAGGAAGCGGCGCTCATCCAGTCGGCGCCGGTCGCCATGCCGTTGAAGAAGGCGGGCACGCGGCGACCCGCCACGTAGTATTCCGAAACATCGGAAGTGCGGCAGACGATGCCGATCAATGCATAGGTCGAGATGGTGAAGAACAGGAAGGCGTAACCGATCCAGCGCGGCGGCATGCCGTGTTGCTCGAGCACCGCGAGCGCCCCGACGAAGGCCAGAAAGCTGCCTGCGTAATACAGGTAATAGCGCTGCAGTCTGGTCAGTGACGAGAACATGCCGTTAGTGGTTGCGACGAAGGAAACTGCTGGCGCGCGACTCGTCGATCAGCCGGCTTGCCGTATCGATTTGCTTGCCCACGGCGCGAACTGTCAGCATCTGGAAGATGCGGGCCAGCAGCAGGGTGTTGGCCATCGCGTCGCGCCGGCCGTTGCCGGCACCGAGACCGAAGACATCGATCCAATGATCAAGCGGCATCACTCTATGCCCCTTCTCTTCGAAACTGGTCGGCAACAACCAGGCGAGATCGACCCATTGCGGCTGGAAATTCACGCCCAGCCGCTCCTTGAATGCGCGCTGCAGGAAACCGCCGACATAGGGAATGTTATAGGTGACTAGGGGGGCCTTGGCGGCAAATATCAGGAATGCCGTCAACTGCCTGTCGACTGCGGCCCCCTCCCCGTCCAGCGTCGAAAAATCGACATAGAAGGTGTCGTCCGGCTGAATGGCTCCTTTCCATACGCTACCGGCGGCTAAGCCGAGTAATTGATCGCCATCGGGATTGGGGCCGCTGCTGACGATATCGACCACGACGTAGCGGGTATGGAAATGCAGTTCGTCAAGCGGCGGCGCGGCGCTGCTCCGCCAGGCTTCGAGCGAGGCCAGCACGTCGGCGGGAAGACTCGACGGCGCGCCGCCGCGAAAAAGGAATTTCTTCAGACCGAGCATGATCATTGCACCTGATAATCGAGCTTGAGGCGCGTCTGTATCTTGCGGGCCTGGCGGAAGGATTCCTTCAGAATGCGGCGATCCAGTTCGTTCAGCTTCTCCGGGTCGATCAGGTTGTCGCCCTGAATCCCCGGTTCTCCCTCCAGATATTGATGCTGCAAGCGCAACAACTGGATGAAGTTCATTCCCTCGAGCACGGCGTTGATTTCGTCGCTGCGGATGGAGAGGCGTTGGGCCGATATCCGCAGACGCTGAATCGAATTGGTATTGTGTACACCGCTCGCCATCGCGTAGATGCGTGCCACGTCGACGAAAATGCGCGAGCCGTATTTTTTCAGGTCGATCTTGCCCGGATGCTCGGGTTCGAGGTCGGTCAGGAAATCGCGTATCTTGCCAAGCGGCGGCTCGACGTCGAGCGCATTCTTCGCCATGGCGCGCAGGAACATCGGATTGGCCGCAGTTTGTGCCAACAGGTGGCGACGCATGACATCCGCCAGTTCTGCCTGCCCGAACAGCGCCCTGAAATCGAAGAAGATGGTCGCATTGAGCAGCGCCTCGGGTTGCGGAATGCGTATCCAGTTGGAAAACTGATCCTTCCATTCGTCGAGCGTCAGGCACCATTGCGGATTGCTCGCCATGATGTTGCCCTTGCATAGAGGGAAGCCGCAACGGTCGAGGTCATGGTTCACATCGAGGGCGTAGGTCAGGAAACGCTGCTTCAGGGCGTCGATCGATGCACCTTCCGGCGGCGAGAATACGATGCCGTTATCCTGGTCGGTACTGAAGGTCTGCTCATCGCGCCCCTCGGAACCGAAGGCCAGCCAGGCCCATTCGATACCGTCAAATGGGTGCCTTTCGAGATTAAGCTGGATGACGCGCCGGGTCAGCGCGTCGTTGAGTGCCGAGATGAACTGCGTCAATTGCTCGGCGCCGACCCCCTGGGCCAGCATGTTGAAAGCGAGCTGGCGAACGTCGGCCGCCGCCTGGCGCAAGGCTTCGACATTGTGCGCGCTGTCGATGGCCTGGCGGATCTGGCGCAGGCCGACCCGTTGCAGGGAGAACAGGTCGCGCTCGGAAACGACGCCGGTCAGTTTGCCCTCGGCATCGGTCACCAATACATGGCGGATGCCATGGGTTGCCATGGCGAACATGGCGTCATAGGCGCTGGCGTGTTCTTCGATCATGAACGGATTGGCCGACATGGCCAGGCTGATCGGCGTGCTCAGCGGTAAATCGGCGAGTACGACGCGATCCAGCAGGTCGGTGCGGGTAAAGACACCGACCGCCTTGCGGTCTGCACCGGCGACGACGAGGGAACCGACGCCGGCCTGGGACATGGTTTCCAGCGCGGCGCGCAAGGAAGTTTCCGGGGCGACGGTGATCGGCGAACGGGAACCGATGCCGGCCAACGGCGAGTTCAGCGTCTGCTGCTCGCTGGCGCGCTGGGCGAACTGCAGTTGCAGTTGGCGCCGCGACTGGTCAAGCAGGCTGGCGATGTAGCGGGTACAAAAGAGGTTGAATTCGGGACTGCTCGCCATCAGGGCCAGGAAGTCGTCGGCCGGCAACTGGTAACAGAAGGTATCCGCCACCGCCTGATAGACGTTGGTCGACGGCCGCCCCGCGGTAACGGCGCCGATCGGGAAGCTCTCTCCGGCGCCCAGGCTGAGGACGGAGTATTCGGTAACCGCCACTTCGCCGGCCTGTCTCGCCTGCACCTTGCCCGATTCGATCAGGTAGAAGTAACGAACCTTGCCGGAACCCGGCCCGACGATTTCGCTGCCGGCGGCATAGAAGACGATCTGCGCCTTTTCGGCGAAACTTTGCAGCGCATCCGGCTGCATCTTGTTGAAGGGCGCGTGGTTGCGCAGGAAGGCCTGCGTATTGCCGGCCATCCGCGAACGCCCATCCTGGCGCAGCTTCATTTCAACCTGACCGATGACCATTTCTTGCCCTGATTGCTCTTGGCTATTCACGACAACCTCGTTTTCTAGAGTGCATAGTTTAACTTGAGACGCTGCTGCAGGCGTTTCGCCTGCTTGAGCGCCTCGCGCAAAATGGCCCGATCGACGTCATGCAGTGAGGCCGGCTTCAGGCCATAGCCCGCCGTTTTGCCTTTGGCCAGCGCCTCGATCTGTTGTTCCAGGCGCAATCTCAGGATTTGCGAAAAGGCGGCATTGGCTGCCGCGATCTCCGCTGCCGGCATACCGGTCTCCGCCCCGGCCAGCCTTAGCCGCTCGGCGGTATTGACCGCCCTCGCCCCGCTGGCCAGCGCAAAAATACGGGCGGCATCGACAAATATCCTGCTGCCGTATTTCTTGAGATCGATGGCATTGTCGCTGTCGACCGCCGGTTCGCCGCGGAAATTGATCGGTGCTTCCGCACACAAGGCATTGACCGCCATCAGGTGCTGAAAAGACGGCGTGGCGACGGTCAGCGACAAGAGCAAGGCACGCAACTGCTCGCCCAGGGAGAGTTCGCCGTACAGCGGCTGCAGATCGAAAAAAATGCTGGCGTTGAGCAGCGCCTCCGGGTCCGGGCGACGCACCCAGTTGATAAATTTCTCCCGCCAGGCATCGAAGGACAGGCACCAGGCCGGGTTGCCCGCCATGATCTGGCCGGAGCACAGGGCAAAGCCGCAGGCGGCGAGACGCTCGTTGACCTCCTGGGCGAAGGGAAGGAAGAGGCGAAGCATGGCCGCCGCTTCCTGTTCGCTCGTCGCGTTGAAGACCAGGCCGTTGTCCTGGTCGGTCACGAAGGTCTGCTCGCTTCGCCCCTCCGAACCAAGCGCCAGCCAGCACCAGGCGACCGGCGGCAGGCGATGCCGGCGGGCGGTCAATTCGATGATTCTTTGGCTCAGCCTGTCGTTGAAGGCTGAAATCAGGCGCGTCGCGACGACGCCGTCAAGGCCGTTCCCCGCTGCCTGCAGCAGGAAGGCCCGCAGGCGGTCCGCCAGGGCGGGGGCGGTATCGAGATCGGCCAATCCGCCCAGCGCCACCGAAAGTTCGAGTTGCTGCCGGCAAGACAGCGAAAGATCGGAATTCACGCCAGTCTCAATATTTCACCCGGGCAAAGTAGGTTTTCTCGGCAGCTTCAAGCGCCTGGCGCACGGTCACGATCCCCTGGTCCTCGAGCAGCCTGACCAGTTTCAGGAAAACCTCACCGGTCGCCAGTGCATCCTCCAGCGCATTGTGGCGCTTGTCGATGGTGATGCCCAGCCGCTCAAGGATGACATCCAGCTTGTGCGACTCCTGGTTGGGATGAACGACGGCCGACAGGAGCAGCGTATCGAGTACGGGCTGGGTGAAACGGATACCGGTACGCTCTTCCTTGAGTTGCAGGAAACGCATGTCGAAGGCGGCATTGTGGGCGATCAGCACGGTGTCTTCGCAAAACTCGTGGAAGGCCGGCAGGACGACATCGATATTCGGCTGGCCGCGCACCATGTCTTCGGTAATGCCGTGGATGGGGATCGACTCCGGCTTGAGCGGCCGTTCGGGATCGACGATCTGGTTGAATGTTTCCTGCCGCAGCAGGCGGTTGTTGACGATGCGGGCGGCGCCGACCTGGATGATCTCGTCGCCGTTCGACGGCTCAAGCCCGGTCGTTTCGGTATCGAAGACGGTGTAGGTCAGTTCGGACAGCTTGCGGTCGAGGTCGATCGACCTGTCCTCGAATTTGAACAGATCGAAATCGTAGTATTCCGGCCGTCCGTTGCCCCGGGTCCGCTCATCCTGATCCGGCTCGATCTCGGGTACGGCAACCGGCAGCACGAAGCGAAAATAGGCGCGATGGGCCGCCTTTTCGCGCTGATACCAGATCTCCCCGCCATGGCGGTCGATCACCTCGCGCAAGGTCAGCGGCGAAGTTTCGCTGCCGATCCGCATCGTTTCCATTTCCCAGGTGTAGAAGGTTTCCGACGACATGGCCGGCCCCGCCCAGATCAGGTCGAGATAGGCCAGCTTCCCCGCCGAGCTCAGGCGGAAACGCAGTTCGCGCGGCTCGTAATGGTCCTGCAGCTTGGAAGCCAGGCTAACCAGCGCGAAAACCAGCGCATAGCTGTCCGCCTTAATCCACAGGGTATCGTCGAGCTCTTCGGTCTTGCTGGGCAGCTTCAGCTTGTCGTCGATCCGGCGCTGGGCCGCCGCGATGACGTCAATGCCGAGAATGTCTTCGAGGGGCCAGCGCGTCTTCATCGAGTCGGAAAATTCACCCATCGTCTCGTCGAGGTTGCGGCTCATCCTGGCGGCTTCGTCGTCGACCACCTTGACGAAGCGTTCGCGCTGTTCCGGCTCCATGTCCGGATAGTCGATCAAGTTGGCGACGGCGGCGCGTATGTTGCCGATGGTCGAGCGGCTGCCCTCGGTCAGGGCGTGCAGCACCTGGTCGCGCCGCGCCTCCTGTTCGATGTTGCGGGTGATGTTTTCCACCGTCAGCACGTAGCCGGACATCGCCGCCTCGCCATCCTCGGCGGACGCGGCCAGCACCGGCACCATCTGGACCCGCAGGAGCTGTCCACCCCGGGCCGTCGTCACGAAATTCGAAATCGCCGCCTTGCCGCCTGCCAGCCGCTGGCGGATAACCTCCCGGGCGTGCTCGACCTGGTTTTTTTCCAGAATCGAAAAAATCGACCGCCCCAAACCGATCAGCGCCCCGCCGGCCACCGAGGTCGGCCCCTGCGACAAGGCCTTGAACTGCAGGCGGGCACGATTGTTGTAGAGCAGGATGCGGCCATCGAGATTGCACACCACGACCGCCTGGGCCAGTTCGGACATGAGGGCGGCCAGGCGGTTTTTTTCTTCCTCGACCGAGGCCTTGGCGGTGGCGATCTGAGCATCAACGTCGTCCATCAGCATGTCACGTTGCTCGGCGAGATCGTTGGCCGCCTGTGCCAGTTTCCGGACTTCCGGCGGCCCTTCGAGGGTGACCCGGAAATCGCGGTTGGCCCCGAGCATCAGGCGCAGGGTTTCCGCCATGCGCAAGAGTCCCTCGACATATTGCTTGAACAGTTTGTGCAGCACACCGACGCCAAGCACGAAACCGAACAGGGTCATCACTACCCCGACCGGCAGGCGCGAAACCAGCAACTGGCCAAGCATGGCGCGCTCGGCCTCCTTCATGTCCAGCCAGATGAGCACGGAGGTGGCGACAAAGGGCCCGGTCATCAGCAGGCCGAGCACAATCACGGCGAGGATCAAACGATGTTTAGCCTTCATGGCGGGCATCCAGGCAAATTGGGTATTTATGTTCCCGTTTTTTTCGCTGTCGACTGCAGGCATGTTTGTTCAGGCGATACCGAGCATGGCCTTGACCTTGACGACCAGATCCTTGGTCGAGAACGGCTTGGTGACATAGGCGTCGGCACCGATGGCCAGTCCCTTGGCCACTTCGGTATCGCGTCCCTTGGCGGTCAGCATGACGATCTGCAGGCCGGCCTGCGACGGGTCTGCCCGCAACGCCTCGCATACCTCGAAGCCCGATTTTTTCGGCATCATCACGTCGAGCAGGACCAGATCCGGTTCGAAGCTGGCCGCCTTGGCCAGCGCCTCCTCGCCGTCGCCGGCGACGGCGACTGTAAAGCCTTCCTTCTTCATCAGAAATTCAAGCGAAATGACGATATTGGGTTCGTCATCGACGATCAGGATTTTCTTGTTCATGCGGTATGTCTCCCTTTGTTATTCATCCGATGCCGGCAACGGCAACGTGAAAATGAAGTTTGCTCCGGCCCCGGGCTCGCTTTCAACCCACAGATTACCACCAAAGTATTCGACGATCTGACGGCTGATCGGCAGCCCCAGGCCGGTTCCCTGCGGTTTGTCGGTCATCGTGTTGCCGCCCTGCCGGAATTTTTCGAAAATCACCTTGCAATCCTCCCGCGTCAGGCCAGGGCCATTGTCGCGAACCTCGACCCGAACCAGCCCCGAGGCGGCGGAAACCAGGATCTTGACCCGCCCGCTGTCGCCCGGCACAAATTTCACGGCATTCGACAACAGGTTGATCATCACCTGGGTCAGTCGGTCTCGGTCGGCCAGCACGACCGGGCCCTGGTCTGGAATCTCGCCTTCCAGGACAACCGCCTTGTCGCGGAACAACTGGCCCAGCGAGGCCATCGCCTCGCGCACGACCTGGCCGAGATCGACCTCGGCGGTCATCCACTCGGCCCGGCCCGATTCCAGTTTGGCCAGGTCCAGAATCTGGTTGATCAGGCGGGTGAGGCGCTCGGCCTCGCCAACGATGATGCCGAGAAAGCGCTTGCGGTCGTCGAGTTCGATACACGGGTCTTCGTGAAGCATCTCCGACAGGGCGCGGATCGAGGTCAGCGGCGTCCGCAATTCGTGCGTCACGGTCGAGATGAAATCGTCCTTCATGCGATCCAGCTCGCGCAGGCGTTCATTGGCTTCGCGCAACTCGGCGGTGGCCGCTTCCAGTTCGCTGCGCTTGGCCTCCAGTTCGTGGCTATAGGCCCGAATTTGCGTCGCTTCGTCCAGGATGTCGAGGACCTCTTCCAGGCCCAGATTCTCTTCCTGCGCCACCGAGGCGACCATGACCCGGGCGCTGGCCGAGCCGATCGCGCCGGCCAGTTGGGCCTCGGCAAAGCGGACGAATTTCGCGTCTATCGGCAGGCTGCGCCAGTCGCCGACACCATGTGAGCGGGCATAGGCGCCCAATTGCCGCGTCGCCCGGGCCGCCCCGAGAAAGCGTTCGAGTAGCCCGAAGAGGGCATCCGGCGAGGCCTTGCCACGCCACAGGCGGGCTTCTGCACGGCCCGTATCGAAGCGAAAGACATCAACAAAACGCTCGGCCTGGCCGGCTTCGACGGCATCCGGCCGCGAGTTCAGGGAGACCGCGACATAGGCGCCCAGATTGGCCAGCATGCTCCACCACAGGCAATGCGATATCTCGTCCAGGCCGCTCAGCCCGAACAGGGCCTGCGCCTTCAGCCAAGGCAAGCCGAACAGGCCCTGGTCGACAAAACGGCTATCCATCCACCCCGATTTGGCGAAGGACGGCAGCAGCAAGGTGTAGAGCCAGATGAGGAAGCCGGCCAGCAGGCCGGCCACCGCCCCGGAACGTGTTCCCTGCTTCCAGTACATGCCGCCGAATATCGCCGGCGCGAACTGGGCGACCGCCGTGAAGGAGATCAAGCCGATGCCGACCAGCGCATAGGCCTCGCCAGCGAGACGAAAATAAATGTAACCGAGCAACAGGATCGAGACGATGGCGATGCGCCGGATGACGATCAGGAGTCCGGAAATATCCTTGCGGTTTCCGGCGTGCAGCCAGGGCGACCGCAACAGCAAGGGCATGACCAGATCGTTGCAGACCATGGTCGACAAGGCGATGGTCTCGACGATGACCATGCCGGTCGCCGCCGAAAGGCCTCCGACGAAAGCCAGCAGGGCCATCGCTTCGGCGCCATGGGCCAACGGCAGGGTGAGCACGAAAATATCGGGATCGGCGTTCTGCGTTCCGAAATGCAACAGGCCGCCCAAGGCCAGGGGCAGGACGAAGATGTTGATGAGCAGCAGGTAGAGCGGGAAAAGCCAGACCGCACGCTTGAGGTGCGACTCGTTGACATTTTCGACAACGATGATCTGGAACTGGCGTGGCAGGAAAAGGATGGCCAGGGCGGACAGCAGGATCAGCGAGGTCCAGGTTCCGGCCCGCTCGGAATCCAGTTGCAGCAAATGCCCGAGATCGGCCCTGGCCGTCGCCTGCCGGAATAGATCGCCAAAACCTTCGAACAGCCCGTAGGTGACAAACAGGCCGACGGCGAGGAAAGCGATCAGTTTGACTACCGATTCGAAGGCAACCGCCGCCACCATGCCCTCGTGCCTTTCCGTCGCGTCGAGATGGCGCGTCCCGAACAAAATGGAAAACAGCGCCAGAACAAGCGCGATCAGGAAAGTGGAATCCACCCCCCAGATCAGCACGCTGCTGCCGGAATGGTCGACCAACACATCGACACTGGCGGCCATGGCCTTCAACTGCAGGGCGATGTAAGGCACGACGCCGATCACCGCGATGATCGTCACCATGCCGGCCAGCAGTTGGCTCTTGCCGTAGCGCGAAGCGATGAAATCGGCGATCGAGGTGATGCGCTGTGCCTTGCTGATGCGGATCATCTTGATGATGACGCCGACGCAGAGCA
>JAJXVG010000084.1 GCA_021782315.1 Pseudomonadota bacterium | reverse complement strand
TATCGGTTAAACAAATTGCGAAAGAACTTCTTTCCCACCGCGCCGTCGCTTTCGCTTCGTCTGCAGCAGAGAGGCAATATTATGAACCCCTCCTCTTCTTTCGTCAAGCGTTTTTTGCAAAATCTTCTTGCTCCGCTTAACCCCCACAACCGCCGAAAACACCCGGCACCGCAGGAGAGGTGCGCATTCTACAGACTAAATCCTAACCGTCAACTTCATTTTGAAAAAAATAAGGATTCCGGGACAGATGAAGAAGGCGACAGAAATAAAAAAGGCGGCCCGGGCCGCCTTTTTTATTGGTCGCGAACTGTCTCAAGCAGAGAAAGACGAACCGCAGCCGCAGGTGGAGGTTGCATTCGGGTTGCGAATAACGAACTGCGAACCCTCAAGACCTTCGCTGTAATCGATTTCCGCGCCAACCAGGTACTGATAGCTCATCGGATCTATAAGCAGGGTCACGCCATTCTTTTCCATGGTCGTATCGTCTTCATTCACTTCTTCGTCGAAAGTGAATCCATACTGAAAACCTGAACAGCCGCCGCCGGTCACGAAAACGCGCAATTTGAGACCAGGATTGCCCTCTTCTTCAATCAGATCCTTGACCTTGGCGGCCGCACTGTCGGTAAAAACGAAGGGGGTGGCCATTTCTGTAACTGCGTTCATGGGGAATACTCCTGAGAAATTTGTCCGAAATTATGCGAGCCTGTGTCATCGCGGTCAATGATATTAGTCGGGGGTCGGCAGCTTTAGTTCCGTTGATTTGGCCTGCGAATGCAGCAGACGCCCCTCGATCACCGCCCCCTGATGCATTTCTACCGAAGCATATTCCACGTCGCCAACAATACGCGCCTTCGATTGCATTTCGAGCGATTCGCTCACCGCAACCGGACCGACGACCGTACCATTGGTCACCAAATGCGCCACGCTGACAGCACCTTCGATTCGCGCATGCTCACTGACCACCAAGGTCGAAGAGGAGGCGCCTTCAACTGCATGAATCCCTCCCTTGACCTCACCGTCAACCCGCAGACCGCCTGTAAAATGAACACTTCCCTCAATCCGCGTACCCGCGCCAATCAGGCTGTCAATCCGCCCCTGGGGCCTGCTTTCACCTTTTTTACCGAACATCTCGATCACTCCTAGAATTGGGCCAAGCGTTTGGATTTTAGCGTATCGCCCTGCATGACCCTCGCTTCAACCTCCTTCAAGACAGCCCCCTCGGGCAACTCAAATATGCCTTCGCGACGGGAAAATTGCCTGGTCTCGACAAGATATGCCGCAGCATCTTCCTGTCGCTCCGGCAACACCAGTTGCCGCAGCTTGCCGGCATCGAGATAGGAAATCGCCAATTGCAGGCGCCCTCGGAAATCGGAATTTTGCCGATCCGGCTGAAATGCGATCAACAAACGGTAGCGATAGCGCCCCGCCGCCTCCCGGAGCACCCGGAAATTCTCGACCCGAACCGAAGCACCTTCGCCAACCGGAGGAAGCAAGCGCTCAAACAGCAGCAAATCTTCCTTGAGGGCCGCATTTTGAGCCTCCAGATCCTGTATCCGTCCAAGCAGTTGCTGTTGAGTAGCCTTTTCTATACTAACCGCATTTTGGCCGGTTCCCGCCGTCGACCGCAAGCGATCCAATTCCTCGCGCTGCGCCAGAAATTGCTGACGCAGCGACAAGAGCTCTTGACCAAGCAACCCCGTTTCGTTTCGCTGCGCCACCATCCAGCCACCCATTCCAACCAAGAGCAGCAACAGCACGGCCGGCAGCAGACGCCACTGCCAGGACAAATGACTTCGTACAACGACCTTTGGCGCGGTAATTCCGAAACGGCGCCTAAACCACCTGAGTTTCAGGGTAACAGCGGGAGTTGGCATAATCCCGTAGTTTCACCCAGGCCAAACATCAAATTCATATTTTGTACCGCCTGGCCGGCCGCCCCCTTCACCAGATTGTCGATGACCGACAAGACAACCAGGGTATCCCCGCCCTGCGGACGATGCACCGCAATCCGGCAGGTGTTCGCCGCACGAACGGAACGTGTCTCCGGATGCGACTTGGCCGGCATCACGTCAACAAATGCCTCGCCGGCATAGGTCTCTTCGTACAGGGCCTGGAAATCGACCTCGGCACGAATTTTGGCGTACAGGGTCGCATGAATCCCCCGAATGATCGGCGTCAGGTGGGGCACGAAGGTCAAGCCGACCCGGGCGCCTGCCATGCCGGCCAAACCCTGGCTGATTTCCGGCAAATGACGATGCCCGGCCACCCCATAGGCCTTGAAATTATCGGAGGCTTCGGCGAACAGGGTATGGGTCTCGGCCTTCCGCCCGGCACCGGAAACACCCGATTTGGCATCGGCGATCAATGAGGAAATATCGACCAGACCTGCCTTGACCAAGGGCATGAAACCCAACTGAACGGCTGTCGGGTAGCAACCCGGATTGGCGACCAGACGGGCCGAGGGAATCTGTTGGCGGTTGAGTTCGGGCAAGCCGTAGACCGCCTTTTCGACCCAGTCCGGACAGGCATGGGTCATGCCGTACCATTTCTCCCACTCGGCGATATCCTTGATCCGAAAGTCGGCCGCCAGATCGATTACCCGCACTCCGGCTTCAAGCAGCGCCGGCGCCTGTTGCATGGCAATACCGTTCGGCGTGGCAAAGAAAACGAGATCGCAGGCGGCGAGATTGGCTTTGGCCGGATCTTCGAACCTGAGATCCACCCGTCCGCGCAGGCTTGGATACATGTCGGCAACCGGCATCCCGGCATCGCCACGCGAAGTTATCGCCACCACATCCGCCTGGGGGTGCTGCGCCAACAGGCGCAAAAGTTCCACTCCGGTATACCCGGTACCGCCGACAATCCCTATTTTGACCATGAAATATCTCCGAATCGAGGGCGCATGATACTCCGTGCTCCCAAAACAAAAAAGCCGCCCGAAGGCGGCTTTTGTCCATGGCGCAGATCAGCGCTTGGAGAATTGCTTGCGGCGACGCGCCTTGTGGAAACCGACTTTCTTACGTTCGACTTCGCGAGCATCGCGCGTGACAAAGCCGGCCTTGGAGAGCGCGGGCTTGAGCGCTGCATCGTATTCGATAAGCGCACGGGTGATGCCATGACGCACGGCACCGGCCTGGCCGGATTCGCCACCGCCGATAACGTTAACCTTGATATCGAAGCCACTCAACTGCTCGACCAAAGCCAATGGCTGACGCACAATCATGCGGCCGGTTTCGCGAGAGAAAAACTGATCGACCGGCTTGCCGTTTACAACGATGGCGCCGGTACCACGCTTCATGAAAACACGGGCAACGGCGCTCTTGCGACGACCGGTACCGTAGAAATAACTTTCAGCCATGATGACCCCTTAGATTTCCAGAGCCTTGGGCTGCTGGGCAGTGTGAGGATGCTGTTCGCCAGCGTAGCACTTCAGCTTCTTGAGCATGGCGTAGCCCAGCGGACCCTTCGGCAGCATGCCTTTGACGGCGGTTTCCAGGGCACGGCCCGGGAAGCGCTGCTGCATTTTTTTGAAGTTGGTTTCGTAGATACCGCCCGGATAACCAGAGTGGCGGTAATACTTCTTGTCCTCAGCCTTGTTGCCGGTGACAGTCAGTTTGTCGACATTGGTGACAACGACGAAATCGCCGGTATCGATGTGCGGCGTATAGATGGCCTTGTGCTTGCCACGCAGGCGACGGGCAATTTCGGTAGCGAGGCGGCCGAGCACCTTGTCTGTGGCGTCTACCACAAACCACTCGCGCTTCACCTCATGTGGCTTGGCGGAAAACGTTTTCATATAAGTGTGCCGTCCTGAAAAATTTGGGCGCAGATTGGAGAAAGGCGCGGATTTTAGTCGACTCTCAGGGAAAGTGTCAATGACTTTCAACCCACGCAACATTCGGACAAAAAAAACGCGGCTCGCTGAGCCGCGTTAAATCCACACCAAAGGAGGAGGGTGGAGGAGACAAATCTGAACCGAGAACCTATCGCTGACAAGTCACTGCAGTTCGTACGCTTTGCATTGTGCCGAAAGCGGGAGGAATACGCAAGAAATAATTGTGCAGCGCACAATCGCGTTATTTATTAAACGATAAATTATAATTATGATTTACAACACATTGTTTTTAAACGTCAAAATAACACGATGAAACATTTGTTGATTAATTGTTAATTGAAACAACACGCGAAAAACCAACAAAAACAATGACAACAATGCTGCATCGCATCAATTTAACGAATTAAACCAGATAAGGCACATCCGTTAGAATTCGCGCTCTTGCAAGGAGAAAATATGGAATGCACTGTTAGATGGATGGGTAACGACGCCGGCATGTCTTTTGTTGCGGAAACCGGCAGCGGGCATGCGGTTGTTATGGACGGCGCCCCAGAGGCAGGCGGGCGAAACCTAGGCCTGCGGCCGATGGAGATGGTCCTGGCCGGCACCGGCGGATGCACCGCCTTCGATGTCGTATTGATCCTGAAGAAGGGACGTCATGCCGTCAGCGCTTGCGATGTCAGCCTGAAGGCGGAGCGCGCCGAAAGCGACCCCAAGGTATTCACGCACATCCACTTCCATTACCGGGTAAAGGGCAAGCAACTCAAGGCGGATGCGGTGGCCCGCGCCATCGAACTATCAAAGGACAAGTACTGCTCGGCTTCGATCATGGTCGGCAAGACAGCCGAAATCACGCACGACTTCGAGATTATCGAAGAAACCTGATCAAATGCGGTAAGTCGCCCCGGTCATGAGCCCGGCCGCCACTTTCATGGCTGCTTTAACCGCTTCCGGCAGATTCGCTGCGCCGTGCCGGACGGCCGTTTCGGCGTGCCCGATTTCATCCAGGCGCATCTGATCGACAATTGCCCGCGAACGCCCGTCTTCCGGCGGCAAGCTGAGCAAATGACCATCCAGATGCGCCTCGACCTGTCGCTCGGTCTCGGCAAGAAATCCCAAATTCCACCGATCCCCCAGGCAGCCTGCAAGCAAGCCCAGGGAGAGGGAACCGAGATAGCAGAGCGGATTCAGCAAGCTTTTACGCCCACCCAACTCGGCGATACGCCGCTCTGTCCACGCCAGGTGTTCCGTCTCTTCATCGGCCGCCCCCTTCAACGCATCGCGTATCGACGAATCTCGCGAAGTCAGCGCCTGCCCTTGATAAAGCGCCTGGGCGCATATCTCTCCAGAATGATTAACGCGCATCAAACCAAGCACATGTTTTTTTTGCAAGGCATCGAGACTGGCCTCCGGCAGGGAAGCACCGGGCATATCCCGGAGACTGCGCGCGGGAGCAAAAACGGTGCGCAGCGCACGATCGAACTCGACGATCAGTTGATCCGGCAACACGGTCAGCGCCCGTAATCCAGTCGCGCCCCTTGCTGCAACACCTTCCGCGCCTCGGCGGCATCCCGCACTATGATTCCGAATGGGCAGAAATAGTCGTTGAACAATGCCGCATGATAACGATTCATTGAGACATCCTGAATGTCCACCCATTCACTCTTGCGCGCCCTGGACCACGTTCCGTCCGAGCGCCCGGAGGCGTAGATGCGACGCTCGCGGGTTTCACACCGCATGCCTTCGAAACTTACGGTGCGCCCGCCCTGCGGCGACAAAATCAGCAAGACGTAGCGCACCACGCCATCGCCACCCACGCTCAAGGAGGCGCCATCGATAAAAAACCGGTTATCCGTTGCCGCACTAACGTAGAACGGCAACATGCTTTCCTGTTTCGGCGCCGCCGGAAGCGGCACATCGACTTCCTTCCAGTCTTTGCTTTCATAGTCTTCCTCGTCCCCGGCAAAGACCGAAGAGACGGAAAACGCCAAGATCAACAATAGAAGGCAAGGGCGAAAAAAAGACATGGCTAATCCTCGTGCGAATCAGGTGTTTCGGTATCCGAGGCAGCACTTTCGCCCCGCTTGTGCCTTGGCCCCTTCTTGTCAAAATCGACGAAGCGAACCAGTTCGTTGAGCGCCTGCTCGTAGACGGTTCGCTTGAATTCGATTACGGCATCGAGCGGAATCCAGTAGTCGTTCCAGCGCCAGGCGTCGAATTCCGGCTTATTGGTCGCGCGCAGACTGACGTCCGTGTCGCGCCCGACCAGGCGAAGCAGGAACCAGATCTGTTTCTGGCCTTTGTAGGATCCGCGCCACTCGCGCTTGATCCAGTGTGTCGGCACTTCGTAACGCAGCCAACCCTTGGTTCTCCCGAGGATGCGCACGTGTTCGGGCAGCAGCCCGACCTCTTCGTACAGTTCACGAAACATGGCCTCTTCGGGCGTTTCGCCACGCTTGATGCCACCTTGTGGAAACTGCCAGGAATGCTCCCGTATGCGCTTGCCCCAGAAAACTTCGTTCTTGGTGTTACAAAGAATGATGCCGACGTTCGGGCGATAGCCTTCGCGGTCGAGCATAGATATCCTGCAAAAATTAATGGTTACCCCGATTCTTTCACAAAGGGCGCCCGCTTGCAAAGAAGCGAGACCGTGTAAAATCGGCGTTTCCCAACGAATTCAAGAGCATCCCATGCGTACCTCGCAGTTCTTTTTCAATACACTCAAGGAAGCACCGGCCGACGCCGAAGTCATCAGCCAGAAAATGATGTTGCGCGCCGGTTATATCAAGCGAGCCGCCGCCGGAATTTACACCTGGATGCCGCTGGGCCTGCGGGTACTGCGCAAGGTCGAAAACATCGTTCGCGAGGAAATGAACCGGGCCGGCGCCCTGGAACTGCTCATGCCTGCCGTTCAGCCGGCCGAACTGTGGCAAGAATCGGGCCGCTGGGAACAATACGGCCCCGAACTCCTGCGTTTCAAGGACCGTCATCAGCGCGAATTCGTCATCGGACCGACGCACGAGGAAGTCATCACCGACGTGGTCCGCCGCGACGTCAAAAGTTATCGTCAACTGCCCATTCACCTGTACCAGGTGCAAAGCAAGTTCCGCGATGAAATCCGCCCCCGCTTCGGGGTCATGCGCGGTCGCGAGTTCCTGATGAAGGACGGTTATTCATTCCATTCATCCTTCGCGGACCTGCAACGCGAATACGGCAACATGTACAATACCTACAGCCGCATCTTCACGCGCCTGGGCTTGAAATTCAGGGCGGTGGCGGCCGATACCGGCTCGATCGGCGGCACCGGTTCGCATGAATTCCACGTCCTGGCCGACTCCGGCGAGGACGATATCGCCTACTGCCCGAACTCCGATTACGCAGCCAACATCGAGCTGGCCGAAGCGCTCGCACCAAACGAAACACGGGCGCCTGCGGCGCAGGCGATGAGCAAGGTCGCGACGCCAGACCAGACGGCTTGCGCGGATGTCGCGGCATATCTGGGCATACCGCTGGCCGACATCGTCAAGTCGATCGCCGTCGTCAGCGAGAAGGAGGGCGGCAGCACGAGCTTTGCCCTGCTGCTGCTGCGCGGCGACCACGATTTGAATGAAATCAAGGCCGGCAAGATTGCCGCCATCGAACCCTTCCGTTTCGCCACCGAGAGCGAAATCGAGGCCCATCTCGGTTGCAAGCCGGGCTATATCGGCCCTGTTGCAGTCGATAGGGAAAAGGTGGCCGTTATTGCCGACCGCAGCGTCGCCGCGATGAGCGATTTCGTTTGCGGCGCCAACGAAGCGGGCTTCCACCTGAGCGGCGTCAATTTCGGACGCGATCTGCCGCCACCCGAAGTGGCCGACATCCGCAACGTGGTCGCCGGCGATCCTTCGCCGGACGGTCAAGGCCCCCTGGCAATCCTGCGCGGCATCGAGGTCGGCCACATATTCCAGCTCCGCCAGAAATACGCCGAAGCGCTGAACTGCGCCTACCTGGATGAAAACGGCAAGAGCCGGATCATGGAAATGGGCTGCTACGGCATCGGCGTATCGCGCATCGTGGGGGCCGCCATCGAGCAAGGCAACGACGACCGGGGCATCATCCTGCCGCCGGCCATCGCCCCCTTCGAGGTCTGCCTGGTACCGATGGGTTACCACAAGAGCGAGGCGGTCAAGGAAGCCGCCGACCAACTTTACGCCGACCTCAAGGCGGCCGGCATCGACGTCGTTCTCGACGACCGCAACGAGCGCCCCGGCGTCATGTTCGCCGACATGGAACTGATCGGCATCCCGCACCGGGTCGTCATCGGCGAGCGCGGCCTGAAGGAAGGGCAGCTCGAATACAAGGGGCGCCGCGACGAGGAAGCCGTCATGATCGCCCAGGCCGATATCGTCGGCGTCCTCAAGGGAAAGCTGTGCGCCGCCTGATCGCGGCCTTTTTCCTGCTTGGCGCGTCGGCGGCCTTCGCCGGCGCGCAAAAATATGAAATGCTGTCGGCCAGCGTCCAGGCCGCCCTCCAGAAAGCCGTATCCGACACCCGCCCCCCGGTCAGTTCTTTCAAGACACCGATGGAGGCGGTCGACTGGCTCGCCGCCATGTCGCCCCGCCTGGCAAAGCGGATTCCGAACCGTGAATACCGCATCGACCTTCTCCGAAGCGTCCACTACGAAGCCACCCGGGCCGGTCTCGACCCGCAACTGGTTCTCGGCCTGATGCAAGTCGAATCAGGTTTCCGCAAATACGCCGTCTCCTCGGCCGGCGCCCGCGGCTACATGCAGGTCATGCCTTTCTGGGTAAAAATCATCGGCCGGCCGGGCGACTCCCTGTTCGACCTGCGGACCAGCCTGCGCTATGGCTGCACCATCCTGCGCCACTACCTGGATATCGAGAAAGGCGATCTATTCCGCGCCCTGGGCCGCTACAACGGTAGCCTCGGCCAGCCGGAGTATCCCAACATGGTGCGCGCCGCCTGGCAGAACCAATGGAGCTACACTCCCGGCGCCCGGTTCGCACAAGCGGCGCGCTGATCGCGCCGACGCCGACATCCGGGAATCAGCGCATGCCCGGCAACATACCCTTCATGCCCCGCATCAGCTTGCCGATGCCGCCCTTGCTCATCATTTTCATCATTTTCTGCGACTGCTCGAACTGGTTGAGCAGCCGATTGACCTCCTGCACCTGCACCCCCGCCCCCATGGCGATGCGGCGCTTGCGACTGGCCTTGATCAATTCGGGTTTGGCGCGTTCGAGCGGGGTCATGGAATTGATGATGCCCTCGACCCGGCCGACCATCTTGTTTTCCGCCCCGGCCGGCAACTGACCGGCCATCTGGGCAATCTGCGCCGGCATCTTGTCCATCAGCGCCGACAACCCGCCCATATTTCGCATCTGGCCGATCTGCTCCTTGAAATCGTTGAGGTCGAAACCCTTGCCGGATTTAAGTTTCTTGGCGAAGGCGACGGCCTTTTCCTCGTCCAGCCCCTTCCGGGCATCCTCGATCAGCGACAGCACGTCGCCCATGCCGAGAATGCGCGAGGCCATGCGCTCCGGATGGAAGGCTTCGAGGCCCGACAGCTTTTCGCCGACACCGGAGAACTTGATCGGTTTGCCGGTGATGTGACGCACCGACAGGGCAGCGCCGCCGCGGGCGTCGCCATCCAGCTTGGTGAGCACCACGCCGGTCAGCGGCAGGGCCTCGTTGAAGGACTTGGCGGTATTGACCGCATCCTGGCCGAGCATGGCATCGACGACGAACAGGGTCTCAATCGGATCGATCGCCGCATGCAGTCGCTTGATTTCGGCCATCATCTCTTCGTCGATGGCCAGACGACCCGCCGTATCGACCAGCAGGACGTCGTGGTAGTGGCGCTTGGCCCAGTCGATCGCGGCCGCAGCAATCGCTTCCGGCTTCTCGCCGGTAGTCGATGGGAAAAAATCGACCCCGGCCTGAGCCGCAACCGATTTCAGCTGCTCTATAGCGGCCGGACGATAGATGTCGCAGGAAACCACCAGCACTTTTTTCTTGTGATTTTCCTTGAGGAATTTACCCAGCTTGCCGACGGTGGTCGTTTTGCCAGCCCCCTGCAAACCGGCCATCAAAACGATCGCCGGCGGCTGGGTATTGAAATTGATTCCCTCGTGGGCATCGCCCATGATCCTGGTCAATTCGGCGTGGACCACCCCGATAAGCGCCTGACCGGGACTCAGCGAACCGATCACCGCCTCGCCGACTGCCTTTTCCTTGACCGCGGCGATAAAATCCTTGACCACCGGCAGGGCGACGTCGGCTTCGAGCAAGGCCATGCGCACTTCGCGCAAGGCGTCGGAAATATTGGCCTCTGTCAGGCGAGCTTCGCCCTTCAGCGTCTTCATGACGCGGGCAAGGCGATTGGTCAGGTTATCGAGCATGTCAGTTGGGCTTCTAGTAGAATCTAAGAATGGTCGATATTGTAATTCAGCTTCTGCCGCACATTCTGCCGCACATGCTCGCCGCCCTGCTTTATGGCGCGCTCGGGTTCCATTTCTGGAACACCCGTTGGCGCGAGGGGGAAAATCAGTGTGTCGCCTGCCCCATGCAGGCCTGGGAGCGCGTTGCCATCGCCGCGGCGCTGGTCATTCACGCCGTAGGCCTGTACGGCGCATTGTTTGCCGATGTCGGCATGCGTTTCTCGTTCAGCTTCGCCCTCTCCCTGATGATGTGGCTGGCCGTGCTCATCTATTGGCTGGAAAGCTTCATGGCCAGGATGGAAGGCATGCAGCCCATGGTTCTGCCGCTGGCCGCAGCCTGTACCGCGCTGCCGATCGCCTTCCCGCACGTCCATCTGGTAGCCAACGCCGGCGCCACCGGCTTCAAATTGCATTTCCTCGCCGCCATGCTGGCCTACAGCCTGCTGACACTGTCCGCACTGCACGCCATTTTCATGGGCTTTACCGAAAAAGCGCTGCATAACCGCGCCCTCAAGCGAAGCCTGAGCAGCCTGCCGCCGCTTTTGACCATGGAGTCGCTGCTATTCCGGATGTTGCTGGTCGGCTTCATTCTGCTGACCCTGACCGTCGGCAGTGGCGTTTTCTTTTCCGAAGAGCTCTTCGGAAAGCCATTGAGCGTCGACCACAAAACCTTGTTTGCATTTGCCTCATGGGGCATCTTTGCAACATTGTTAATCGGACGCCACATCTGGGGCTGGCGCGGCAAACGCGCCCTGCGCTGGACATTGGCCGGTTTTGCCCTGTTGATCCTGGCCTACGTCGGCAGCCGCTTCGTTGCCGAAGTCATTCTGGGCAGAGTCTGACCGCGGACGATGGCCGACCTACCGATTTCGGCAATGCTCGGGGCACTACTCGTGCTCCTGATTCTGTCGGGAATCTTCTCCGGTTCCGAAACCGCGATGATGGCCGCCAATCGCTACCGTTTGCGCTACGCGGCACAAAACGGACATCGGGGCGCAAAGCTGGCGCTCACGCTCCTCGGGCAAACGGACAAACTGCTCGGTCTCATCCTGCTCGGCAATACGCTGTTCAATGCGGCGGCGGCCACGCTGACCGGCTATATCGCACTGGCCCTGTTCGGCGAATCGAAATACGCCCTTGAAATCGGCACCCTGTGCATCACCTTTGCCCTGCTGGTGGTCGCCGAAATTTCGCCGAAGGTCATTTGCGCTGCGCATGCCGACAGCCTGGCACCGATTCTCAGCTACATGCTGAATCCGCTGCTTCGCCTGGCCTACCCCCTGATCTGGTTTGTCAATCTCTTCGTCACCGCCCTGCTCAAGGTGCTTCACCTGTCTCCCGGCAGCCTGCACGAAGAAGCCAAGCTATCCCCCGAGGAATTGCGCAGCCTGGTTCTCGAATCCGCACACCTCATGCCCAAGAAGCACCACGCCATTCTCTCCAGCCTGTTCGAGCTGAACGAGATTACGGTCGAGGACGTCATGACGCCCCGCGGCAATATCGAAATACTGGACCTGGAGCAACAGTGGGAGGAGGTCCTGACACAACTCGCCACCAGCCATCACAGTCGATTGCCGGTCTGCCGCGAGTCACTGGATCAGTTGATCGGCATACTGCCGGTACGCCGCCTGCTGACCAACCTCGGCGACCCCGATTTTGACGAGGCGGCGCTGTTGCTGCAATTGCAGCCGCCCTATTACATACCGGCCGGCACCCCGGCATTCTCGCAACTGGCCTTTTTCCAGGAAACCCGCCAGCGTATCGGCTTCGTCGTCGATGAATATGGCGAGATACTCGGCCTGCTGACGCTGGAAGACATCATCGAAGAATTCGTCGGCGATTTTACGACTTCGCTACCCGGGTTGGGCCACGAACTGGGCTGGTCTGCCGCCGGTGATGCCATCGTCGAAGGCTCACGAGCCTTGCGGAGCCTCAATCGCATACTGGGGCTGGATTTTCCGACCGATGGGCCGAAAACGCTCAACGGCCTTATACTTGAGCACTTCCAGGACATTCCCGAGTCCGGCACGAGCATAAAACTGGCCGGCATCGCCGTGGAAATCCTGCAGACCCAGGATCGAAGCGTCGTCACCGTGCGCATCTTCCGCCCGCCCGCCGCTTAGCCTGCCCTGTCTTTACAAACGCTCGCCTACGTAGCATTATCGGGCGATCTAATCGGCATTTAACATTGATCAATGGCAGCAACTCCTCAAAATCCTCCACTCGGCGGTCTGGCACGGGCGCTCGTACAAGCCGGAAAGCTCCAGGAGGCAGAGGCGGAACAGTTGCTGGCACAGGCCCATAACAGCAAAATCTCGCTGATCGAGCAAATCATCGTCAGCCAGAAGGCAGGGGCGCTGGATATCGCCCGTTTTGTCGCCGATACTTTCGGCTACCCCCTGCTCGATCTGGCGGTCTTCGACGAAAGACACATTCCGGTCGACGCGATTGACCGCAAACTCATCTCAACGCACAAGGTTATCCCGCTCAATAAACGGGGCAACCGCCTTTCGGTCGCCATTGCCGATCCGACCAACCTGCGCGCCCTCGATGAAATCCGCTTCCAAACCGGCCTGGCCGTCGACCCGATCGTTGTCGAGCAATCGAAGCTGGCGCCACTGGTCAACAAATACGCCGAGTCTGCCGCCGACGCACTCAAGAACTTAACCAGCGACGACATCAATCTCGATTTCCTGGACGAAGAGGCAAGCGCCAAGGCAGATGAAGTAGCCGGCCAGGATGTCGACGACGCGCCGGTCGTCAAATTCATTCAGAAAATGCTGCTCGACGCCATCAACGACGGCGCCTCGGACATCCATTTCGAGCCCTACGAAAAGTTCTACCGCATCCGCTTCCGGGTCG
>JAJXVG010000083.1 GCA_021782315.1 Pseudomonadota bacterium | reverse complement strand
CGTTGTATGGCGTCGAGACGCTCAGCCAGTATGTCGAAGAGGACCTGGCGCTCCTCGACCGCGTCAAGCCCGATCTGGTGGTCGGAGATTTCAGGCTGTCGCTGGCGGTGAGTGCCCCCTTGCGCCAGGTTCCCTACGCTGCCGTCGTCAACGCCTACTGGAGCCCTTACGCCGATATCGCGTATCCGGTGCCAGACCTTCCCATGACGCGTCTCCTGGGCGTGTCCCTGGCGCAGAAACTGTTCGATCTGGCGAGGCCCGTCGCCTTCGCCCTGCACGCCCGCCCACTCAATCAGGTGCGCCGACGTTACGGCTTGCCACCGCTGGGCCACGATTTGAGAACCGTCTACACTTGGGGCGATTACACGCTCTATGCCGACGTGCCCGAGTGGGTGCCCACTCGGGCACTGCCGGCCAACCACCGCTATCTCGGCCCGCCGCTCTGGTCGGCCCGGGTGCCCCTGCCGGCGTGGTGGCAGCGCCTGCCGGAAGACAAGCCCGTGGTATTGCTGACGCTCGGCAGCTCGGGCAAGGCTGATTTGCTGCCGATGGCGCTGGCCGCCCTGTCCGAACTGCCGGTCACCGTCGTCGCCGCCACCGCGGGCAAAATCGACCTCGCCGATGTGCCCGCGAACGCTTTCGTGGCAGATTATCTGCCGCTGGATCGTGCCATGCAGCGCGCCCGTCTGGTCATCTGCAATGGCGGCAGCCTCACGACCTACCAGGCCCTGGCCTGCGGGGTCCCCATCCTGGGCATCTGCTCCAACATGGATCAGCTGCTCAACATGGGCGCCATCGAACGCATTGGCGCGGGTTTGTCCTTGCGGGCTGCGCGTGTCGGCCCCGGCCCCCTGAAAGAAGCCGTCCAGGCCCTGCTCGACATGCCCGCCTACGCCCAGGCAGCCGGCCAGGCCGGACAGCGTTTCAGGCAAATGGATACCGGCCGCCGCTTCAGGGAATTTGTTGCAGAGGTCTTACCTTAGCCCCCTCAGGCCAAAAGAGAAATTATGCGCAAGATCACCGGATCCCAAATCACCCTGTTTTTCTTCATGCTCGCCGCCATCCTGCTGCTGGGGGTCGGCACGGCTTACGCGCTTCTCGGCAGGATGCCGCTGGGCGACTTTCGCGGGGTCACGTTGGTGGCGGGCGCGGTTGTGCTCATTTACCTTTACGCCTTCGCCGTCTACCGACTGTTCCTGCACTTCATGCCGCTGCAGGAGGGCGATCTCGCCGAAGGCTCGCGCGAGGAATTTGCCGCCCAGGTCAATATCCTGTTCTACCTGATGCTGTTCAACAGCCTGATCCGCACCCATTTCCTGCCGGTGCCGCTGATGCGACTGGTCTATCAGGCGCTGGGCACGCGCATGGGTACCAACACCTACAGCGCGGGCACCCTGCTCGACCCCCCGCTGACCGAGTTCGGCGCCAACTGCATCATCGGCCACGACGCCGTGCTGTTCTGCCACGCCATCGAGGGCAGGCATTTCGCGCTCTCCCGCATCCGGGTCGGCGACAACGTCACCATCGGAGCCGCCGCCGTCATCATGTCCGGGGTACAGATTGGTGACGATGCCATCGTCTCGGCCGGCGCCGTCGTGCTGAAAGACACCCATATCGGCTCCGGCGAAGTCTGGGGTGGCGTGCCGGCCAGACGCCTGAAGTAGCGCCGGACATGACTGTCGGGAAATTTTACAGTTTTCCAGCGTCATCCCCGTTCGTGGTGCCGAGAACCGGTAGGTGGCACTCGATCGGGACCTCCCATAGAAGCCTGGCATCAGAGAGTATGTCGCGGCAGACCGCCCGAAGCGGAGCCATCAAGGCAGCGCTTTGTGCCGACATCCCGGCTTAACAGGTGATCGAGGCTTCAAACGATGCTTTCGACTGTCGGTAAAATTTACACTTCCAGCAATTGCAAGGCGACTTAAATTATTTCGTGAACGTAACTAATTGTATTGATGGATAAAAAGTTTTCTGGCATGCCTGGTGCTTTAGTTTGACCGAGCCACTTTGGTGGTGAAGTTTCAGACAAGCAATCCATACATGCGAAGGGGAAATATCATGACCACCCAATTTAAGCTTCTTTCGGTGACTGCTGCGGTTGCCTGTGCGCTGACAGTCGTTGCGACTCCTGCCCAAGCATACGTGTATTCGGAAGCGGGCATCGCCCTCACAGACTTGACAATCGGCATCGGCACAATCAGTGCAACCGGTGGATTTACTTCCGGTGGCGCTACCATTAATGGCTTCCAGTTCACCGCTACAAACAATGCTTCATTTGGTGCTGCCAGCAGCGGTATTTCAGCGTCCTGCGGTAATACTACTTCTCCGGTCACTACCTCCGGTAACGATTGTGGACCTTCAGGCACCCGTCTTGACCCCACCCCGATTACCTACGGTAGTCCGGCTCGCACCAACAATGACTTCAGCTATTTTGGTCCGGGTGCCACAAGCTTCTCCAACTCGGACAGCGTCTTGAGGACTGCGGAGTTGACGGGCGATCCGACGACCAGCCTGCAGGCCATCGCCGAATCGCAACTCAGTTCGGGCGGACCGATTAGTGCAGCTGCCAATGCGGAAGTGAAGTCGGTTACCGGGTTTACCTTCACCTTCACGGCGGGTGTGGCAAACGTGTTCCAAATCACATTTAACGCTGACCCTTCGGTAATGGCCTCATTCAATGACGCTTCTGCCTCTTCGGGCGGCGCGCAAGCAAACTTGCAAACGTCGCTCAAGCTGCGGAAAAATGACGGGACGGCTCAGGCTGAGTGGCAGCCGGATGGTAATGGTGGCACAAGCTGCTTGTACGCTACAGGCGGGTTAACCTGTAACGAATTGGCTGATGCTCTGAACCTCAACTACGCGGCAAACCAGAGTACCAATGGCGGCGCAGATGATGCCTATAGCCGTGCGGCAGGTTTCGGAGCATTTGGATTGCGTCTCCTTGGTCTTTCTTCTGGCGATTGGACTTTGACGCTGGATACGGTTGCCTCCACTCAGGTGCGCCGTGTTCCTGAGCCCGCAACACTTGCCTTGCTTGGCGTTGGGCTTCTCGGTCTGGGGGTCTCCAGCCGCAAGCGCAAACAAGCCTGAGCGCATTACCCCCTTCGTTTCCTAAGCCGGGCTTGAAGCCCGGCTTTTTTATTGGTGTCTTCTTGCCAGGAAGTGGCTGATTCACCACGAAGCCGTTTCAATCATCCCGGCCGCCCGTGCCGCGCTGTCTCTGGATTCGAGCTTGTGCGAGAAGACCTGTGCGCTGTCGCGATAGGCGGGTGTCGCAAGCACCATCTCGACGGCCTCGAGCAATTTGCCAATGCCCTCTCGGCGGAGATACTTGAGGGTCAGGCTTATCCCCAGCCCCAGTTCCTGGATTCGCTTGCCGCCATAATGCTGCTCGGCATGGGTGGCGACCACCACGCAGGGTAAGCCATGGCTCAAGGCCTGATACAAGGTGCCGTTGCCGCCGTGGCAACAGACCAGGTCGCAATGGGGCAGCAGGGTATCGGCGTTGATGTATTGCTCCAGAAATACGCCTGCCGGGACGCTCAACCCGGCCAGTTTGGCCGCGCCGGTGGCGACAACGATCTGGATGCCGCGTTGGGCGAGTTCGCCCAGGTGAGCGACCAGTTCATCCAGCCCTTCACTGCCCAAGGTGAAATAGGCGGTGGGTTTGGCGGGGTCGAGTTTATCCAGGCAGGCTGGCGCCGGCAGCGTGTTGTGCCAGGTCAGCGGGCCGATGTAGCGTGCGTGCGGTGGCAGCGTGTTGACCGGGTTGAATTCCGGGATGTCGGCCAGCAGGCTCAGGTCACCTTCCTCGTGCTCGTAGGCATACCGCCGCTTGAGCCCGCGTTTCCTGCGGATCGCATTGAGCCCGCCCATCACCAGCCGGTCATATACCTGGCGCTCGATAATGTTTTCCAGACGGTCGGCCAGTGCCGTGCCGGGCAGCCCACCGGTCATCTGTCGGTAGCTGAAAAATGGGATGCGCCGGTAATTGCTCATGTGCACGTTGAGCACGGCAGCGGTCGGGACGCCGGCGATGTCGGCCGAGGTGCGCGCGCTGGGTCGGTTGTCGAGCAGCACGAGGTCGGGTTGGAGGCTTCGATACAGGGCCAGTTCAGCGTCGATGAAGGTTTCCAGTTCGGCTTCGCGATAAAGCGTCCAGAGTTTCTGGCTCCGCACCGCCTCGACCACGCGCTCGACTGAAATGTAGGGCAGCTCTTGGGTGGCAAAGCCATCCCAGGCTGCGGTCTGAAGGTATTTCCCGTGCCCGGCGAATGCGATCTCGTGGCCGTGCGTGCGCAGCACCTTGGCAATTTCGAGAAGGCGCGAGACATGCGCCAGAGCGTGCGCATTGGCGATCGCCAGGATTTTCATGATTCGAGCATTATCGCCTGGCCAGGGAAATCAACGCCCCGTCGATTTGTGGCCCTGCGCGCTCTGCGCAGCCATTCGACGGACGGCCCCGAATTGCTTCGCAGATTGCGCATTCCGCCGGGCTATGGATGCGTGAGGCAGTTCCTCGCGACCCATCAGCGTTTACCCAGGCTGTCGAGCAGCTTGCGTGCCTCGTTGGCTGCAGGCGTTTTGGCAGCCTTGGTGGCAACGGCCTGCAGCAGCTTTTGTGCTTCTGCGGTGTGCCCTTGCTGGATCAGGGCCGTCGCGAGATGCAGCTGAATTTGTGCATCATTCGGGGACCGGGCAACAGCTTCGCGCAGCAGGCTCACGGCCCGGCTGGCATCTCCGCTTTTGAGTGTCAACATTCCCAGGGTGTCGAGCACGAGGGGATCCTTGGGTGCCAGTTGGTAGGCCTGCTGCGCATAGTCCATGGCCTTCTTGGGTGCTTTGTCGCGGTTCAGCCAGGCCAGGTTGTTGAGCGCGGGTACAAAATTTGGAATGGTCTTGACAACCTGTTCGTAGGCGGCCGCGGCTTCGGCTTCCTGGCCCAGGCTCAAATAGGCGCCTGCCAGTTGAAGTCGGACCGGCACGTCGCCGGGATGATCCTTGAGCCAGTCACGCATGGCCTTGAGCGCGGGGCCCTGCTTTTTCTGCGCCCATTGTGCCCGGGTGGTGAGCAGCAGCAGTTCGCTGTCGGGCTGTTTCTTGAAGGCCGTGGCCAGCTTCTGCTCGGCGGTGGCGTAATCGCCGGTGCCCAGCGCGAACCAGCCCTCAATGCCCAACACTTCGATGCGGTCGCCAAAATCCTGCCGTAGTTTGACTAGCGCCTTTCTGGCCCGATCGAGTTCCTTGAATTGCACGTGCATCTTGATTTCCCCCACCCGAGCGGGCAGGTAACGTGGATCGAGCTTGACCGCCTGCTCCAGTTCCTTCCGTGCGCGGGCTGCGTCGCCGCGGCTAGACAGGGCATTGGCATAATAAAAATGGGCTGGAGCGGAGTTGGGTACCAGTTGCGTCAACTTTCCGAAGCTGCCGGCCGCGCCTGTCTGATCCCCGGTCATGAGTTGCGCCTTGCCACGCAGTTCTAACAGGGTAGGTTGCTGGCGGTATTGGGCATCGGTCAGCCCGCGGGTCATTTCCACGACCTGACCGGCTCTTCCCTGTTTCAATTGGGCTTGGCTGAGTTCTGCAAGCAGATTGAGGTCATTGGGTTGGCTTTTCGACGCCTGCTCCAGCGCTGCGAGGGCACCCGCGGGATTGCCCAGACGGGTTTCGGCGGCTGCCAGAATCTGCACTGCTTCGACGTCATCAGGGTGTTGCTTGACCAGTGGCTGGAGCAATTCCATTGCCCGCTGGTAATTGCCCTTGATCACCTCGACCTTGGCGAGATTGCGGGTGGCGGATGGCTCATTGGGTTGAAGCTTGAGGGCTTTTTCCAGTTCCACCTTGCCCTGATCCCACTGCCCGGCAGCAAGATAAACTGCGGCCGCCAGCTTGAGCGGGTCGACTTTGTCCGGATAACGGGATTGCATTGCCTTGGCACTATCGAGCGCCAGCTTGAGTTTGCCGTCGCGAAATGCGGCCAGGGCCGTCATGAGTTCGCTCGTATAGACATCACCCGTTGCCGCGGCTTGGGCGCCAGTCTGGTGGATGGTGCTGTCAAGCGCTTCACCGGCCATCAATTTGGCAACCATCAGCATGTCCTGGACCCGCTTGGAGTTGGGTTCAAGTGAGGCAAGTTTCTTGGCGTATTGCAGGCCTTTTGCGCTGTCGCCCTCACGGAGGGCGACCGTGGCCATCATGCCCAGTGCCTGCGGGTCGTTGGGCGACTTGGCCAGGATGCTTTGCAGCACGTCCTTCGCGCCATCGTATTCGGAACGGCTGATCAAGACGCTGCCGAGCAAGCCTTGCGCCGTTTTGGAGCCCGGCGCGTCGGCCAGGATTTTTTGTGCAAGATTGAGCGCCTGTTCGGTATTGCCAAGCCGGAGCTGGGTCGTGGCCAGATAAATCCTGTTGGGCAGGAAGTCCGGGTTGACCGCGTCACTGGCCTGAAATGCTGCTGCTGCATCCTGATAGTTCTTTTGCGCAAAATAATTCAGCCCGGCAACATAGTTGACGTAGGGATGATCCTTGAGGCCCGCATCCTTGAGCGCCTTGATGTCAGCCGCGGCTTCCGCATATTTCTTGAGCTGGATGCGTACCTGCGCCCGCTTGATTTGTTCCAAATAGGGGGTGGCCCGGTACTTGATGGCCTGGCCGTAGGCTTTTTCGGCTTCGGCGGGGCGTGCCTGCGCCATTTCCAGATCACCCAGCGCGCTCCAGGCATCGGGCGAGCCAGGGTCGGCCTTGAGCGCCTTGGCCACCCATTGGCGGGCGACGTCATATTGGCGCTGATAGCCGTGCAGGGCCGTCATGCCGATCAATGCCTGAACTGCGTCCGGCTTGATTTGCAAAGCCTGTTCCAGCGCCTGCTGCGCCAGTTCGAACTGTCCCTTGGCTACGTAAGCCTGCCCGCGCAGTCCCAGGATCGCGGCCTGATCGGGTTTGGATGTCCCGGGGGGGATGACGCTGCTTTCCTGCAATACCCGGTCGAGTTCGCCTTGCAACAGCAGAGCCTGGACCAGTGTCACCTGCCCCGAGGTGCGATTCAGACCCAACTCGATGGCCTTGTTGATTTCCTTCTCTGCGCGGGGGCCGTCGCCCATGTCGGTTGCGACCTTGGCGAGCAACCAGCGCCCTTCCACTGAATTGGGATCCTTCTGCACCGCGGTGGAAAGTTCGATCAGGGCAGGTCGCAGATTGCCTTTGTCCATGTAGTCCTTGGCTTTGGCAACATGCTCGGCGGCGGTCAGGTTTTTCCCGCAGCCGGAGAGGACGAGCAGGGCTGCAAATAGCAGGGCTGGCACGCGGTTGGGACGGGTAATGGCCATGTATGGAAGTCCTCGGGTCTAAAGCGGGATGGATGAACTCAACCGCCAAGTTGCTTCAACAAATCCTGGGCCTGCTTTTCCTGCGGGAAAACGCGTCCGCTGTCGAGCAAGCGCTTGAGCTCCTGGCGCGCGCGCACGCGGTCTCCCGATTTCGCGTAAGCCGCAGCGAGATGGTAATTAATTTCTGCGGCATCGGGCACCTTGGACAGGGCTTGCTGCAGAAGCTTGATACCCCGTTCGGATTGCCCCTGTTGCACCAGGATCCACCCCAGGGTGTCCATGATGGCAGGGTTGTCGGGTTTGAGCTTCATGGCCTGTTCGGCAAAGGTCAAAGCGCGGTTGTCATTGAGTTGCGACAGCGCCGCGGCGAGATTGTTGAGCACGATGAAATTGCCGGGGACTTGCTGGTTCAGGAGCAGGTATTGATCGGCGGCGGCTTTGTACTGGCCGCGGGCGTTCAGGCTGTCGGCCAGATAAAATCGAGTGCCCTGGTCTTCCGGGTGGGCGGCAAGCCAGTCGGCGAGACGTTTGTCCCCCTCGTCGACGCGTCCGGCCCCCGCCAGGGCCTGATGCAGGCGGATGAGCGTGGCAGATGTGGAGGCGAGCCTGTGTGCGCGCTCGAATGCGGTGACCGCGGCGGGATATTGTCTCTTAGCCAGCGCGGTGTCGCCTTCCAGTATGAATCCAGCCGCCGAGTCGGGCTTTTGCTGCTGGATCTGTTTGGCGAGCTTCATGGCATCGTCATAACGCGCGGACTGGATGTCGAGCCCGCCGAGCATGAGCTGTGCCTCGATCAGGCCGGGCTGAAGCCTGATGGCTTCCAGCAGGCTTCTGCGCGCGTCGTCCGCATTCTTCATCGCGATCTGTACCTGGGCCAGTTTCAGCCGGGGGGTGGCCTGACCGGGGAACTGGTCGGCAAGTTTGCGGAAGGTGCCCAGTGCGTTATCCAGGTCCTTGCTTGCGAACTGGGCGGTGCCCAGGAGGTCGAGCGCCACGGGACTGTTTGGCTGGGCATCGACGGCTTCGCGCGCGGTGGCAACGGCCTTGAGGGTGTCACCCTTGGCGAGCCAATAGCGCGACAGCAGCATGCGCGGCTGCAGCGCCTGCGGGCTGGCAGCGGCGGCTTTTTCCAGCCAGCCCAGGTAGGTTTTTTCGTCGCGGTTCGCACGGGCGAGATCCGCCAGCGCCAGCATGGCCTGCAGGCTCCTGGGATCGGCCCTGAGGATGCTTTCGAAGCGGCCCCTGGCCACTGCGGGCTGGTTGTCCTTGAGGTCGAGTTGGGCGAGGTTGGCGGCGGCCGGGAAGAATTTTGGATCGAGCTTGAGCGCCTGCTCAAAACTGTCGCGCGCCTTGGCCAGGTCTTTTTTGCCCAGATAGGCTGCACCGCGAAAATTCCAGGGCACCGGGCTCGCGGGGAGTTTCTTTTCCAGCGCGGCAATGCTGGTGAGTGCCGCGTCGAATTGCCGGTTATTGAACTGGTTAAGGATGAGAATGACATCAGCGCGGCCGCTCCCGCCTTCCAGATTCGAGGCGGCCAGCATGTCGTCCATGCCCCGGTTGTCGCCTTGTGCCATCCGAGAGATGCCGAGTTCGGTGCGGATGGCGGCGCTTTCCGGGCTGATCTGCGCTGCCTTTCCGAAATGCGCCGAGGCATTGGCCCAGTCTTTCTTCGCCAGGGCAATTTCGCCGGCGATGACATGCACGCCAGCATCGTTTGAGTGCTCCGGGTCAAGCACACTGATCGTGGCTGCGGCATCGTCCGGCCGGCCCAGGCGCAGTTGTGTAGCCGCCAGCAGGCGCAGCGCATAGGGGTGGCGAGGTGCGGCCTGGACGACTTTGTTGAGGCTCGTTTCGGCGGATTGCAGGTTGCCGAGCGAGTATTCGATTGCGCCGCTCAGCAGCACGGCGGGAAGAAAGTCTGGCGCGGTTTTCAGCACAGCGGCGAGATGATCGCGTGCGCGGTCGGTTTTTTTCTCGCGGAAGTCGATCAGCGCTTGGGTGTAACGCGCCTGCAGGCTGTTTGGGCTGGTTTTCAGCGCGGCGTCGACTTCCTTGCGCGCGTCGTCCAGCTTGTTCCCGGCGATGGCGATGTCTGCCAGGGCCAGCCGCGCATTGATATTTCCGGGGGAGATCCGGAGGACTTCACGATAGATCGCGGTGGCTTCGGACGGTTTTCCGGTGGCGCGCAGCAGGCTGCCCTTCAGCAGAAGGCTTTCGCGGTGGTTGGGGTCGATGCGCAAGGCTTGGTCGAGATCCTGCATGGCCTTTCCGGAATCGCCGTCGGCCAGCGCCAGCTGCGCCAGGACAAGATGGACCTCGGCGTTGTTGGGTGCGGCCTGCTGGGCCAGCTGCAGTATTTTGCGGGCGTCTTCCTTGTGCCCCAGCCCGAGTTCAGCGGTGGCGCGCAAGGCCAGCATCGTGGCGGCATCGGCGCTGCCCTCTGCCGGAGCGGGCAGTTCGTCCAGCACGCGCTGGTATTCATGCTGTCCGATCAGCGCGCGGGCGATCATCGGGTTGACGCTGTCGGCCGATAAACCCGCTTCTCGGGCGCGCCGAAATTCCTTTTCGGCGCTGGCCAGATCGAGTTGTGCGAGATAGAGCTTGCCCAGTTCGAAGCGCGCCTCGGCGTTTTTATCGTCCTTCGCCACGGCGTTTTTCAACTGAATCATCGCCGCCTTGTAATCCCCCGTCGCCAGCTTGGCCCGGGCTTCGGCGACAAGCTTGGCGCTGTCCTCTCCACCACAGGCGGTCAATAGGCTGGCGCCCAGGAGCAGAGCCAGTAGCAGCCGGGACACAGGGAAAGGACGGGGCATGGGGTCTCCAGTATCGTTGTGAAAATAGTAAGGGGCGTGGCGCAAGGTGCTATTTCATGCCGATTTTCGCCATCAGGTCATACAGCGTGGGACGGGTGATGCCGAGCAGTTCGGCAGCCTGGGCGATGTTTCCGTCGCTGTGGGCGAGTGCGCGGCTGACTGCGTGGCGCTCGGCATGTTCGCGTGCCTGGCGCAGATTGAAGGGTTCGGGCTCGACGTGGCGGGCGTCGAGCCCGAGATCGGCCGCGGTGATCTGGTTGCCATCGGCCATGATGGTGGCGCGCTTGATCAGGTTTTCCATTTCACGCACGTTGCCGGGCCAGGCATGGGCCTCGAGTGCTCCCAGCGCGTCGGCGGTGAAGCCCCGGATGTTGCGGCCGAGTTCGCGTGCATAGCGTTCCAGGAAGGCCTGTGCCAGCAATACGGCGTCGCCCGGTCGTTCGCGCAGCGGCGGAATTTTCACCGAGATCTCGGACAGCCGGTAGAACAGGTCCTCGCGGAAGCTGCCTTCGCGGATCATGCCGGCGAGGTCGCGATGGGTGGCGCAGACGACGCGCACGTCGACCGGAATTTCGCCGCGCCCGCCCAGGCGTTCGATCACGCGTTCCTGCAGGAAGCGCAGCAGCTTGGCCTGCAGCGGCATCGGCAGGTCGCCGATCTCGTCGAGGAACAGCGTGCCTTCGTTGGCGTACTCGATGCGGCCGATGGTCTGCTTGGCGGCGCCGGTGAAGGCGCCTTTCTCGTAACCGAACAGTTCGGATTCCAGCAGGGTGTCGGGGATGGCCGCGCAGTTGATGGCGACGAAGCGCTTGCCGGCGCGTGGCGACAGTTCGTGGACACCGCGCGCCAGCACTTCCTTGCCGGTGCCGGATTCGCCCAGCAGCAAAACGGTAGCGTTGGCGGGCGCGACTTTCTCCACGGTGCGGCAGATTTTCAGCATCGGCTCGCTGCTGGTGATCAGTCCCTGCAGGGCGGATCCGCCTTGTTTTGCCGCAAGCAGCCGGTTCTCGGTTTCCAGTGCATGGACATGCAGCGCGCGGGCAATCATCAGCGCCAGTACGTCGGGGTCGAACGGCTTCTGGAAAAAATCGTAGGCGCCGAGATGGATCGCTTTAACCGCATTGCTGCGATCGAGGTTGCCGGTGACGACGATGACCTTGGTGGACGGCGCCAGCGACAGGATCTGCTGCAGCGCGGCCAGGCCTTCGGTGGCGCCGTCTGCATCGGGCGGCAGGCCGAGGTCGAGCAGCACCACCGGCGGCTCGTGGCGGCGCAATTGCGCGATGGCGCTGTCGCGGTCGGCGGCGATGACCAGTTCGTAATCGGCGAGGCTCCACTTCAGCTGCTTTTGCAGTCCAGGATCGTCTTCGACCAGCAGGATTTTTTGTTTGGCGTCGCTCATGCGGCGTCTCCTCCAGCATAGGCATTATTGTCCAGCGGCAGGCTGAGACGGAATCGGGTGCCGCTCCCTGGCGTGCTGTTCACATCGATGTTGCCTCCGAGGGCACGCAGGGTCTCGCGGCACTCGTAGGCGCCAATCCCCATGCCCGCCCCCTTGGTCGAGACAAACGGCTGGAACAGCCGGGTGCGGATGAATTCGTCGTCCATGCCGCTCCCCGTGTCGATGACTTCAATGACCGCCTGTCCGGATTCCTCGAATCCGCGCAGCGTGACCTGCCCGGTCGGCGGGGTTGCCTCCAGGGCATTTTGCAGCAGATGGCCGATGGCGCGGGTAAGCCGCCCGCGCTCGGCGCGTACGCGCAATGAAGTGGGTGGCAGTTCCAGCGTGGGGCGCAGCTTGAATGCCTGTTTGCTGGCGGCGGCCTCATTCAGGATGTCGGCCAGCGCCACCGACTGCGCCTGCGTTGCATCGCTGCCGCGGCGCAATTGCGACAGCACCTTGTTCATGCGGGTGACCGCGCTCTCCACCGTGTCCAGCATGTCGGCCTGAAACTCGGGGTTGTGCTTGTGCTTTTCGGCATTGGCGAGCAGCAGGGACAACTGGGCGATCAGATTTTTCAGGTCGTGGATGACGAAGGTGGTGGTGCGGTTGAACGATTCGAACTGGCGCGCCACGATCAATTGATTGGAGGCGCGCATCTGCGCCAGGTGCGCCGCGGCCTGGCGCGCCGCCACCTTGAGCAGGTCGCTGACTTCCCAGTTGAAGGTGACATTGCCCAAGGAATGCTTGAGCACGACAAATCCCAGCAGTTCGTCGTGCAGCATCAGCGGCACCACCAGCCAGGCGTTATCGGAATTCTGCAGCCACGCGGGCGTATCCAGGTCGCCGTAAAGATCGCGGCGCACCTTCATTTCGTCCAGGTCCACCACCCATTGCTTGCTGGCGAGCCACTGAATGAAGGGGGCGTCTTCCGGCTCGACGCCCTGGAGGTCGGCCCAGTTCCAGTGGCTGGCACGCTGATAGCCGGCGGTGCCTTCGCGCATCCACAGTGCACCGCCGGGGCTTTCGAGCAGCCGGGCCAGCGCCTCGACCGCACGTTCGCACAATTGTTCGCCGGGCTGGCCCTCGGTGAGGGTGCGGGTGAAGTTGAGCCATTCCTCGCGGTAGTCGTAGCGGTAGCTGAAAAAATGCTTGGACAGGAATACGCGCAAGCGGGCACGCAGGGTCCCGGAATACATCAGCAGCACCAGCAGCATGGCAGCGGCAAAGATGAACACGGTTTGCACCACGTCGCCCCATTCGCCGCCGAACAGGCGCAGGTAGTAGCCCGCGCCTGCCATCAGCAACAAGTAGATGCCCGCCCCCAGCAGGCTGGCGGTATGGAAAGCCATGCTGCGGGACAGTCCGACCGGCGCGGCCCATTCCGGGTTGCGGGCGGCGGAGACGGCGATCAGCGGCATCACCAGGGCGGTCACGTAACCCCGCGCGGCCCACACCTGGGCATCCATCACATGGAAAAGCGCGGCGTTGGCGTAGAGATAGAAATCGTAGACAAACAGCCCCCCCAGCCCCAGACAGAGGAACTTGATCGCCCAGCGATCTTCCGGGCGGGTGCTGCGGTACACCTGTTCGGTGAGCACCAGGCCCATGACGGTGAGCAGCACCAGTCC
>JAJXVG010000082.1 GCA_021782315.1 Pseudomonadota bacterium | reverse complement strand
GGCCCGGCGTTTCCTTGTGCGCCAGAACGCGCACGCCAAGCAACTTGCCATCAGCGGCTATACCCATCATCAGCTTGATTTCGCCGGCGTACCCGGTGCCGAATATTTCGTAGGCAACGCCGGTCACCTGGCCATTCTTCCTGGCCCGGTAGACGGTCAGCTCCCGCCCTGCGGCATTCGCCAGGGTCAGCGTATCGGTGACCGGATTGTTGTCGTGGAGCTCGTCCGGCAGCACCTGGCTCAGCGAGTTCTGCTTGTCCTCGATCGCCCGCGCCGCAATATTCTCCGTGGTGATCTCGTCGGTCACGGCGAGAAGCAAGCCGAAACCAAGGCAGAAGAGGCACAGGACGAGGCCATGCTTGAACATTCTGGCTTGGCTTCCTAAGGGCAAGGCTTGAGAGGTATTCATGTTGGGGTCACTCATCGGTTTGCCCGTATCCAGCAGTTTTTGTGCCAATGAATTTGTCATGCGCGATGATCGGCCGGAATTCTGGCAAAAGCCCTGCAAACCTCCTCACTGCGCCGTTTGCATCAAGAAAGGGGAGTCGTCTGGAGCAGGCGCACTGCAAAGGTGCGTTTTTCGCCAAACGAAATGTCGCAAACGCAACATCAATTTCGTCGCATTTCCCCCGAAACAAGGACTGCCGAGCGCTTTGCGCCAAATGCTGCATCGCGGCATGGATTCTGCTTACATCAAGAAAACGAATCCGTCAGGAGCTACCCGATGAAGGCAGTCCAGGGCACCAAGAAATGCCTTTCCTCAGCTGCGGAAATTGCCCTTCCGCCGGAAGCCTATCGCCAGGTTGTGGATCAGGCCGATCTCGCCATTTCGATTACCGATGCACGGGCCAACATCCTGTTCGCCAATGAAGCCTTCACCAGGGTCACCGGCTACGGGATGGAGGAAATTGTTGGCCGAAACGAGTCCATGCTCTCCAACCAAACGACGCCAGTCGAGTTGTACCGGTCCATGTGGTCTGATCTTTCGGCCCAGAAACCCTGGGCCGGCAAGCTGCTCAATCGACGCAAGAATGGCGACCTCTACCTGGCCGAATTGAGCATTTCACCGGTCGTTGATGCCACTGGAAATACCACGCATTTTCTCGGCATGCACCGCGACGTTACCGAACTGCATCGCCTCGAACGCATTGTCCGCAACCAGAAACACCTGATCGAATCGGTTGTCGATACGGCGCCGATAGCCTTTGCCCTGCTCGACCCGACCGGACGTGTCATCCTCGACAACCAGGAATACAAGAAACTGGTCACCGACCTGCGCGTCAAGGAACCCGCCCACACCATTCTCGATAGTCTGCTTCCGATCTGGCGCGACACCCTCGCCGATCGCCCGCAGGAATGCCTGCTCAACCAGCGCGAAGCCCGTATCGACCGGGCGGCCGGCCGCCCGCGCTGGCTCTCCGTCACCTCGTCGATCATCGACATGCATAGCGATTGCGCCGACAGCTATTTCTGCGCAGCCGGCCAGCCCGGCCTGCTCATCGTCATGAGTGACATTACCAAGCTGCGCGACGAGCAGGAACGCGCCCGCGCCTCGGCCTTGCAGGCCGTGCTGGCGGAGGAAGAACGCACGGCTGCGATTCGGGAGGGCTTGTCGGCGGCGATCTTTCGTCTCGAAGAACCGATGAACGTCATGTCGTCAGCCGTTTCCGTACTCCAGCGGCGGGACCCCGCGAGTGCGTCAATGCTGCAGGAAGCCTTGAATGGCAGCCGGGAATACCTCGAAACCTTGCGCCAGGTCATCCCGCAAAGTCCGCAGGAAATCCTCGTCAGCGTGAATATGAATGAAATCCTGCGCGATGTTCTCGAAGTCAGCACCCGGCGCCTGCTCTCGGCCGGCATCACCGTTGACTGGCAACCCGCTTCGACGCTGCCGCCTGTCTTCGGCCGTCCGCTCCAGTTGCGCATGTTGTTCAAGGCGCTGGTCGACAATGCCATTGAGGCAATGAACATCAAGGGATGGCAACGCCGCGAACTATCCCTGACCAGTACGCTGAAAGGCGACAGCATCGTCATCGCCGTACTCGACTCCGGCCCCGGCATTCCGCATGACTGGCGACACCGTGCATTCGAGCCGTTTTTCACGGCCAAGGGCGGTAACGGCAAACACATCGGGACCGGTCTGTCGCGCGCCCAACAGGTCGTCGCAGACCACGGCGGCATCATTGATCTCGATGAAAGCCCGAGCGGCGGTTGCGCGGTGGTTGTCGAGTTCCGCGTAGACGGCGACCCGATCTAGGGAGTCACGAGTACAGCATGGACGAACACACCCCGCTCAACAACGAGTGCCCCCCGACCGGCGGCTTCTGCCGTACGCACGCGCTGAATATCCAGTTGCTCGCGGCGCTCTATGCCGTCAGTCGGGCACTCAGCCGCTCGCTGGATTTCAACGAAACGCTGCGCGATGTGCTGCGCGTCCTGCACGACGAAGCCGGTCTTGCCCGCGGCCTGATCAGCGTGCTCGACCCGGACAGCGGCAAGCTCAACATCCATACCATCTACACGCCGGAGGGGCCGATCCTCGACGACAACCAGTACGGGCCGGGGGAAGGAATCATCGGTCTGGTGCTCGAAAAGCCACGTACCATCAAGCTTGCCCACGGTCGCGACGAACCACGTTTCCTCAATCGAAATGGCGTTTATCAGCCCGACCTGCCCTTCATCGCCGTACCGATCAAAGTCGGCGGCGATCTCAAGGGGGTGCTGGCCGTCCAGCCGGAAATGCCGGAAGACGGCCTGCTCGATGAGCGCGCCCAGTTCGTCGAAATGGTAGCGAACCTGATCGGCCAGAATCTCAATCTGGCGATGGCCATTGCCCAGGAAAAGTCATCGCTGCTCGAAGAGCGCGACCTGCTCCGCCGCACTGTCCGCCACCAGTTCGGCTTCGACAGCATGGTCGGTCGTTCAGCCGTGATGCGTCGGGTCTTCGATCAGGCGCGCATGGTCGCCAAGTGGAACACCACCGTCCTGATCCGTGGCGAAACCGGCACCGGCAAGGAGCTGATCGCCAACGCCATCCACTATAATTCGCCGCGCGCCCGGAATGCGCTGGTCAGGCTCAACTGCGCCGCGCTGCCGGAAAACCTGCTCGAGTCCGAACTCTTCGGCCACGAACGTGGCGCCTTCACCGGCGCTGTCGAATCGCGCAAGGGGCGTTTCGAGCAGGCGCACGGCGGCACCCTCTTCCTCGACGAAATCGGCGAAGTCTCGCCGGCCTTCCAGGCCAAGATGCTGCGCATTCTGCAAGAAGGCGAGTTCGAGCGGGTCGGCGGCAGCAAGACGATCAAAGTCGACGTCCGCATCATCGCGGCAACCCACCGCGACCTGGAAACTGCCGTCGAGATGGGCGACTTCCGCGAAGACCTGTTCTATCGGCTGAACGTCATGCCGCTCTTCCTGCCCCCCTTGCGCGAGCGCATCGAGGACATCCCGGAAATCGCCCGCCACCTGTTGACCAAGATCGGCAATGACCAGAAGCGGAAACTGACGCTGACCGACATGGCCAGCCGCCGTCTGGCCAATCACGAATGGCCGGGCAATGTGCGCGAACTGGAAAACTGCCTGGAACGTGCCGCGGTTCTTTCCGACAATGGCCAGATCGACGTCGACCTCATCCGTTTTCCAAGCGCCCGCGAGCGAACCAGTTCTCGACCACAGCGTGCGGTCGTTGCCATCCCTCAAGGGGGCGCGGCCAACTCGACTTCAGCAGCCAATCCTGAAATCGACATCGACGACCCCAACCTTTCGGAAAAGGAACGCGTCATCGCCGCCCTCGAACACGCCGGTTGGGTTCAGGCCAAGGCTGCGCGCATTCTCGGCATGACGCCGCGGCAAATTGCTTATCGCATTCAGACGCTGAATATCGAGGTCAAGCAGTTCTGATCCGGATTTGTCGCAAACATTACAAAGACAATCATCGCAAGCAATTGAATTAATTGGGATTGCATCTGGCACTCGACTTGCAATAGCCAAGCCATCAACCAGGAGAGCTCCATGCCAAAACCCAAGAAACACGTTTTTGTCTGCGTTCAGGGCCGTCCTAGCGGTCACCCGCGCAGTTCCTGTCAGGACAAAGGCTGCGGCGCTACCTGGCAGGCCTTTTCAGACGAATTCACCAGCCGCAATCTGTGGGCCTCCGGCTTCCAGTTGACCAACACCGGCTGTCTCGGCCCCTGCCACCTCGGTCCCAGTGTGCTGATTTACCCGGAGGGCATCATGTATACCGGCGTCAAGGCGGAAGACGTCGGCGCCATCATCGACCAGCATCTGATGTTCGATCAAGCGGTCAGCCGCCTGCTGGCGCCGACCGATGCCTGGGCCTGAGATCATGGAAACCGTCGGATATGAAGTCGGCGATATGGTCTTCGCTGCCGAAGACATCTTCAACGATGGCGGCATGCCGGGCATCGACGAAGCGGAAGGCCTTATCGTTCCGAGCGGATTGCGCGGCGTGGTGGTTCATTTCGGCGTGGCTGCAATGGACGAAACCAGGGGAATTTATCTGGTCCAGTTCGAAAACGGCCCGGATGGCACCCTCGGGGCGCCGATTGGTTGCCTGCCGGACGAGTTGACGCAGAACGCCACGATCAACGGATAAAGATGGCAAAAATCGGAATTTTCTTCGGTACCGACACCGGCCGCACCCGGCTGATCGCCAGGCAAATCGCGAAAAAGCTTGGCGAGACAGCCGATGCGCCGGTGAACATCGGCCGCACGACGCGCCAGGGCTTCCTGGCCTATGACGCGCTGATCCTCGGCAGTCCGACGCTGGGCGACGGCGAACTGCCTGGCCAATCGGTCGGCCTTAGCCAGCCGAGCTGGGAGGAATTCCTGCCGCAATTGGCGAATGCCGATCTGAGCGGCAAGGTCGTCGCCATCTTCGGCCTGGGCGACCAGAAAAAATATCCTGATCAATTCGTCGATGCCATCGGCCTGATCCACGATGTGCTGGTCGCACGCGGCGCCCGTATCGTCGGACGCTGGCCGGTGGCCGGCTATGATTTCTCCGCCTCGCAGGCGGTCGATGGCGACGCCTTTCTCGGTCTGGCTATCGACCAGATCAACCAGCCAGTCTTGAGCGAAGAACGCATCGATACCTGGCTGGCCCATATTCGACCGGAACTACTGCCATGAACGCCAATCCCTGGGCATCGTCGAAATCCCGTGAAATACGCCGCGTCCTGGTCTCCCTTGATGAACGCATCGCCAAGGCCTGCGACATCGAACCGGATGCCGGCCGGGACCCGCATATCGTCACCCTGCGCCACGCCGAAATCGCCACGCTGCGCGCCCACGTGTTTTTGCATGGCCAACGCGCGGGCACCTACGGCATCTTCTACGAGTTCCCCAATCCGGTACCGGGTATTCTGGAAAGCGAGGAAAACCTGCCGCTGCCTCAGGTCCTGGCCAGCCTCGCCCTCCATTTCGACGCCTGAACGCCTCCCCCCCCGACAGCGCCGAAGACTTTCGCCATGGGCGGCGGAGCCTGCGCCGTCTTCAATGCATTCGCCCTTAATCCCTGCCTGCACGCCTGAAAGGAATCAAATGTTGAATAAAGCCATTTTGTTGGGATCGACCGCAACACGCATCGGATTCGCTAATGCCGATGAAGTTCAGGTCGCCGTCGCCGCCAATTTCACCGCCCCGATGCTGCAGATCGCCGCTCACTCCGAGAAAGAGACGGACGACAAGGCCAAGGCAATTATCAAATCCTATGGCTACGGACTGCGTTGATCATGGAAAGCACCGCCCTCCTCCGTCCCGTGCCGGCTGGACGCCAAGGCACCCGGACCAGCGAATGGCTCATGTTTCTTCCGGCCGAATGGCGCAGCATGGTAATCGAGCCGATCTATTTCAAACAGCATCGCGAATATGAAATCGCCGCCAGCCGCAGTTTCGGTTACGACGCCGATGACTGCACCTGCTACTACGCTCACCGCTATGCACTCAACGAAATCCGTTCGGATGATGACGAGGACTTCTACGAAGTCGTCGCCTATGGCGAATCGGTCCATGCCTGGCGCCTGCGCGATGAACGCTGGCTGATCTATCGAATCGCGCATACTGCCGGTGATTCCACGCCCGGCCGCGGCTTCTTTTCCTTTGCCGATCGACATCCGCGCTGATGAATCCTTACCAACTGCCTGATGGCCTCCTTGAAAGTCTGCTGCAGGAAGACACGCCCTGCGGCGATGCCACTACATTTGCTCTGGATATTGGCCAGCAAACGGGCCAGCTGATCTTTCGCGCGCGCCATGACATGATGATCTGCGGGAGTGAGGAATCCGGTCGCATGGGCGAGTTGCGCGGCCTGAGGGCCTTCCCCCCCTTGCGCGAAAGTGGCAGTCAGCTCAAAGCAGGCGAGGAAATTCTGCGCTTGAGCGGCAATGCGGCCAAACTGCATGTCGTCTGGAAAACGGCCCAGACCTTGATGGAATGCATGTCGGGAGTCGCCAGCAGCACAGCCGCCATCGTCGCCGCAGCGCGTCGAGGCCATCCGGAAAGCAGTGTCGTGTGCACGCGCAAGAATTTCCCCGGCACCAAGGCGGCGGCGATCAAGGCTGTTTTATGCGGCGGAGCCGCCCCTCACCGCCTGAGTTTGTCGGAAACGCTACTCATTTTTCCCGAGCACCGCGCTTTCCTCAACGATGAATCCCCGGAAATAACGCTGCAACGCCTGCACCGCCGCTGGCCAGAACGTGCGGTGATCGTCGAAGTCGATAACGAAACCGAGGCGCGGCGCTGGATCGATGCAAGGGTCGATATCCTGCAACTGGAAAAAATGTCGCCGGATACCGTCGCCCAAATCGCCTCCTATGCCAGATCGCACCGGCATCCGACCCGGATAGCCGCTGCCGGCGGCATTAATGCAAACAATGCCGAAGCCTACGCCCAAGCAGGCGCGCAAATTCTCGTCACCAGCGCGCCTTACTGGGCACCGCCACGCGACGTTGCCGTGACGCTGCTCCCCCTGGACTAGTGTCGTGCTTACTCAGTGTGCAGATCGTCAATCAGCCTGAAGTGCCTGTCGCATTTGCGACAAGCCGCCCGACAGTGCCGTTGGTATAAGCACCTATCCAATTGATTTTAATAGACAATACTCTCTGGCACAGCGATTGCTGAACAGGCTCCAACTGCATTCGAGGAGCCGACATCGTGGAATTACCCGTTATCAGCAACACTGTGCCCGTCGCAGAAGGCGGCGGTTGTGCATCGAGCGGCTGTGGCACTGCACCGGACGCACTGGGTCATCTGCCCGATCACATTCGCGCCAAGGTTCAGGACCATCCCTGCTATTCGGAAGAAGCGCACCACTACTTTGCCCGTATGCATGTGGCCGTCGCCCCGGCCTGCAACATCCAGTGCAATTACTGCAACCGCAAGTACGACTGCTCCAACGAATCCCGCCCGGGCGTCGTCTCCGAACTGCTGACGCCGGATCAGGCGATCAAGAAGGTGCTCGCCGTTGCCGCCGAGATTCCGCAGATGACGGTCCTCGGCATTGCCGGCCCCGGAGACCCCCTGGCCAACCCGGGCCGCACCTTTGAAACCTTCGAACAGCTGTCCGCGCGCGCCCCGGATATCAAGCTGTGCGTGTCGACCAACGGCCTGAATCTGCCGCAGTACGTCGACCGCATCGCCAAGCACAACATCGACCATGTGACGATCACCATCAACTGCGTCGATCCGGAAGTGGGCGCCCGGATCTACCCCTGGATCTATTGGGAGAACAAGCGGATCACCGGCGCCGAAGGCGCGCGCATCCTGATCGAGCAGCAGCAAAAGGGGCTTCAGATGCTGACCGACCGGGGCATCCTGGTCAAGGTCAACTCGGTGCTGATCCCCGGCGTCAATGACGAGCATCTCAAGGAAGTCTCGAAGATCGTCAAGGCCAAAGGCGCCTTCCTGCACAACGTCATGCCGTTGATCGCCGAGTCCGAGCACGGGACCTACTACGGCATCATGGAGCAGCCGGAACCGACCCCGGAACAGTTGCAGGCGCTGCAGGACGCCTGTGCCGGCGACATGGCGATGATGCGCCATTGCCGCCAGTGCCGCGCCGACGCCGTCGGACTGTTGGGCGAAGACCGCGGCGACGAGTTCACCCTCGACAAGATCGATGTCATGGATGTCGATTACGAAGCCGCCATGGTCCGCCGCAAGGTCGTCCATGATGAGATCATCGAAAAGCTGGACGCCAGGCGCGGCATCGTCACGCCCAAGCTCGACGGCATTCCGGAAGGTTCACGCCCCGTGCTGATGGCGGTGGCCGGCAAGAACGGTGTCGTCGCCGAGCACTTCGGCCACGCCAAGGAATTTTTGATCTACGAAGCCTCGCCGGCCGGTGTCCGCTTCATCAGCCACCGCAAGACCGAGCTGTACTGCGGCGGCATGGATGCCTGCGGCGATGGCGACGTGATCGATGCCGGGGCAACGGAATCGCTTCTCGACCGCAACATCCGCGTGCTGGACGGCTGCGAGGTTGTGCTCTGTTCCAAGGTCGGTTACGAACCCTGGGCCAAGCTGGAAGCCGCCGGCATTGCGCCGAACGGCGAACATGCAATGGAGCCGATCGAGGAAGCCGTGATGACGGTGTACAAGGAAATCGCGGCCAGCGGCAAGTTGCTTCCCGCGATCGACAACAAAAAGGTGGCGTAAATGGCCCTGCAAATCACCCGATCCTGTGTCAATTGCTGGGCTTGCGTCGATGTCTGTCCGAACGATGCGATCTATCAGGACACGCCGCACTTCCTGATCGATGATGGCAAATGCACCGAATGCCTGGGCGATCACGGCGTACCCCAATGTGCCGCGATCTGCCCGATCGAGATGGCCATCGTCAATGAACTGGGCGAGTTCCTGAACCCGCCAGGTTCACTGACCGGCATTCCGATCGAAAAGCTGAAGGAATTCGGCCTGTGGCGCGAGGCCGCCTGATGGCCGTCGTTACGTTCTATGAAAAACCCGGCTGCAAGGGCAATCTTCGCCAGAAGATACTGCTCGCCGCAGCCGGCCACACCGTCCAGGCCAAAAGTCTCAAGGCCGAGAAGTGGACAGCCGAGCGACTGCTCGCCTTCCTTGGCAAGCTGCCGATCAGCGAGTGGTTCAATCGGTCGGCGCCAGCCATCAAGACGGGCGAAATCGTACCGGACAACCTGGGGTTTGAAACCGCCCTGCATCTGCTGCAGGAGAATCCGCTGCTGATCCGCCGCCCGTTGATGGAAATCGGCGAGGAAAGACAGGTCGGTTTCGACATTTCCGCCGTTGACGCCTGGATCGGCCTGAAAAATATCGAACTACCGGAAGGCGATATCGAAGCCTGCGTGCACGGCCCGCAAGGCCATGGCAGTTGTGGCGGCCACGCGCACGAGTCCACGCCGGCGAGCGATGAAGAGGAAAGCAGCCATGGCAGCTGCGGCAATCACTGACAATGCCGTAGAAATTGCACCAGGCGTCCACTGGGTGGGTGCTCTCGACCCGCATCTGCGGAGTTTCGACATCATCCTCAAAACCGCCAACGGCACGAGCTACAACTCGTATGTCGTACGTGGCAATAATGGCGTGGCGATCATCGACACGGTGAAGGAAAACTTCGCCGACGACTTCTTCCGCCGCCTTGAATCGGTGGCCAGGTACGAAGAAATCACCACCATCGTCCTCAACCATCTGGAGCCGGACCACAGCGGCGCACTGCCCGAGCTGCTCAGGCGCGCCCCGCAGGCCAGGGTATATCTGTCCAGTCGCGCCCAGATGATGCTCAAGGCGCTGTTGAAGCCAAGCGGCGAGAAACCGCCCGAATACATTCCGGTGACGACCGACGACACCGTCGATCTCGGTGGCCGTACCCTGCGTTTCCTGCATACGCCTTATCTGCACTGGCCGGATACGCAATGCACCTATCTTGAAGAGGAAGGCCTCCTGTTCACCGGCGACATCTTCGGCTGCCACTTTTGCGACAACCGCCTGTTCAACGACACGGTCGGCGATTTCCGCTTTTCCTTCGAGTACTACTACGCCCACATCATGCGGCCCTTCCGCGAATATGTGCTCGATGCCATCGCCCTGATCGAGCCGCTTGAAATCAAACTGATCGCCCCGGCCCACGGCCCGGTTCTGCGCCACAAGCCGCGCGATTATGTGCATCGCTATCGCGAGCTGGCCACGCCGCGACTGTTCAACGAGGCGCGCAGCGAAAAGACGCTGGTCGTCTTCTACCTCTCCGCCTATGGCAACACGCGGCGCATGGCCGAAGCGCTGGCCGCCGGCGCCGAAAGCCTGAGCGGCGTGCGCGTTTCTCTCTATGACCTTGAAGGCGGCGAGGCCGATATCTTTACCGATCTGGTCGAGGAAGCCGATGGCCTCGCCTTCGGCAGCCCGACCATCAACGCCGATGCCGTCAAGCCGGTCTGGGACCTGCTGTCGTCGCTGACCACGGTCAACGTCAAGGGCAAACTGGGCGCTGCTTTCGGCTCCTACGGCTGGAGCGGCGAGGCGGTACGTCTGATCGAAGACCGCCTGCGCGGCCTCAAGCTGCGCGTCCCGGTCGAAGGCCTGCGAGTCAAGCTGGTTCCGGATGCCAGCGAACTCGAAGCCTGCCGTGGGCTCGGCGAACAACTGGCCCGCCACCTGACTGGCCGGCTTGAACACCGTGAGCTCGAGTTCAGCCAACTACAAGCGGCACCCGCATAAACCCAAAGGGAGCAAACAATGCCAAAAGCCAAAGTTACTTTTCAGGATATCGGCGTCTCGGTCACGGTGCCGGCCGGCACCCGCCTCATCGAAGTCTCGGAGAAAGTCGGCGCCGGCATCACCTACGGCTGCCGTGAAGGGGAATGCTGCACCTGCCTGACCAAGGTCGTTTCCGGTGGCGAATTTCTCGCGCCACCGAGCATCCTGGAAGACCAGGTGCTCAAGGACAACCTGGCTCCGCGCGGCCATCGGCTGGCCTGCCAGGCGCAGATAATCGGCGGCGAAATCGTGGTGAAGCCAGCCTGATCGCTGCTCGTACCCAACAAGATTAAAAGCAAATGCTCAACCGCATCAGAGAAATCCAGATCAACCCGTTTTCCAGGAGAACTTAAAAAATGGCCCTCATCACCTTTACCAGCCCCATGCACAAGGACAAGACGGTCTATGCCGTTGCCGGCAGCCACACCCAGACCATCCTCGCGCTGGCCAAGGAACACCACATCCCGATCGACTTCGGTTGCCAGGAAGGCAACTGCGGCACCTGTCTGGTCAAGGTTTCGTCGGTCGATGGCAAACGCTCGCCGATGGGCGGCCCGCTCAATGTCCGCGAAGTTGCCGCACTGAGCGAGCTCGGCCATATCACCAAGGCGCAGATCGAACAGATGTACGTCGACGACATCCCGCCGACCCAGTGGCGCCTCGCCTGTCAGATGATCGTCCGCGACGAAGACATCCTGGTCGAGTATCCCAGCAAATAGGGCATATGCAGTGAACGCTCCGGATCGCCTGCCCTGTCGCACCGCCTTGTTCGCCGGCTTGCTGGCCATGCCGGCGGCTGCGGCGTGGGCGGCGGCCGATCCGAACCGTCCGCTGCTGGCCAGCATCGTTGCCGGACAACTGGCCGATACGGGCTGCCTGCCAGCCGACCTCGGTCTGGGCGAGCCTATCCATGCCTACCTGATCCGCCAGTATTTTCCAGGGCTGGATACCTGCGGGCCACAACGTCGTACCGAGGCCATTCCCGAATGGTCCGACCTGCAAAAACTGATGCTCGACCATCGGGCCCGCGAATATCCCTCTGAACTGCTCGTCGCCAACATCGTTGCCACAGCCTGCGCCGGCCGCGATCATCTTTGGCAGGATCTCGGCTTGGCCAATCGCAACGAACTTTCCCGGCTGATGTGGGTAAACTTCCCCGCCCTTGCCCGCGCCAACACCGCCGACATGAAGTGGAAAAAATTCCTCTACCGCCAGTTTTGTTCGCGTGAAGGCATTTACGTCTGCCCAGCCCCATCCTGCGGAGTTTGCAAGGATTACGCCCAATGTTTTGGCGCGGAGAACTGATTGCCCGGACGGCCCCGGTGCGCCAGCGCATCGGGACAAGCCATGCGACTTGTGTCAATCGCGGCATGGCAGCCTATCTTGGCCTCGCCATCGGCGATGCGCTGGGCGCTACCGTTGAATTCCTGACGCCCAACGAAATCCGCCACCAGATCGGCGTGCACAGGGAAATCACCGGCGGCGGCTGGCTGCGCCTGAAAGCCGGCCAGGTCACCGACGACACCACCATGTCGCTGGCCCTCGGCGACGCCATCCTCGCCAAAGGCGCCATACAAGCCCAAGCGACAGCCGAAGCCTTCACTGCCTGGATGCGTGCCAAGCCGGTCGACATCGGCAACACCGTACGCCGCAACCTGATCCATTTTCGCCAGACCGGCAACCCCGAGGCGCCGGCCTCCGAACACGATGCCGGCAATGGCGCCGCCATGCGCGTTTTGCCCGTCGCCCTGGCCTGCTACGGTCAACCTGAAAAAACGTCCATTTTGGCGAACCGCGCCCAGGCCCATGTCACCCACCACAACCCGCTGTCCGATGCCGCCTGCGAAACGCTGATCCTCATGGTTCAGGATTTTCTCGCCGGGCGCGATGCCGTTGCTGTCGAACGCGAGCGAGCCGGCCGACTGGTCAGCGAATTCCCGGTTTTCAGCTACGACAGGCGCCGCTGCGACAATCCGAGCGGTTTCATCGTAGACACCGTACAGGCTGTCTTCCAGTCCTTCTTTGCGACCGAAACTTTCGAAGACTGCCTGATCGAGGTCGTTAATCGCGGTGGGGATGCCGACACCACCGGTGCCATCGCCGGCATGCTGGCCGGGGCTCGCTACGGTTTGGCGAGTATTCCGGGACGCTGGCTGGCGATCCTCGACGAAAGGATTTCCGCCCGCTGCCTGGCGCAGGTTTCTCCCTTGCTGGCGCTAGGAGAGCCGACAAGAGAGGCCCGGCAGATTTGAGGCCGGGTGCGCTTCGCTCCTTCACCGCATCGCAAGCATCGCGCTCACCCCTTCTTCAAACACCCGGCCAGTGCCGAATCCATGGTGGCGAGATGGTTGGCAAACCATTCCGGCAAGGTCAGAACGTAATTGCGCGCCATGCCCAAACGACCGGCCGCCACGCTGTGTGAAAAATGAGCCAGCTCGCCCAGAACACGCAGATGTTCGCTGTTGTGCTCGCCGCTGGCAGGGAAACGGCAGGCCTTCATCAGCTTGCCTTCATGCTCGAAATGCTGGCGGGTGTGTTCGTTCAGGC
>JAJXVG010000081.1 GCA_021782315.1 Pseudomonadota bacterium | reverse complement strand
ATGCCCGCCTTGTCGGCCGGCCCCCCCTTCTCGACGGAATTCACCACGGCACCCATCGGCCTGGCCAGTCCGAGCGATTCCGCCAATTCCTTGTTGACCTCCTGGATTACGACACCGAGGCGCCCGCGGCTAACCTTGCCGGAAACGCGCAGCTGGTTCTGAACATCCATTGCAACATCGATCGGAATGGCGAAGGACAGCCCCATGTAGCCACCGTTACGGCTGTAAATCTGCGAATTGATACCGACCACTTCGCCACGCATATTGAACAGGGGACCACCGGAATTGCCGGGATTGATGGCAACGTCGGTCTGAATGAACGGAACGAAGTTTTCCTGCGGCAGGGAGCGCCCCTTGGCTGAAACGATCCCGGCCGTTACCGAATTGTCGAAGCCGAACGGCGAACCGATGGCCACCACCCATTCGCCGACCTTGAGCTGTGCCGGGTCGCCCAGCTTGACCACCTGCAGGCCGGTCGCCTCGATCTTGATGAGCGCCACATCTGTTCGCTTGTCGGCGCCTATGATTTTCGCCTTGAATTCCCGCTTGTCGGTCAGCCTGACGGTCGCTTCATCGGCACCGTCGACAACGTGGGCATTGGTCAGAATATAACCGTCGCCACTGACGATGAAACCGGAGCCCAGTGATTTGTTTTCGAAATCGCGCGGCACGCCGCCGGGAAGGCGTGGCATGAAGCGTTTGAAAAGCTCGAACGCCGGGTCGCCCTCGTCGAACGGGAAAGGCATCACTTGAGCCTGCCGCCGAACGACTTGCGTCACGCTGATATTCACCACGGCCGGCCCCTGGTTTTCCACCAGCTCGGTGAAATCCGGCAAGCCGCGGTTCTGGGCCAGAGCAAAGGAAGAAAGAAGCCACCCTACAAGCAGGAAAATCAGCCGGTTCATAGACGACGACAACTCCGAACTCGATCAGGAACGGGAAATGATATGGGGACGCTCGGCGAGCCTCCCGGCATCGCCCCGCGAACGAAATATGACATACAGGAAGGCAATGAGCAATCCGCTTCCGGCGCCGAGTACGGCCAGGCCGTCACCGCCCAGGGAGGCACCAAGCGCGGCACCGCCGATGGTTGCGACAAGCGGCACGCCATAGGCCAAATTTGCCGTGCGCCGCACGCTGCCCGCTGCGATGGCTATGGTTACCCGGTCACCAACAGCGGCGCCGACCGTATTTTCCACGCGATAGCTTTTCTGTCCGCCGCAGAACATCTGGGTCAATTGCTGGCCGCCACAGCCGCCCTTTTCGTGACAACGTCCACAACCGCCCTGGTCGACGACGACATGGGCCTCTTTTCCATCCAGCGACTCGACGCGTGCAAGAATGGTCGTTTGTTCTGTATTCATGGCTACCAACGTTTATCTGAAGCGGTATCGAGCAAGGGACGCAGCTTCTCGGCGACCGCCTCGCGAGCGCGGAAAATCCGGGAACGGACGGTGCCGATCGGACAATCCATGATCCCCGCAATTTCTTCATAAGACATGCCATCGATTTCCCGCAAGACGATGGCTGCGCGCAACTCCTCGGGCAGGGCATCCATGGCGCCATTGATCGTTTCCCCGATCTGCTTGGTCAGGAGCAGGCTTTCCGGCGTATTGATATCCCGCAACTGTGTCGCATCGTCAAAGGTCTCGGCCTCCTCCGTATCAAACTCCGTCGAGGTCGGCGCCCGGCGCCCCTGGGAAACCAGGTAGTTCTTGGCGGTATTGATGCCGATTCGATACAGCCAGGTGTAAAAAGCGCTATCGCCACGAAAGGAAGGCAAGGCGCGATAGGCCTTGATGAACGCCTCCTGCGAGACATCCTCGACCTCCGCCGGATCACGGACGAAACGCGACAGCAAGCGTCCGAGCTTGCGCTGGTACTTGCTCACCAATTGGTCGAAGGCGCGCTTATCTCCGCCTTGCGCCCGTTCGACCAGGATTTGATCGACCTCGCGCTCACTCATGTCTGTTGTTTTCCCTGAGAATTGGTCATATTCGTCTATTATGGACGCAGTATAGCGCAGCCGTTTTCATGGCGCAGATAGGTATTTATCCCTATGTGTGACCTTCTGTAACCGTATTTATGGTTTTCGGCATGCTATATTTCGCGCAAAACAACCCCCCAGAGAACAGCGTGCAGAAATTCGACGTCCTAATCATCGGCAGCGGACTGGCCGGCCAGTCCGCCGCATTGCGGCTGGCGGCGCATTGCCGGGTCGTCCTGGTCAGCAAGCGCAGCCTGGAGGATTCGGCATCCGGCTGGGCGCAAGGCGGAATCGCCGCCGTTCTCGACAGTCGCGACTCGATCGAGGCGCACATTCAGGACACCCTGGTAGCCGGCGCATGGCTGAACGACGAAAAGGCCACCCGCTTTGTCGTCGAAAACGGGCGACGCGCCATCGAGTGGCTGATCGATCAAGGCGTTCCCTTCACCAAGGACGAATCCGGCTATCACCTGACCAGGGAAGGAGGCCATAGCGCCCGCCGGGTCATTCATGTCGCCGACGCTACCGGCTCGGCGGTTCAGGATACCCTGACCAGGAAAGTCAGGGCCAATCCGAACATCACGATCCTGGAAGACCATATCGCCATCGACCTGATCACCGGCGACAAGCTGGGGACCGGTGAAAAACGCTGCTTCGGGGCCTATGTCCTGAATACCCGTGACGGCGAGGTAATCACGATCGGTGCCGCCAACACCATCCTGGCAACGGGCGGTGCCGGCAAGGTTTATCTTTACGCCACCAAGCCGGACACCTCCACCGGCGATGGCATTGCCATGGCTTATCGTGCCGGTTGCCGCGTGGCCAACATGGAATTCATTCAGTTTCATCCAACCTGCCTATACCATCCGCAGGCGAAATCCTTCCTCATCTCGGAAGCTGTCCGTGGCGAAGGCGGCTTGCTCCGTCTGCCGGACGGAACGCGCTTCATGCCCGAACACGACGATCGCGCCGAACTGGCGCCGCGCGACATCGTCGCCCGCGCCATCGACTTCGAAATGAAGAAGCGTGGCCTCGATTGCGTTTTCCTCGACATCTCCCACAAGGGCGAGGATTTCATCCGCAATCATTTCCCGAACATTCATGCCCGCTGCCTGGAATTGGGCATAGATATCGCCCGGGAGCCGATTCCGGTGGTGCCCGCGGCGCACTACACCTGCGGCGGGATCGTCAGCGACCTGCGCGGCAGAACGGATGTCGAGGGACTTTACGTCGCCGGCGAAGCGTCATGTACCGGCTTGCACGGCGCCAATCGCCTGGCCTCCAATTCCCTGCTCGAATGCCTGATCTTTGCCGAATCGGCAGTCAAGGACATTCTGGAGGGCAAAACAGGGAAAATGCCAAGCCTGCCCCTGTGGGATGAAAGCCGAGTCACCGATGCCGACGAGGAAGTGGTCATTTCACATAACTGGGACGAGCTTCGCCGCTTCATGTGGGACTATGTCGGCATTGTCCGCACGACCAAGCGCCTGAAGCGGGCCAGGCACCGCATCGCCCTGCTCAAGCGAGAAATCGACGAGTTCTATGCCAATTTCCGGGTCAGCCACGACCTGATCGAACTGCGCAACCTGGTCGAAACGGCGGACCTGATCGTACGTTGCGCCATGCAACGCAAGGAAAGTCGAGGCCTTCACTTTTCCCGGGACTACCTGGAAATGGCCGGCCAGGCGAAAAACACCGTTCTCAGGCGGCGACGTCCGGCACCTTGAGTCCGGCCTGCCAGCGCAGGAACATCCGCAAACGCCGAAAATCGTCCTGGCCGGCCAGGCTATCGACCGTAACGATCAGGGCGATATGGCCACCGGCCTCGGTTTTCAGCCGAACGGCAGTCAGCCAGGGATGAACGATGCCCCCGGGTTCCGGGGGCGCATGGCAAAACCCGGCCTGGCCGGGAACCTCCACGAAAACTTCCCCGTGCCGTTCGAGCCGGATGGCCGTGATCGCCGGGGTCAGGCCGCGCCAGGCCAGCGCCGCCAGCCCCCAGGCGGCCACGCCGAGGAGAAGGCGCAGCCATGATGCGCCAGGGAAAGCGATGATCGCCGCTGTCGCCAGCAAGGCGACGATCGCCACGCCGGCATCCAACAAACGCGAACGGTGCAATCCACAAACAATCGGGAATTGCACCGTTCGTATTCCTGCCGTACTGACCTAGATACGCTTGAAAACCAGCGAACCGTTGGTACCGCCAAAACCGAAGTTGTTCTTCAGGGCCACGTCGATTTTCATCGGTCGTGCGACATTGGCGCAGTAATCCAGGTCGCACTCGGGATCCTGGTTGAAGATATTGATGGTCGGCGGCGAAATCTGGTTGTGAATGGCCAGAACCGTGAACAGGGACTCGATCCCGCCCGCCCCGCCTAACAAGTGACCAGTCATCGACTTGGTCGAATTGACTACCAGCTTGTAGGCGGCATCGCCGAAAGCCTGCTTGACGGCATCGTTTTCATTCTTGTCGCCGAGCGGGGTCGAGGTGCCATGGGCGTTCAGGTACTGGACATCGGACGGAGAGACACCGGCATTCTTCAGCGCGTTCAGCATGGAACGACGCGGACCGTCGGTATTCGGCGCTGTGATGTGATAGGCGTCGCCGCTCATGCCGAAACCGATCAGTTCGGCGTAGATCTTCGCCCCCCGGGCCTTGGCGTGTTCGTATTCTTCCAGCACCATGACGCCGGCGCCCTCGCCCAGCACGAACCCATCGCGATCCTTGTCCCACGGCCGGCTGGCAGTGGTCGGATCGTCATTTCGCGTGGACAGCGCGCGGGCCGCACAAAAGCCGCCCATGCCCAAGGGCGATACCGTGGATTCCGCACCGCCGGCAACCATGACGTCGGCGTCACCGTATTCGACCATGCGGGCTGCCGCGCCGATGGAGTGGGTGCCCGTCGTGCAGGCGGTGACCAGCGCAATATTCGGTCCCTTGAAGCCAAACTGGATCGACAGGTTGCCGGAAATCATGTTGATGATCGAACCGGGCACGAAAAAGGGGGAAACCTTGCGTATTCCACCGGCAATAAATTCGTCCTTGGTTTCCTCGATCAGCGGCAGGCCGCCGATTCCGGAGCCAATGGCGACGCCGACGCGCTCGAGATCGACCACGTTTTCCTTGTCCAGGCCGGCATCGCGCACGGCCTGAATGCCGGCCGCCAAGCCGAAATGGATGAAATCATCCATGCGGCGCGCATCCTTGGCGGAAATATATTGGGTAATGTCAAAGTTCTTCACCTCACCGGCAAACTGAACCGGAAAAGTCGAGGTATCGAACTTGGTGACGGCGGCAATACCGGATTTGCCTGCCAGAATGTTCTGCCAGGCTTCTTCGACGGTGTTTCCGACTGGGCTGACGATGCCCAGGCCGGTAATTACGACTCTGCGACGTGCCAAGGTGCACTCCGAAAGCAAATGTAGCAAGGCCGGCCATGGGGGCCGGCCTTGCCTGGGTCAACCAGAATTGGATTATTTCTTGTTGGCGAGGATGAAATCGACAGCCTGCTGGACCGTGGTGATCTTTTCAGCCTGATCGTCGGGAATTTCGCACTCGAACTCTTCTTCCAGTGCCATGACCAGTTCAACGGTATCCAGGGAATCCGCGCCCAAATCGTCCACGAAAGAGGACTCGTTCTTGATGTCCGCTTCGTTCACGCCCAATTGTTCGGCGACGATCTTCTTGACGCGCTCTACGATGTTATCCATTAGAAAAACTCCTTCCCCTCAGGGGTGCGAAAAAAAACGTTACTAGTTTACCAAAAGCCAAGGCTTCGGGAAATCAATCCATGAACATACCGCCATTCACATGCATTGTCGTGCCTGTGACATACGCCGCTGCCGGGGATACGAGAAAACCGACAGCGCCGGCGATGTCTTCTGGCGTGCCAGCGCGCCCCAACGGGATTGTCGCCAGCATGGCCTGCTTCTGTTCTTCGGTCAACGCATGCGTCATGTCGGTAGCGATAAAGCCCGGGGCAACGCAGTTAACCGTGATGTTGCGACTGCCCAATTCGCGGGCCAGGGAACGACTCATGCCGGCCACACCGGCCTTGGCCGCGCAATAGTTGGCCTGACCGGGATTGCCGGAATAGCCGACGACCGAGGTGATATTGACGATACGGCCGAAGCGGGCCTTCATCATGCCGCGCATGACGCCGCGCGACAAGCGGAAGACCGCCTTCAGATTGGTGTCGATTACGGCATCCCACTCATCGTCGCCCATGCGCATGGCCAGGTTGTCGCGGGTAATGCCGGCATTGTTGACCAAGATCGCAACGGGTCCGAATTCCTTGGCGATCTCGGCCAGCAGGGCATCCGTCCGGGCAACATCGCAAACGTTCAGCGCAAGGCCCTTGCCCTTGATGCCCGCCGCTTCCAGATAGGCGGAAATTTTCGCCGCGCCTTCTTCACTGGTTGCCGTGCCGATCACCGTGGCACCCTGCCGACCGAGTTCCTGGGCGATGGCGCGGCCTATACCGCGGGTTGCGCCGGTCACCAGTGCTATTTTATCTTTCAGCATCCTCACTCCAAGCCAAGATTGGCATCGATGGCCGCCAAATCGGCCAATGCGACACCGGTCACGCCGTCGGCACAACGCTTGGTCAAGCCGGCCAACACCTTGCCCGGGCCGCATTCCGCCACGGTCGATACGCCAAGGGTCGCCATTTTTTGTATGGTTTCGACCCAGCGCACGGGGTTGTAGGCTTGCCGGACCAGGGCGTCCTTGATGTGAACCGCCTCGTTTTCGATGGTGACGTCGACATTGTTGATGACCGGGATCTGCGGGGAATTGAAGCTCAATTCGGCGAGACGGGCGGCCAGCTTGTCGGCGGCCGGCCGGATCAGCGACGAATGGAAAGGCGCCGACACCGGCAAAGCCTTGGCCATTTTTGCGCCACGCGCCTTGCATGCTTCCATGGCCCGTTCGACGGCAGCCTTGTGGCCGGCAATAACGGTCTGACCGTTGGCATTGAAGTTAACCGGCTCGACCACTTCACCCTGTGCAGCCTCAGCACAGGCGGCGGCGATTCCGGCGCTGTCCAGGCCGAGGACTGCAGCCATGGCGCCGGTTCCGAACGGAACTGCCTCCTGCATCGCGGCGGCGCGCAGGCGAACGAGCGGTACGGCATCCCTGAATTCGATGACCCCGGCGGCAACCAGCGCCGAATACTCGCCAAGGCTGTGACCGGCGACCAGCGCCGGCAGGCGCCCGCCCTTTTCACGCCACAAACGCCAGACGGCGATACCCGCGGTCAGCATGACCGGCTGGGTGTTGACGGTCTGGGTCAGCGCTTCGGCCGGCCCGTCCGCGACCATGGCCCACAGGTCGTCGCCGAGCGCGGCGGAAGCTTCGTCAAAAGTTGCGCGGACCACGGCGGATTCGCCGTAGGCCGCCATCATGCCAACGCTTTGCGAGCCTTGGCCGGGAAATACGAAGGCAAAAGACATGTTTTCGTTTCCTGGTTCAGAATTTGAGCAGGGCGGCGCCCCACGTAAAACCGCCACCGACGCCTTCGACCAGAACATTCTGGCCGGACTGGATGCGGCCGTCGCGGACGGCTTCATCCAGCGCCAGAGGCACCGATGCCGCGGAGGTGTTGCCGTGGCGGTCCACGGTCACGATCACCTTGCCGCGGTCGATACCGAGCTTCCTGCCGGTCGCTTCGATAATGCGGACATTGGCCTGATGCGGAATGAGCCAGTCGACCTCGGCCGTGCCCAGACCGGCGATCTGGCAGACTTCTTCGGCGATGTCGGCGAGAACGCGCACAGCGAATTTGAACACCGACTGCCCATCCATGCGCAAGAAGGGATCGCCCACGATCTGGCCGGCGCAAATCTGGCCGGGAACGTTCAGGATGCCGCTCTGGCTACCGTCGGCATGCATTGCCGTCGCCAGGATACCGGGCCGATCGGACGCTTCGAGGACAACGGCGCCCGCTCCGTCGCCGAAAAGAACGCAGGTGCCGCGATCGTTCCAGTCGAGAATACGCGAGAATACTTCGGCGCCGATAACCAATGCTTTCCTGTGGCTACCCGAGGCAATGAATTTTTCGGCAATGCCGAGCGCGTAGGTAAAGCCGGCACAGACCGCCTGCACGTCGAAGGCCGCAGCACCCTTGTTGCCCAGCTTGGCCTGGATCAGACAGGCCGTGCTGGGAAAAATAAAATCCGGGGTCGACGTGGCGACGACGATCAAATCGAGATCGGCTGCCGCGACGCCGGCCATTTCAAGCGCTTTTTGCGCGGCGATCAAGCCCAGTTCGCTCGAGGTGGTGCCGGGACTGGCGAGATGACGATTGCGAATCCCGGTCCGCGTAACGATCCATTCATCATTGGTATCGATGCCGCGCGCGGCCAGATCGTTGTTGCTGACAGGATTACCCGGAAGATAACTGCCAGTGCCGATAATTCGTGCGTACATTCAGACACTCTCCAAGGCGGCCGGTACCGGTATCATTTGCGGCAGACAGCTGATGATGCGCTCGACAACCCGGTTCTCCGCCGCATCGTAGGCCCGGGAAATGGCGTTGCCAAAGGCCAGCACGTCAGCCGAACCGTGACTCTTGACGGAAATGCCCCTGAGCCCGAGAAGGATGGCCCCGTTGTATAGACGATGGTCGAAACGACGCTTGAAATTATTGAGCACCGAAATCGCGATCAAGGCAGCTATCTTGGTCAGCCAGTTTCGCTTGAATTCGCTGCGCAAAGACGATGCCAGCATCTGGGCAAGCCCTTCCGAGGTCTTCAGGGCGACATTGCCGACGAAACCATCGCAAACGATGACGTCGGCCTCCCCCTGATAGATGCCGTCACCTTCGACATTGCCGACGAAATTGAGATCGGAGGCGCGCAACAATCCCGCCGCCGCCTTGACCACTTCATTGCCCTTGATTTCCTCGGCGCCGATATTGAGGATGCCTACCGTCGGCCGCTCCTTATGCTCGGTCGCCGCAACGAGCGTCGCCGCCATGATGCCGAATTGCAGCAGGTGCTCGGCACCGCAATCGACATTGGCGCCAAGATCCAGCATGTGGGTATGCCCCTTGACCGTTGGCAAGGGGCCGCAGAGAGCCGGTCGGTCGATGCCGGGCAGCATTTTCAGGACGAAGCGGGAAATCGCCATCAAGGCCCCGGTATTCCCTGCGGAAACGCAAGCGTCAGCCTCGCCGGCCTTGACCAGGTTGAGGGCGACGCGCATGGACGAATTCTTCTTGTTCCGCAAGGCGAGCGAGGGCGACTCGTCCATGCCGACAATTTCCGAAGCATGGACGATGCGCAGGCGGGAATCTCGTGCATGGCTTGCGAGCAACGGACGCAGAACATCCTCCTGACCAACCAGGACGAGATGAGCAGCCGGGTGTTCCGCAAGAAAATGGATAGCCGCCGGAACCGTCACAGACGGACCGTGGTCACCCCCCATGCAATCAATGGCAATGCGGGTTGTCATGGCAAAATAAAAGGCAGGCGGCTCACAGAGAGAACCGTCTGCCCTTCATTGAACGATTACTCGCCCTTGCCCTTGACGACTTTTTTACCGCGATAGAAACCAGCCGGAGAAATGTGGTGACGCAGATGCGCTTCACCCGTGGTCGACTCGACAGCCAGCGGAGGCGCTGTCAGAAAATCATGAGCACGGTGCATGCCACGCTTGGACGGGGACTTTTTGTTCTGTTGAACGGCCATTTTGTGTTACTCCAATAAAATCAGTTCGGCTTGCCTTTTAGCCCGGACAATTTCGCAAACGGATTGATCCGCTCGCCGACATCGGCCGCGCCAGGCAAACCACATTTTTCGTGCCGCGGTGCCACGGGCAGGGCGAGGAGGATTTCATCCTCAACCAACTCGACCACATCCAGTTCGCGCTCCACCGGCAGGAAATCCCGGGTATCGTCTTCCAGTTCATCTTGCGACAATTCGGCACCTGCCGGAACGAGTTCCAGCAAGCTATCGATATCAAGATCGAAAGGAACGGCCTCCAGGCAACGCTGACAGGCCAGCGGGAGCAAACCCGAAACCTCCAGATGCAGCATGGATTCTCCGCCATCGCCCTTGAACCCCCTGAGATGAAAGGCAACCTCCCCGCCCCGACCGACCAGCAAATCATGCAGGCGATCAAGGGCGGAAATGGCCAACGTTCCCTCAAGAACACGCCCATCCCTGGCAAATGCGAAAACGTCCGAAATCCTTTTCAATCCCGACCTGTTGCGACTTAAACATTGGATGATATTATTTTTAGCTTTCCAAGTCAAAAACAAAGTGTCGCTTCAAGTATTCGCCGCAACGCTTTGTTGCAAAGAGTCCTTCATGACGCAAAATCTCATTCTCGCCTCAACTTCGCCATTTCGCCGCGAACTACTGACCCGACTCGGCCTTCCTTTCGAAACAGCCAACCCCGAAACCGACGAAACCCCCCTTCCCGGGGAAACACCGGAACACATCGCCTTGCGGCTGTCGGAAGCCAAGGCCAGGGCCGTTGCCAAGCAGCACCCCGGGGCACTGATCATCGGCAGCGACCAGGTGGCCACGGTCGACGGCAGACTGTTCGGCAAGCCCGGCAACCACGAAAGGGCCGTCGAACAGTTGCGCTCGCTGTCCGGCAAGACCGTCAATTTCTTCACCGGCCTTTGCCTCCTCAACGCCAGGACCGGTTTTGCCGAAGTCCGCGGCGTGCCGACACTGGTCACCTTCAGGAAACTCGACGACCGGGAAATCGAGAATTACCTGCGCCGGGAGCCAGCCTACAACTGTGCCGGATCAGCCAAATCCGAGGGCTTGGGCATCGCCCTGTTGAGCAGCATGCGCGGCGACGACCCGAATGCGCTGGTCGGACTGCCCCTGATCGCATTGTGCGACCTGCTCCGCAACCAGGGCGTGACCGTTCTGTCATGACAGGCATTCTCTACCTGATCCCCGTACCGCTTGGCCCGACAGCCCCCCAGGACTCGCTGCCGACAAACGTCCTCGGCGTCATCCGCCCCCTTACCCATTTTGTCGTCGAGCAGGCCAAGACAGCGCGCGCCTTCCTGAAAGCGGCGGGAACCGATGCCCCGTTACAAGCCCTGCGGCTTGAGGAACTGAACGAACACACCCCGGACGGCGCGCTGGATCGCCTGCTGACGCCCTTGCGCCACGGACACGATGTCGGCCTGCTCTCCGAGGCGGGCTGCCCGGCGGTCGCCGACCCCGGGGCGAACCTGGTAGCCCTCGCCCAGCAGGAAAATATCCGCGTCGTACCCCTGATCGGCCCCTCTTCCCTGCTCCTGGCGCTGATGGCCTCCGGCCTGAACGGTCAGCGCTTTGCCTTCCAGGGCTACCTGCCCGCCAAGGATGCCGACCGCTCGAAAGCGCTGCGCAACCTGGAAATCGAATCGAAGAAAAACCGGCAGACCCAGCTGTTCATAGAAACACCCTATCGCAACCGGGCAATGTTCGACGGCATCCTTCAAACCTGCCAACCGACAACGCGCCTGAGCGTGGCCACCGACCTGACGCTGCCCGGCGAATCGGTCCGGACGCGCACCATAGGCGACTGGAAAAAACAATCGCCGCCCGATATCGAGCGGCGTCCAACCGTCTTCCTTCTTCTCGCCTGAAGACTAGTGCAGTGTTGCACGCTCTCCGGCACTTAAAACCTTGTCTTTTCGGCCATGGCGGCGTTGCAAATCCTCGCGATACGACTGGGTATCGCTGTGGTTTGCGCCTTGCCATGACCAAAAAACCTTCGGTTTTAACTGTGCCATCAAGAGTGCAACACTACACTAGCGCAGGCTGACCCCGCTGGCGCGTTCGGAAAAACCCTTCCAGAAACCGGCGAAAGTGCTGGCACCGAGACGCTTGGCGAAACGTTCGGCAATATTGTCCTTGACCGAATAATCGAGAACCTTTTCGGCCTTGATGACATCGCGGGCGACCGAGTCGACGCTGCCGAAGTCATCCGCCAATCCCATCTGGACGCTTTGCGTGCCGGTCCACATCAAGCCGGAGAACATTTCCGGCGTTTCCTTGAGGCGCTTGCCGCGCCCGGTTTTTACGACATCGATGAATTGCCGGTGAATGTCGTCGAGCAGCATCTGGGCATGGGCCTTGTGCTGTGGCGCCTGCGGCGAAAAAGGATCGAGAAAACCCTTGTTCTCGCCGGCCGTCAACAGGCGACGCTCGACCCCGACCTTGTCCATCAAACCGGTAAAACCGAAACCGTCCATCAAGACGCCGATGGAACCGACGATACTCGCCTTGTTGACGTAAATCTTGTCGGCAGCGGCGGCAACGAAATAGCCGCCGGAAGCGCACATGTCTTCGACTACTGCATAAAGAGGCTTATCCGGGTATTTCTGGCGCAAACGACGAATTTCGTCATTGATGATCCCGGCCTGGACCGGGCTGCCGCCCGGGCTGTTGATGCGCAGGATCACCCCGGCCACGTTCTTTTCCTCGAAAGCGCTGTCCAAGGCTGCCACCAGGTTTTCGGCATTGGCCTCGCCCTTGGCCTCGATCACCCCGGTGAGATTGACCAGCGCCGTATGCCGCTCCTGATGCTCCGGGCCGTTACCCCAGTCGACCACGGCAACCAGCACGACCAGCAGATAGGCAAAACCCAGCGCCTTGAAGGCTATCCCCCAGCGCCGCCTGGCCCGTTGCTCGTCAAGGGCGGAAAACAGCAGTTTTTCAAGGGTTTTTCGCTCCCAGGCGGCGTCGTTGTTCGAGTGCTCAAGCTTATCCATGATCGTTTTCTTGCTCTAAAAATATCTGCCCGTCTATCTCTTTCACTCTCAGCGGCTTCAGACCCTTGCCTTGACAGCGCCCGCCGAGACATCTACCCGAAACCGGAGCATAAAGCGCGCCATGAATCGAGCAAATCAAGTATAGCTTGGAATCATCGAAGAATTCGCCGGGCGACCAGTCGAGTTCGACCGGAACATGACCGCATTCGTTCTGGTAGGCATATACCGCCCCCTTGTAACGGATCACGAAAGCAGGCCGCTCATGGCCATGACGGATGACAGAAAAACGGACGCCCTTCCCCGCTTCGACCACTTCATCCGAGGAACAGATCAGGCGAAGTTCTGCAACCACCGGTCAAGTTCCTGGACATCGCTCAGGCAAACGACAGGATTGTGCTGCCGCAGGTGTTCGTGCGGATGTGCGCCGTAGGTCACGGCCAGGCCGTCCACACCGGCATTGCTCGCCATTAACAGATCATGGGAGGTGTCGCCAATCATCACGGTCGACTCGGCCGCAACATCGAATTCGGCCATCAACTCCTGCAGCATCTGCGGATGCGGCTTCGAATGGCACTCGTCGGCGCAGCGTGAGCCTTGAAAAAACGGGCGCAAGCCCGAGTGATCGAGGGCGCGGTCCAGACCCAGCCTGCTTTTGCCGGTGGCCACC
>JAJXVG010000080.1 GCA_021782315.1 Pseudomonadota bacterium | reverse complement strand
GAGCTTTGCTCCCTCTTCCCACTCGAAGAAGGCGGGGAGCGCCAGCAGCCTGGCCATATAGGTTCGGGCGAGCGCGTCATCGGTCGGCGCCTGGTCGTTGGCCTGAGCCGAAACAGGCAGGGACTGGAGCAGGAGAAAAATGCCGGACAGCACAGCAAAAACCCGGTTGCCATACCGCACACTGTTAATTCGAGCCATGAATATTCTCCCGCGATATCCCGATGTAAATTCCGACGGTTGCAGCCCATCATGAGCCTTGTCCGAGTCGAACACGTCTTCAAGGATTACCGGCTTGGCGAACAGACCGTCCACGCGCTGCATGATATTACATGGTCGATCGATGCCGGCGTCTTTCTCGCCATCTCGGGGCCGTCTGGCAGCGGCAAGACGACCCTGCTCAACCTGATCGGCTGCATCGACAAGCCGAGCAGCGGCAAGATATACATCAACGAAGAGGACGTCTCGGAAAAATCGCCCAACGAACTGGCCGACCTGCGTTCGCGCTCGATCGGTTTCGTCTTTCAGACCTTCAACCTGCTCCCTGTGCTTTCCGCAGCTGAAAACGTCGAATACCCCCTGCTCCGGCGTGCCGAGATTTCGAGTGAGGAACGAAAACAGCGCGTCGATTACTTTCTGGAGATCGTCGGCCTGGCGAAATTTGCCGACCACCGCCCCAACCAGTTGAGCGGAGGTCAAAGACAGCGGGTGGCCATCGCCCGCGCCCTGGCCATCAAACCGGCCATCGTCCTCGCCGACGAACCGACCGCCAACCTGGACAAGGCGACCGGCCGGGAAATCCTTAGCCTGATGAAGCAGATCAACCGTCACCTGAAGACAACCTTCATCTTCTCGACCCACGATCAAAAAGTCATCGATCGTGCCGATCGCCTGGTACAGATGGAAGATGGCTGCATTACCGCCTTCGGCGTGCGCAACGAAACCGACAAGACCTGGAACCTGGCCCGGGTGCGCCCGGTGGCAGACTCCGAAAACGAATAGCCGACTCGCCCATATTCAGCCAGAGGACTATCCAGTGCCCAATCCGAAATGTCCCTTCCATTTGAGCATTCTCGCCTCCTGTTGCCTGTCGCTCGGCATCAATGCCGCCGAAGACGACCCCTTGAGCCGTGAAGCCCTTTTTGGCGACGATCTCCCCCAACTCTCATCCCCATCCTCGACAGACAAAACCGGCTCCGGCATCAGGGGCTTCATGCAGTTCGAAGCGGCCGACACCGTAGCCTCCCCGGAACACTGGTCCAAGTTGCGCGCCCGTACGGACCTCAGCGACTCGGGCAACTTGGGTAATGGCGTGAAATGGAAGATGGGCGCCCGCTTTGACTATGATTTCGCCTATGCCATCAACAATTTCTACCCGCCCGATGTCGAGAAAAATCAGCGTCGCGACATCGAACTGCGCGAAAATTATATCGATTACGGCCTGGGCGACTGGGATTTTCGCGTCGGCCGGCAGCATGTCATTTGGGGCGAGATGGTCGGCCTATTCTTCGCCGACGTAGTCTCCGCCCGCGATCTTCGCGAATTCGTCCTCCCCGATTTCGATCAGATGCGGATACCCCAATGGGCGGCTCGCGCCGAATATTTTACCGGCGACTATCACGCGGAATTGCTATGGATTCCGGTGGCCAGCTACGACAATATCGGCAAGCCGGGTGCTGCCTTCTACCCCATGCCCACCGGCCCGAATATAAGATACCTTCAGGAAGAGCGGCCGCAACGCAATGCCGACAACATGAACTACGGCCTGCGCCTGTCCACCCTGAAAAACGGCTGGGACGTCTCGGCATTCGCCTATCGCAGCAGCGATGTCAGCCCAACCTTCTACCGCCAGTTCGACGGCCCCACCGTGGTCTACCAGGCCCGCCACGATCGCATCAACCAATACGGAAGCACCCTCTCCAAGGATTTCGGCGACGTCGTCCTCAAAGCCGAAGGGGTCTATACGACCGGGCGCAGTTTCAGCGTTCAGGACCCGAACGTCAGCGACGGCGTGGTCCGGCAAAACACGCTCGACTGGGCGGTCGGCCTCGATTTCACCCTGCCCGCCGAAAGCCGTTTCAACGTCCAGCTCTTCCAGCGCCGCTATTCGAACTACAACCCGACGCAGATTCCCGACCGGGAAGAAAACGGCTACAGCCTGTTGTTCAACACCAAGTTCATCGACAACTGGGAAGCCCAGACAATATTCATCGCCAGCCTGAACCGCACCGATTGGCTGTTACGACCGCGCCTGACCTGGAATTTCGAGCGTAACTGGCGGCTGCTCTTCGGCGCGGACATTTTCAAGGGGCCGCCGACCGGCCTTTTCGGAAGATACGATCAACAGAATCGTATCTATTCGGAAATCCGCTACAGCTTCTAGACCCTTCCCGCGGAAAAGGCTCCGGTGCCCCAGACGAACAAGCCGAAAGTCCTCTTTTTTGCCGAAGGGGCAACCCTTGCCCATGTCGCGCGCCCCTTGGTTCTGGCCAAGGCGCTGGATAGGCACCGGTTCGACATCGCGCTCTGTCGACCGCCAGCCTTTTCGAAATTCACCGAGGCTCTGCCGTTTCCGGTTCTCGAACTCGACTGCCAGGATGGACCGACATTTGCCCGAAAGCTGGCACGCGGCGCCCCACTCTATGACTTCGCGACGCTCTGCCGATATGTCGACGCGGATATCGCCCTGATCGATCGGATAAAACCCGATGTCGTCATCGGCGACTTTCGCCTTTCCCTGTCGGTCAGCGCCCGCCTGCGATCCATCCCCTACATCGCCATTTGCGATGCCTACTGGAGCCCCGAGCGAGCCCTGAATCCGCCGCTGCCCGTCCTCCAATTCACGCCTTACCTGCCAATTCCGATTGCCGAAGCGATTTTTCGCCATGTCGCGCCCCTGGCATTTCGCCTCCATGCCCGGCCGCTCGAGCGTCTGCGGCAGAAATACGGCTTGCCGTCGCTCGGCCACGACCTGCGGCGCTGCTATACCGATGCCGACCTGCGGCTGTTCGCCAATTTTCCAGCCCTTTTCCCGGAACTGTCGCCACGCGGGAAAGCCGATTTCATCGGCCCGATTTCCTGGTCGCCGGATTTCGATGGTGACCTCGACTTCCTGTCCGGCCAGGGCAGGCTGACTTACGTCACGATGGGCAGTTCGGGCGACCCCGGGATCATCGAGCGCATCGTTCCCATACTGGAAAACCGGGGCAGCCGGATCGTCATCGCCAAGGCGGGCAAACCGCTCGCCCTGGCATCCCATAATCCGGAGACGCGGGTCTTCGACTATCTTCCCGGCTCGCTTGTCTGCCGCCACGCCGACCTGGTCATCTGCAACGGCGGCAGCCCGACCACCAATCAGGCTTTGTGCCACGGCGTCCCGGTCCTCGGAATCGCCGAGAACATGGATCAGTTTCTGAACATGGCGGCGATAACCGCCTACGGCGCCGGACTCATGGTCCGCGCCGACCGTGCGACACCGGCCCGGCTTCGCCAGGCCATCGAATCGCTGGTCGACGATCGGGAATTCAAGACCCGGGCCGGCAGCCTGGCCGACGACCACGGCCTGGCGGACAGTTCCGCGGTCTTGTCGGGACACATATGGCGACTGCTGGCCGGACCCGGCCAGTCACCGAGCCTCCACTGAAGGAAAGGATCACCCGATGCGACGTATCAAACCCGGGCAGATAGCGGTCTTCGTGCTTCTGCTGACACTGAGTCTGGGCACGGGCATCGCGACCGCCCTGATGCTGGCCGCCACGATACCGCTCGGGAATTATCGGGAAATAGCCGTCGTCGGCGGTGCGGTATTTTTCATCTACCTGTCCGCCCTGCTTGTCTTCCGGCTCTTTCTCGCAGTTTTCCCCCTGCGGGCGGGTGAAATTCCCGAGGATTCGCAGCAGGAATTCGTCTATCACGTATACCTGCTGTTCTACCTGATTCTTTTCTACCCGATTCTCCGCAGCGGCTTCGTCCCGGTCCCGATCATGCGGCTGGTCTATCTGGCGCTGGGAGCGAAGCTCGGCGACAACACCTACAGTTCGGGCATCATTCTCGATCCCCAGTTCGTCGAGATCGGCAGCAACAGCATCATCGGGCAGTACGCCCTGCTCGTTCCGCATGTCATCGAAGGGAAAAAGCTGGCGCACTACCCGATACGAATGGGCGACAACGTCACCATAGGCGCCGGCGCCACCGTCCTGTCGGGCGTCACCATCGGCAATGACGCCATCGTATCGACTGGGGCGGTGGTGACCAAGGGCAGCCGAATCGGCGACGGCGAAATCTGGGGCGGCGTTCCCGCCAAGCCGATCGGCAGGAGCGCAAGATGACCGACGCCGGCATGACTCGTCGTGGAGATCATGCCCGGCTTTACCCGCTTGAAACCAGTGTCGAAAAATCTTACACAGCACGTAGTCATACGCCGGGCAAACAAGAGGGAAAACATATTTTTTCAATAAAAACAAATAATTGAAAATCATGGCATGGCACATGCTTAAAGGCATGCAGCGGTAGCTCTTTTGGCACGCTGATCCTTCTCTACAGGAGCACCATCATGAAACTGAAGAAACTTGTTGCGATGCTTTCGATCGCCGGCGCTACCGCGCTTGCGGGCGCTGCTCACGCAACCACCGTTCCCACCATCGCCAACCTTGACGGCACCCTGAGCCCCTTTGGCGGTTTTGACTGGGCACAAGGCGCTGCGGCCTGGACACAAGGCTTTAATCCTATTGCCGGTTCGAGCTTCACGCTGAATTTTGCGGCTTGGGCCGTGGCCATCAACGACACGACCGGCGGCACTATCTGGGCACCGCACCTGAGCCCGACGGCCACGGGCACCCCACCCGCCTCAGGCATGTATGAATACACCATCTTCGCCGCGCTGACCGAAACGGTCATTTCGGTCAACCCGAACACGGGTTCTGCCGTGTTCCAGGTTACGGGTGGCAATTTCAATATCTTCTACGACACGAATCCGAATGCCAATCACCTGTTGGGTACCGGCTTCCAGGACGGCACAATGATCGTTTCCGGTTCCGTTAACGGCTCCCCGACCACGACCTTCACCAACCTCAATGGCGGACAGGCAACGCTGAGCGGCTTGGTCACCTACACCAACGGCACCTATATCAATCCCGCCATGGTCGGCACCAATCTGACATCCACCCTCCAACTTGGTTCGGCCGTGACCAATTTCACCATCCCCACCGGCTTTGACTACCTGAACAACGGCACCTCCCAAAGCATCGCCGGCGACGGTCACGAAATCATCTTCCAGGCCGATGCCAACCAGGCCTTCAGCGCCGTACCGGAACCCGGTTCCCTGGCACTGCTCGGCAGCGCCCTGGGTCTCCTCGGCTTCGTCGGTCGCCGCAAGAACAAGCACTAAGCTGTCGCTTGCTCTTGTAGAAAAAAGGGCTTCGGCCCTTTTTTCCATTGCAGCGAAAAAACCACCTGCTTTCGCATCAGCTCAGCAGCAAATCGGCCAGTTTTTTCCGAATCGATCGTGATCTTGGCTCGGCCGAATATCCGATCCGACAGAAAAATGCCACGGCATCGCTTCTCTCCAGGCCAGCCAAGGCTTCGAAACGCGAAGCGAGCGATGCCGCGCGTCCGTCGATTTTCGGGACGACCGAAAAAGATCTCCCGGCCCGGGCATACCATCGGAATATCACCGGCGTCATCTCGGGTTGCAGATGCAAGCCGAGCGCCGTGGCGGTCAGCCAGAAACGTTGCATGGCGATACCGGTCTCGACGTAATCCGTCAGCGTGCGAGGCGTCTTGCCGGGTCGGAGGAGGACGTGGGCCGAGCAGGCAATGGCCGGAATGAAATCGAGCTGGATGCGCGGCGCGATCGTTCCCATCAGGTAACGGTTGAAAAACGCCACCCTGGTCCAACTCCCCATCACCCATTGCATGAGCCTGGCAGTCACGGGATCAACGCCGATCGCCTCCCCGGGCAATCGATCTTCGCTGAAGCGGGCACCCCATTCGATAATCTCCCGGTGAACCCGAAACGCCTCCGGACAGGTCAGACGGATATAGGCATTATCCCAAAGCAGGCCCGCAAGCTTCAAGCGTTCGCCCAAGCCGGCAAAGAACTGCACCGAATGATCGGGACCGGCCGCCAGGACCAGGGCATGACGCTGCTCGGCAGTGAGCGGCGACATGCGCATCGGGCGACGCTGCACGACCCGCTTTTCGACGTAGGACAACAGGGGATCGGGCGACAGGCCCGGCGATGGCAAAAACCTGACATCATAGATCGGCGCATTATCCGGAGACCCCGGCCGCAGGCTCCATTCGCTCAGCCGCTCGAAACCGCTCGCCGCAATGCGCAGGGTTTCGATGAGCGCCCCATGGGCCATCTGGCTGGGGCGTCCGTCAAAATCGTAAAGAACATGTTCCCTCGTATCGAAACCATGCACGGCGACATGATCGTCGGCGAGGATTTCGAAACGCCAGGGCTGGGTATTGTCGCCGCTCGGCGCCCAGCGGGCCAGGTCCAGTATCTTGAGCAGCAGGTCACGACCCATGGTGCTTGTTCCTTGCCATCTGCGCCAATTGCCGGGCGACCAGGACACACATCAGGCGCTGCAAGGGATTCCGATGCCCTCCCGGTCGCCAGGTCCTGATGTAGCGCATCCGATAGGCATCGAACTGGCTGCCCCAGGGCGCCAGTTTGACCCCGCCTCGTCCGAGCAGTAATTTCAGGGTTTCCACGGCGGCGACCCCGGCACATAGCTGACAGGCTGCAATGCTCGACGGACCCCGTCGTTCGGCCAGATCGACCCGACTCATGTCAGCGACGTAACCGCGCTGGAGCATCCCGGGCGACAATCCGACAAGGAATCGAATCGCCATCTCCATTTCATCGCAGCCTTCAAAGCCGAAATAATCCTCGTAGGACATGCCGCCCGGCCCGAAAACCAGGAGCGCGGTACCCAGGCCCAGCGGCGCAGCGGTAACGACCGGAATGTTTCTGCGCTCGCATGCTGAAAATGTCATGCGCCGGGCAGAAAATGCGAAGAAGTCGAGTCCGTCCACGTAAACATCGATACCCTCGAGAAAGGCATCCAGGCTTTCCTTGTTGACGCCGGCCGGGAACAGCCTGAGATCGAGTTCGGGATTGATATCCCTGGCCATGTCGGCCAGAACGTCGAGCTTGGGTTGCTGCAGACTGCTCATCGTAGCCCCAACCTGGCGATTAAAATTCACAATGTCAAACACATCGAAATCGGCAATCGAGAACCCCCCGATGCCGAGACGCGCCAGGGTCAGCAGATGAACGCCGCCGACGCCCCCCAAACCTCCGATAGCGACACGCGACCGGCGCAGCCGTTGCTGCTCGGCTTCGGTCACCCACCCGATATTCCGTGAAAACGCGTCGTCGTAATTAAACATTCCGGCCACCCCCAGGACTCGATTCATTCGGTATTAAAATCAATTAAGCTACCTTACCCGAACAATGTTAACTTCACCATGATCAGCGTAATTACCGAATGCCGAGTAGCGGCGCGCAACCTGAGGCGCAACAGGAACCGTACTGCCGTTGCGGTGCTCACGGTGGCCGGCGGGCTGATCGCCTACCTCCTGGCGGGTGGCTTTATCGAGTGGATTTTCGAAAACATGCGCGAATCGACCATTCACTCCCAGTTGGGGCATATCCAGATTGTCAAACCCGACTATTTCGAGAAGGGAATCGCCGATCCCTACAGCTTTCTCCTGCCGTCGCGCTCGGAACAATTCGACAATATTGCGCGGAATCCGGCCGTGGTCAGCGTCGCCCAGCGTCTTGCTTTCAGCGGCCTGGCCAGTCTCGGCGAGACCACCGTCAGTTTCGTCGGCGAGGGCATCGAGCCGGAAAAGGAAGCCGTCATCAGCGACCAGGTACACCTTCGTTCCGGAAACAATCTGCGCAACGGTGACGAACGCGCCGCCTTGCTTGGCGAAGGTCTCGCCAAGAATCTCAACGCCAAACCCGGAGATACGATCGTCCTGCTGGCGACCGCTGCCAACGGCACACCCAATGCGGTCGAAATCGTCGTCGCCGGCACATTCTTTACGTCCGCCAAGGAGTTCGACGACACCGCCTTGCGCCTCCCGGTCAAACTGGCCCGCAAGCTGATGCGCATCGACGGCGCGACATCGTGGGTCGTTCTGCTGCAGAACACCAGGCAAACCGATGCCGTGGTGTCCCAATTGCGCGCCATGCTGCCGCCGGCAGATTTCGAAGTCATCCCCTGGCTTGATCTCGCCGACTTCTACAAGAAAACCATCGTTCTTTTCGGCACCCAGGTCAGCCTGATGAAAGCGATCATCGGCTTGATCATCGTGTTGACCATATCCAATACGCAGACCATGAGCGTGCTCGAACGGACCACCGAAATCGGTACGATGATGGCGGTCGGCGCCAGACGTTCGGCCATACTGCGCATGTTCATCGTCGAGGGGGTGTTGATCGGCATAATCGGCGGCATCGTCGGCGTCGGCCTGGGCTTTGGCATTGCCGAAGTCCTGTCGGCGATCGGCATCCCCATGCCCCCGCCGCCCGGCATGGAAACCGGGTTCACCGCCCAGATCATGGTGACGCCGCACCTGGCCCTGGACGCTTTCGGCCTGGCGCTCATCACGACCTTGATCGCCAGCGCCATGCCTTCCTGGAAAGCCAGTCGCATGAACGTGGTCGACGCCCTGAGGTGCAACCAATGAGCATTCAGGCCTACGGCCGGCTCAAACTGGCCTTGCGCAACCTGTTCCGGCATCGCTCGCGGACGGCGGCCACCCTGTTCGCCATCGTTTTCGGCGTCGCCAGCATGATCCTGGCCGGCGGCTTCGTCGAGGACATCCTGATTCAACTGGGCGAAGCGACCATACATTCGCAAACCGGTCATATCCAGATAGCCACCCCGGCCTATTGGGGTAGTCGTTCCCGTGCAGCGGAATCGAACATGATCAAGGATCCCGCCCCGATCGCACGCATCCTGGCGAAACAAACAGGAATCGAACAGGCGGTCAGCCGGATCAATTTTGTCGGCATGCTAAACAACGGCAAGCGCGACCTGGCAATTATCGGCGAAGGAATCGAAGCCGACGGCGAGAACAAGATCGGCAGTTTTATCCGCTACAGCGCGGGACGGGCGCTGAAAAACGGGGATTCCGACGGCGTGGTCGTTGGTCAGGGCGTGGCCCACCTGCTCAATTTGCAGGTTGGCGACCGCGTGACCTTGATCATCAGCCTGTCTCAAGGCGCGATCAACACCATGGATCTAAAGGTGGTCGGCATATTCCAGAGCTTCTCGAAGGAGTTCGACGCCAGGGCGATACGCATTCCCTTGGCCGCGACACAAGCCCTGCTCGACACGACATCGGCTCACGTCATGGTCTTGACACTCGACAAAACCGGGGATACGGATTCCATCGCCCGCAGCCTTGGCACCCTCCTCGATAAACAAGGTGTCCAGGTCATGACCTGGCAACAGCTTTCGGATTTTTATGAAAAGACCGTAAAACTCTACGGCGCCCAGTTTGGCGTGCTGCAGTTCATCATATTCGTGATGGTTCTCCTCAGTGTCGCCAACAGCATAAACATGACGCTGTACGAACGCACCCGGGAATTCGGCACCCTGCTTTCGCTCGGCGACAGACCGGCCACGGTTTTTCAACTGATCATGCTGGAAAGCCTGCTGCTGGGCCTAATCGGCGCGCTGCTCGGCATGCTGGTCGGCTACGCCGCGGCAGCGGCCATTTCGATGGTCGGCATCCCGATGCCCCCGCCGCCAAACTCGAATCTCGGCTATACCGCCCTGATCCGCCTGGACCCCGTCGGCATCCTTTCATCCGGAGCGATCGGCTTCTGTGCGGCAGTCTTCGCCGCCTTGTATCCGGCCTATCGCGCAACCCGCGTCAACATTGTTGACGCATTGCGACACGGTGTTTAGCGGCATCCGTGAAATCCTTCTCGCCCGCCGCCTTTGTTTGCATTTTTTTGTACCCGTTTCCGCTATGATATCGACCTATAGAACTCCCTCAACGCCAGTTATCGTATGCCACCTGATCGAGACAAAACCATGCGCCAAAACCATTTCAACCCGGTAAATTTTACAAAGTGGCTGATTGCATCCTTCCTTGCCTCGACGCTGCTCGGCTGCAGCAGCAGTCCCACCACGCCCGCCCCGGCCCTGGCGGCGACCGCCGATTACAGCTACAAGATCGGGCCGGGTGACACATTGAATATCGTCGTTTGGCGCAACCCCGAACTCTCGATGAGCGTTCCGGTGCGCCCCGACGGCAAGATTTCCTCCCCCTTGATCGACGATCTCAATGCCATGGGCAAGGACTCGACGACACTGGCTCGCGATATCGAAAAGGAACTCGGCAAATTCATTCGCGACCCGGTGGTAACAGTCATCGTGACAAACTTTGTCGGCCCTTACAGCGAGCAGATTCGCGTCGTCGGTGCTGCAACAAAGCCACAGATTCTCGCCTACAAGCAAAAAATGACCATGCTCGACGTCATGATCGCGGTCGGCGGCATTACGGATTTTGCTGACGGCAATCGGGCCACCATCCTGCGCACGGCGGAAAATAACGCTCAATACAGAGTCCGCCTCAAAGACCTGGTCAAGAACGGCGATGTTTCCGCAAACGTGGAAATGAAACCGGGTGATGTGGTCATCATTCCGCAAAGCTGGTTCTGATTTACTCCTGATCAACCATACCGCCGCCGTGCCCCCACGGTGGCGGTCAAATTCTTGAGCACATAGATGGACGAAATTCTTCGCCAGGCCTTAACCATTCTGCGCGCCACTTGGAAGCACAGGCGACTCGGCATGTTGGTCGCCTGGGTTGTCGGCGCCATTGCGGCTGGCATGATTTTGCGCATCCCCAACCAATTCGAGGCATCGGCGCGTATTTACGTCGATACCCAATCGATCCTGCGACCGCTGATGACCGGCCTCGCCGTTCAACCCAACATCGAACAGCAGATCATGATGTTGAGTCGAACCCTGATCAGCCGCCCCAATCTCGAAAAACTCGTGCGCATGGCGGATCTCGATCTGAACATCAACAGCAAGGCGCAACAGGAAGCCCTGATCGACTCCCTGACCAATACGCTGAAGATCCAGAGCCTGGGTCACGACAACCTGTACACCATCTCGCACCGCGACCCCGACCCCGTCAAGGCGCAGCGGGTTGTCCAGGCGCTCGTTTCGATATTCATCGAATCGAGTCTGGGCGATAAACGACAGGACACCGATTCGGCCCGAAAATTTCTGGAAGAGCAGATTCGAAACTATGAAAAAAAGCTGGAACTGGCTGAAAACCGCCTGAAGGAATTCAAGCTGCGCAACATCGATATGACAACCAGCGAAGGGCTGGGTGGCGTCGACCGCCTGGGAGAACTGACCACCCAGTTGAATACGGCCCGACTTCAGCTGCGCGAGGCGGAACAGTCCCGGGACGCGCTGCGGCGACAGATCGTCGGAGAAGAACCGGTTCTGCTGCCTGAGGCCTCTGGTGGAACATCCAGCGTTTCCCTACCCGAAATCGATGGCCGCATCGATGTCCAGAAACGAAATCTGGACACCCTGCTCCAGCGCTATACCGAGCAGCACCCCGATGTTATCGGCGCGCGTCGCCTGATCAAGGACCTGGAGGAGCAAAAACGCGAGGAACTTAAGGCGCGAAAAAAATTCGCCGCCGCGAATCCCGGGGCATCGATCAGCAACAATCCGGTCTACCAGCAACTCAAGGTATCCCTGGCCGAGGCGGAAGCCAATACCGCATCGCTGCGCGCACGCGTCAGCGAATATGAAGAGCGCTACAAGCGCATTACCAACATCATGAAGAGCCAGCCGCAACTCGAATCCGAGTTTGCGCAACTCAACCGAGATTACGACATCGACAAGAAAAATTACGAGCAATTGATTGCCCGCCGGGACTCCGCCCAGTTAACGGGCGATCTGGACTCCGCGGGCTCCATGGCCGATTTCCGCCTGATAGATCCACCGCGCGCCTCCTCCACACCGGTTGCCCCCAATCGCCTGCTGCTTTTTCCCCTTGGTCTGGTCCTTGCCATCGCGGCCGGTCTTTTCGCGGCTTTCGCCGCCAGCCAGATTCGCCCGGTTTTCTTTGACAGCAAGACCTTGCGGGATACCACCGGACTGCACGTCCTGGGTGTCGTGTCGCTGATTCCTAACGAAGCTCGTCGCCTGAAAGAACGCACTAGCCTTCATCGCTTCCTGCTCGCCACGGGAGGCCTGGTGCTGGCCTATGCCAGCGGCCTGGGAATTCTCACGTATTTGGCCCAACGCGTTTCCTGAGGTTGTCTGATGAGTCTGATAGAACAAGCCGCCAAGCGCCTCGAACAACTTCGCCAGGCCGGCGTCGAGCTTCCCGAGGAACCGGTCCGGGCGCCTGCCAGCCAGGCGACGACAGCCCAGCCGCCGGTCGCCGCCGCCCCAGTCATGCCGCCCGACCCGCCCAAGCCGATGGTAGCACCGGCGACGAGCGCGCTGACCGTGTTGAACCTGGAGGCAATTTCCGCGTCCGGCCTGCTCACCCCGGACGCCGGCCGTAGCCAGCTTGCCGACGAATTCCGAGTCATCAAGCGCCCCTTGATCGCCAACGCCATGGGGCGAGGCGTTGCGCCCGTACCCAACGGCAACCTGATCATGGTGACCAGCGCCCTGCCAGGGGAAGGCAAGACCTTTTCGGCCATCAACCTGGCCATCAGCATTGCCATGGAACTCGACAACACCGTCATGTTGGTAGACGCCGACGTCGCCCGGCCGTCGGTGCTCAACATGCTGGGATTGCCGCCGGCCAAAGGCCTGCTGGATGTGCTGCAAGCGAATTCCGTCGATATTTCGGAAGTGCTGCTGCGCACGAATATCGAAAAACTCTCCATCCTGCCCAGCGGCAGCCAACACCCCCGCGCTACGGAACTGCTGGCCAGCGATGCCATGATCCGCCTTCTCGACGACATGGCGAGTCGATACAACGACCGAATCATCGTCTTCGATTCCCCACCTTTGCTGTTAACCACCGAAGCCCGCGTACTTGCCAGCCACATGGGCCAGGTCATCGTCGTGGTCAACGCGGAAAATACCGCGCAGGCCGCCGTCAAGCAAGCGATCGCCACCATCGAATCTTGCCCGCTCAAGATGATGCTGCTCAATCAGGCCCGAACGTCCCAAACGGACGGATATGGGTACAGGTATGGGTACGGATATGAAAAATAATTTCCTGCTTTTCTCGGCAATCAGCAGTGCAATTATTGTCTCCCTATCGAGTTCCGCCGCCGCACAAACCATCCAGAACGTTCAACCTGCGGAACAGGTCGTGCCAACTGCCGCGCCACTCCAGTCGGAAGAACCAAGCGGCCGGGCAATCGTCATCAGGCCACGAGTCGCCTTGTCCGAAACCTGGAGCGACAATGTTTCTTTGAGCCTGGGTCAATACGGAAAGGAAAGCGGTTTTATTACCGAACTGGCTCCGGGCGTTCACATTGACGCCAACACAGCCCGACTCAAGGCCTATTTCGACTACGCCCTGATCGAACAGACTTACTCGAACCCATCGACGAGCAGGAGCCAGAACGCGTTGAATACCT
>JAJXVG010000079.1 GCA_021782315.1 Pseudomonadota bacterium | reverse complement strand
GTCTTGAATATCCTTGCCAATGATGAATGTCGGCAACAGGCCGACGCCCAGCCCCCCCAGGACGGCTTGCGACAAGGCCTCGTCATCATCGACATGGAGCGTGCCATTGACCGGTACGACAATTTCCCCCGCCGGCCCGGTGAAGCGCCAGCGCCCCGACTCTCCCGAGCGGGTGTAGTCCAGGCAATTGTGGGCGACCAGATCGGCAGGCGATTGCGGAATGCCTTTCCGCCGAAAATAATCGGGGGTCGCGCACAATTTCCGCCGGACCGGCGCCAGCGGACGGGCCACCAGGTTGGCCTGGGGATCGCCGGTGACATGGATCGCCACGTCATAACCATCCTCGGCCAGGTTAACCCAGCGGTCCGTAATGCTGAGTTCTATCCTGAGTTCCGGATAGCGCGGCAAGAACTTGGCCAGGGCGGGCGCGACATGAAGCGTTCCGAAAGCGACCGAGGCGCTGACGCGGAGGAGGCCCCTCGCCTCGCTGTTCAGGCTGCCGACCAGTTTTTCCGCTTGCTTTGCTTCTTCCAGTATGCGGGAACAGTGCTCGGCCACCGCTGCCCCGATTTCGGTCGGACTGAGATAGCGGGTCGTCCGGTTCAGCAGATGGGCGCCGAGCGACTTTTCCAGCTTCGCCACCGCCTTGCTGACCGCCGAACGAGAACTGCCGATGCGTCGCGCCGCTTCGGAAAAACTGCCGGCCTCGACCACCCGCGCAAAAATCGCCATCAGATTCAAATCAGCCATGACAGCCCAGGCTCCCCTTCGTCTTCATGACGCGCTGATTGTTGCCAAAATGGATACATTTTGATGCCAACCCGAGACCTAGCACGATGGCGACCGGCGCAGTAGGATGCGTTCCATGATAGATATCAACGTTACTCAAAAGCGCAATTTAGCAAACGAATCCGGGGAGTTCGAACCCCCCGTCGTCAGTTCGGCGGATTATGCGCGCCTGCGCCAATATACGCTGAGCGATGACCTGGCGGAAGAACTGGATCGGGCTATTGTAGTCCCAAAAGAACAGGTTCCGGAGGATGTGGTGACCATGCACGCTCGTTGCATCTATTTGGACGAACACCTCGGAGCGCAACGCGAAATTGAATTGGTCTACCCAGCCGAGGCCGACCCGGCCGCCGGCAAAATCTCGGTATTGACGCCGGTCGGCAGTGCACTGATCGGCCTCAGGGTCGGGCAGGAAATTGTCTGGGATTTTCCCGACGGCTCGGTACGCCGTTTGAAGGTTGCGGGCATCACCCGAAGCGCGGATTAAGCCGCCGTATTTCAACAGGCCCATTCCGCCGTGAAAGACGGTGGGATGGGCCAAGCTGTCGCCCTGTAAAGGAGAATCCAATAACCCTCACATTCGAAATGCTCACGGCAACGCAGAAAGCCTCTCTGGCGGCAGCCATCGAGTTCACCGACAGCAGTCTGGCCGCCGTCGAACGCCTTACCGGGCTAAATTTCGACCTGGCCCGCACGGCTTGTGAAAAATCCTCGGAATTGACCCGGTATTGCCTGGAAAACGCTGAGGCCAGGGGCGGTTTTTTCGCCTGGAATCCCTGCCTCAAGTCGGGCAGCGAATGATTGTCCGGCCGCAGCCGGATCGACGGCGTATTGGCGTCGCCCATTTACCGGTGAGAATCCCCGGATGAACGGGCCGCAGAGAAATCGGCGCTAGATTTCAACTCCCTTATATTGGCGACGAGATCGGTGAAACGTTCGCCTTGAACCATCACGTGCGTGCGCAGGAGTTCGGAAGCCCGGTCGCTGTCGCCGTTAACGATGGCCGATACGATTGCCTGGTGCTCATCGAAGGACGAGGCCATGCGATTTCTGACGCGTAGCTGCAGCCGCCGGTACGGACGCAATCTCCGATGCAGTGCCGCAGTTTGCTCGATCAAGAATGCATTGTGCGAGGCTTGATAGATGCTCTGGTGGAACACCTCGTTCAACTGGTAGTAGATATCCGGCGTATTGGCATCGCGCGCCGCTTGGCAGGCAAGGTGCGCCTCCCGTAAGGCATGTTGTTCCATGGGCGTGATGCGACGGGCCGCCAGGCGGCCGCACATGGCCTCAAGTTCCGCCATCACTTCAAACATTTCACAGACCCGTTCGGCGCCGACTTCCGGCACGGTGGCACCGCGCCTGGGTCTGATTTCGATCAGGCCAATCGACGCCAGTTGAATCAAGGCTTCACGAATGGGGGTACGTGAAACGCCAAAAGCCCTGGCCAACTCCTGCTCATCAAGACGCGCGCCAGGAGGGTAGGCACCGGTAACAATGCGTTCTTCGATCTCTTCGCACAATTGCCCGGGACGACGGACAGAAGGGGAATTTGCTGCATCCATATCAAGCTCCTTTGGCGCAACTATACAAAATTGTTGACTCCATGTACACAATGTGAAATCTTGTATACAAGCAATTAATTTCGTATACGTTAATCGTTTATTTGCATAACTATCAACCAGAGGTTCGATCAGAAAATCTCGGGGACCGGGGTGGATTTAAATTTCAATTGGAGGAGCACCAAATGATTATTTATGGAACGGCCATTTTGGCTGCATGCCATCTGCTAGGCGTCTATATAGGCGACGTCCTGGGCAGCCTCATCGGCGTCAAAGCCAATGTCGGCGGTGTCGGCATCGCGATGATGCTGCTTATTTACGTCCGGATGTTTCTGCACAAACGGGGATTGATGCCCGCAAGCACGGAGGCCGGCGTCGGCTTCTGGGCCGCCATGTATATCCCGGTGGTGGTCGCCATGGCTGCCCAGCAAAACGTCGTCGCTGCGCTGAAAGGCGGGCCGGTCGCCTTGATTTCGGCAGTCGGCGCCGTCCTGCTCTGCGCAGTGGTGATCGCCATCATCAATCGTACCGGACCGCAGAGCCAGAATGATTCCTGGACGACCGGAACCGTCGCCGACGAAACCTGAGCAGGGGATAGACATCATGGAAATCATTGCACACGCGCTTCGCGAAAACCCGCTTGTCACAGCCTTTGCATTCGTTGGCTTGATCATGCTGGTGTCGGTGTACCTTTCCCGCTACCTGACCTTGGGTCGGGTGCACGGATCGGCAATTGCCATCGTTATCGGCCTGGGATTGGCCTATTGGGGCGGCATACAGACCGGGGGCAGCAAGGGTCTGGCCGATTTGAAGCTATTTGCCGGCATTGGCCTGATGGGCGGCGCCATGATGCGGGATTTTGCCATCGTGGCCACGGCATTCGAAGTCCATGTCGACGAAGCGAAAAGAGCAGGCTTGATCGGGGTGCTATCGCTACTGCTGGGCACCGTTATCCCGTTCATTTTTGGGGCGAGCGTCGCCTGGTCGATGGGGTATACCGATGCGGTATCCATGACGACCATTGGTGCCGGCGCCGTTACCTATATTGTCGGTCCGGTTACCGGCGCCGCCATCGGCGCCAGTTCCGATCTGATGGCGCTTTCCATCGCGACCGGTCTGATCAAGGCGATTCTGGTCATGGTATTCACACCCATGGCGGCGCGTTTCATGGGGCTGAACAACCCACGCTCAGCCATGGTTTTTGGCGGTCTTGCCGGTACGGTCAGCGGCGTATCGGCCGGTCTGGCCGCGACCGACCGGCGCCTGGTGCCATACGGCGCCCTGGTTGCCACCTTCCACACCGGGCTCGGCTGCCTGATGGGCCCTTCCGTCTTGTATCTGGCGACAAAGGCCATCGTCGGTTGAAGTCAAGCCACTCGTCATCGATCAATCAGGAGTCCTCATGAACGCATCTCTTTCCCGTGAGTGGGACAGCCAGCGCCAGAGCCGCAAGCGCCGCCTGGAACAGGCTGCCGCCCTGGGTTTTGGCAAGAACATCCCGACCAGGAAAATCATTGCCTTGCTGGAAGCGGTCATTCTGCCCGGCGACCGCGTATGCCTTGAAGGCAACAACCAAAAGCAGGCCGATTATCTGGCCGAGTCCCTGGCCGAGTGCGATCCTGCCCGTATCAATCAGCTCGGCATGGTCCAGTCTGTCCTGGCATTGCCGAGTCATGTAGACCTTTTCGAGCGCGGCCTGGCCAAGCGTCTCGATTTTTCCTTCTCCGGCCCACAAGGCACCCGCCTGGCCAAACTGGTCCAGGAGCAGCGGATCGAGATCGGTTCCATTCATACCTATCTCGAACTGTTTGGCCGTTATTTCATGGACCTGACGCCGAACGTGGCGCTGATCGCAGCTCAGGCCGCCGATGCCGAGGGCAATCTCTACCTCGGACCGAATACCGAAGACACGCCGGCCATCGTCGAAGCCACCGCCTTCAAGGGGGGCATCGTCATTGCCCAGGTCAACGAACGGGTCACCAAGCTGCCCCGTGTCGATGTACCGGCCGATTGGGTCGATTTCACGGTAGTCGCGCCGAAGCCAAACTACATCGAACCGCTGTTCACCCGCGATCCTGCGCAGATCACCGAAGTCCAGGTATTGATGGCGATGATGGCGATCAAGGGCATCTATGCCGAATACGGCGTCACCCGCCTCAACCATGGCATAGGCTTCGACACGGCGGCAATCGAACTGCTGCTGCCGACCTACGCCGCAGACCTCGGGCTGAAAGGCAAGATTTGTACGCATTGGGCGCTCAATCCGCATCCAACGCTGATCCCGGCCATCGAGTCCGGTTTTGTCGAATCGGTGCACTGTTTTGGCTCGGAGGTCGGCATGGACGCCTATATCTCGGCGCGCTCCGATGTCTTCTTTACCGGCGCCGACGGCAGCATGCGCTCCAACCGGGCCTTCTGCCAGACGGCAGGCTTATACGCCTGCGACATGTTCATCGGTTCGACGCTGCAGATGGATCTGGCCGGCAACAGTTCGACCGCCACACTCGGCCGCATCACGGGCTTTGGCGGCGCGCCGAATATGGGTTCCGACCCGCACGGCCGGCGCCATGCCAGTCCGGCCTGGCTGAAAGCCGGGCGCGAGGCCAACGGACCGAACGCCATTCGCGGCCGAAAACTGGTGGTACAAATGGTCGAGACCTTCCGTGAACACATGGCGCCGGTCTTCGTCGAAGAACTCGATGCCTGGCAATTGCAAAAGAGCATGGGGGCCGATCTGCCGCCCATCATGATCTATGGGGACGACGTCAGCCATATCGTGACCGAGGAAGGAATTGCCAATCTGCTGCTATGCCGTACCCAGGAAGAGCGCGAGCAGGCAATCCGCGGGGTGGCCGGCTTTACCCCGGTCGGTATGGCGCGTGACAGACGCATGGTCGAGAATCTGCGCGATCGCGGCATCATCCGCCGGGCAGAAGATATCGGCATCGATCCCCGGATGGCCACGCGCGATCTGCTCGCCGCTCGCTCCGTCAAGGATTTGGTCGGCTGGTCCGGCGGACTGTATTCCCCCCCTTCTCGCTTCCGGAATTGGTGATCGACATGGAAACCCTGAATTTTCGTTTTAACTCCAAACCCGCTCCACCGGCAGCCGATCCCGCACTGTGCGGGGTGGTTGGCTCCGGGAATCTCGAAATACTGATCAGGCCGGGCGACGCCCCCGGCGTCTGCCAGGTCCGCATCAAGACCTCAGCCCGTGGCTTCGGTGAAATATGGCAGGCGGTGGTCGGCGCTTTCGCCGCCGACCACCTGGCCGGCGGCACCATGGTTGAAATCAACGACATGGGCGCCACCCCGGCAGTCGTTTCATTGCGCCTCGCCCAGGTTCTGGCCGAATACAGGGGAGGTGTGCAATGACCCGATCTACACGTAAAAGCTGGTTTGAGGCCACGGCCCGGACGCGTATTGCCGGTCTGCTCGATGCGGGAAGTTTTTGCGAAATCATGCCGCCGGCCGAATCGCAACCCAGTCCGCATCTCGCCCAACTCGACCTGCCCGGCGCATTCGACGACGGCGTGGTCATCGGCTGCGGGCAAATCGAAAAACGCCCTGTTTTCGTTGCTGCGCAGGAAGGTCAGTTCATGGGTGGCGCCGTCGGCGAGATTCACGGCGCGAAGATGGTTGGCTTACTGCGTCGCGCCGTCGAGGAAAAACCGGCCGCCGTCGTTCTGCTGATCGACTCCGGAGGGGTCCGTCTGCACGAGGCCAATGCTGGCCTGATCGCCATATCGGAAATCATGCGTGCCGTCCTCGATGCCCGTGCCGCCGGCCTACCCGTTATCGCACTGGTCGGCGGCAGTTGCGGCGCCTTTGGCGGAATGGGCATCGTCGCCAAACTGTGTTCGGCCATCGTAATTTCCGAAGAGGGCCGTCTGGCGCTTTCGGGGCCGGAAGTCATCGAAACGGTTGCCGGCGTGGAGGAGTTCGACGCCAGGGACCGTGCCCTGGTCTGGCGCGTCACCGGCGGCAAGCATCGTTATCTGATGGGTGATTGCGCCGCCCTGGTCGAAGATGACATTCCGGCTTTTCGGGCCGGCGCAGCCGAACTCCTTGCCGCCTGGAGAGAACCGGAACCGGGTATCGCGCAACTGCGAGCCAGGCAAAAAATGCTGGAAGACCGTCTTGCCGCCTACGGCGATTTCCGCGACGGCCTGCAGGTCTGGGCCGCGCTTGGTGTGGCACAACCGGAAACCGTGCCCTCGATCGACCGCGACAGCCTGGTCGCCTTGAAGGAAGGATTGCCGACATGAATCTCAACGACATTCTCGATTCGCTTTTTCCGACTGGCCATACGGTAAGCCTGGTCAACCATGTCATCACCGGCGAGGCGATGACCGCGCAGGGCAAGGTGGCCGTTCTCGGCACGACCGATGCGGCTGCCATCGACCATGCCATGGCTTTGGCGCTGTCCGGTTTCATTCTGGATACCGTCGAGAAACATCCCGGACGGCCATTGATCTTCATGGTCGACACCAGCGGCCAGGCGCTATCGCGCAGCCAGGAACTGCTCTGCCTGAACGGCTCCCTGGCGCATCTGGCAAGCTGCGTGGACCTGGCGCGCCGCCAGGGTCATCGCTCGCTCAGCCTGGTGACCGCCAATGCGGTCAGCGGCGGCTTTTTGTCCTTTGGCCTGATGACGGATTGCACTTATGCGCTGAGCGATGCCCAGGTACGTGTGATGGATTTGCGCGCCATGTCGCGGGTAACCAAGATTGCGCACGAACGCCTGGTGGCCCTGGCCGGCAATTCACCGACTTTCGCACCGGGCGCCGAGAACTATGTACGCATGGGCGGCATCGAAGCGATCTGGCCGGCACCGTCAGCCGCCTTGCTTGAACGGGCGCTCGCCTCGGTCGCCTGCCCGCCCGACGACCGGCGCATGCAAAAAGCCCTTGAACGCGGCGGGCGCAATATGGCGGCCGACATCGCAGCCCGGGTGCAAAACGCCAAGGTCGGCACCTGAGAAATCATGCGTCGCCACGACCTCGTCTATCTGCACGCCGGAACCGCCTTCACGACGCCTTGCGCCGAAGAAGGCGGCCTGCTTTGGCTGGCCGCCCGCGACTGGATCGATCAAGGCAGGCCGCTGGTCGCCGCACGCCAGTCGGGCAAGGATACATACGTAAACCTGGGTTTGAGCCTGCCGCTGAAATACGACCGGAAGCGCCTGGCGATCCAGGCCGCGCCAGGCGCCATTGCCGACATCGGCTCCCCCCTCGGCATGACCCGCTGTTTGGGCGGGCAAGCGGCTGCGATCGTTGAAGCACTGCTCGCGCTGGACGACCGGATCAGCCTGAGCGGTGCTCGTCTCGGTGTTTTCGGTTCATTGGCCTGGGAGGCGCTCAGTGGAGAGAGCTATCGACATGCCGATTCCGATTTTGACGTGATCTGCGATGTTGCAAACCGGGCACAACTTGAAACGGCGCTGGCTGCTCTGACCCAGGCACAGGCCAATCTGGCTTGTCGCCTGGATGGCGAACTGCGCTTTCCGGATGGCAATGCAGTCGCCTGGCTGGAATTGAGCGAGGCCAGCCGGACAAGCGGAAAAAAAGTGTTGGTCAAGGGCGAGAAAGCAGTCGGGTTGATGCCCGTCGAGCAACTGCTGGCCTCGCTACCCTCCAACTGATATACCTTCCAAATGCGTGCTCAACCAATCATGAAAATTGCAGTCAGTCCCCGGCACCCGACACCGCGCTCGATGATAACGACGAAAGAGGTTGGCCGCCTGGCCATTCGCAGTCTGTACCGGGAAGTAGCACTGTCGCCGAAGCCTGGATTGGTCAGTCCCGACAGCCAGGGTAGCCATGGCGATATGGATTACACGACATTCCTGCGCAGTCTGCACGCCTTGCGTCCCTATTTTCCGAGCATTACCCAATGCGGCTTGAGTCACCCCGATTTTCTGCCTTTGAGGGCGCTCGGCATCAGCGCCGAAGCGGAAATGCTGACTGCTACCGGCGGGGTTAACACGCACCGGGGTGCCATTTTCAATCTCGGTTTGCTCTGTGCCGCCACCGGCTTTCTGATCGCTGACGGAGAACCGCCGAGTGCCCGGGCGGCGTGTGATGTGGTCAAGATGATCTGGGGCGCGGAGATCATGGCCGGACTGGTCGCGCAACCGGCGGCCACGGCACGGAGCCACGGCCTGATCGTGGCACGACGCTATGGCAGCGGCGGTGCTCGCCAGGAAGCTGCGGCCGGCTTTCCGGCAGCCATGGAAATCGGTCTGCCGGCCTACCGCAAGGCATTGGCCGCATGCGGCAACCGCGACCTGGCTGCCGTGCAAGCTCTGTTCGCGTTGATGGCCGAACTGGACGACACCAATCTGCTTTGGCGCGGCGGCCGGGCCGGCTTGACCCACGGGCGTCGCTCAGCGGCAGCCTTTCTCGCGGCGGGCGGCATATTTGCCGAAGACTGGCGTGCGCACGCCGAGGCCATCGATTCGGATTTCGTCGCCCGTCGCCTCAGCCCTGGCGGCAGTGCGGACCTGCTGGGCGTGACCCTGTTTCTGGACGAACTGGACGGGTTGGCCTGATATGCGCCTCGCCCTCCTCTTCAGCGGCCAGGGCGGACAGCGTCCCGAGCATTGGCAGCAGGTGGCCGCTGGAGCGGATGGCGCGCTGCGCCAGGCCCTGCTGCGCCACCTGCCGGACCTGGCCAAGCCGGATTTTTGCCCAAGCCCGGAAATGCTGGCGAGGAATACGGTCGCTCAACCCTTGATCTTCGGACAGCAGATGCTGCTTTGGTCGGCCTTGCAGCCCCGTTTGCCGAAGCCGGTTTGTGTTGCCGGCTACTCCCTGGGTGAGATGGCGGCATGCAGCGCCGCCGGCGTTTTCGCTGCGGCGCAGGGCGTCGATCTTGCCGCTGAGCGGGCGCGGCTGATGGACTGCGCCGCAGGCGGCCCCGGCGGCATGCTGGCCGTGCTCGGCCTGGATGAGCGCCTGGTCGAAAAACTGGCTGCCGCACACGGCTTATCGCTTGCCATCCATAACGCTCCCCGGCATGTCGTTCTGGCCGGCCCGCAAGAAAAACTGCCGCCAGCCGCCGAAGCCTTGGCGGCGGCTGGCGCCAGCCGTCTTGTCCAGCTTGCCGTCCGAACGCCATCGCATACGCCCCTGTTGTCAGAAGCTGCCGCCGGTTTCCGTCTCTGTCTTGCCAAGCTGCCCGAGCACCGCCTGAGCATTCCAGTACTCAGCGCAATCGATGCCAGCTCGGCCCGTAGCAGTTCTATGGCACTTGACGCACTGGCCCGCCAGATATGTTCGCCGCTCAACTGGCTGGCCTGTCTTGAGGTCGTTCGGGAAATGCAACCCGATGCGGTGCTGGAGATCGGTCCTGGCGATGCCCTGTGCAAGCTCTTCGCGGAAATGGCACCGGATATTCCGGTCCGCCCCACGGATGCCTTTAAAGGCGTGGACGGCATTTTCGCCTGGCTGGCGCGATTCAGGTAGATCGGCCTCATGCCGCTCTCCGCGCGTAGCGGTTGGCCAGCGCGGAACAGGCAAACAATTGCAACTGGTGGTAAAGCATGACCGGTAACAGAATCAATCCCAGGGACGGATGGGCGCCGAACAAGAGCTTGGCCATGGGCACACCGGATGCCATGGTTTTTTTCGAAGCGCAGAAGACTGTCGCTATCTCGTCCTCAAGCGGGAAGCGCAGGCGCCTGACCAGCCAGGTCGACAAACCAAGGATCAGCGCGAGGATGGCCCCGGCTCCGAACAAGGCCGTGGCCAGGGTACCGATCCCGTTGTCCCGCCACAACCCCGAGGAGACCGAATCGCAGAATGCGGTGTACACCAGAACGAGAATCACCCAGCGGTCCACCAGATTGGTGTAGGACCTGTATTTGAGGTGCCAGCCGTGCAGCAAGGGACGTGACAGTTGACCGAGAATCAGCGGCAGAAGAAGCAGACGGGCGATATTGACCATGGTCTCCTGGAACGATAACCAGTGCCCCCCGGCTTCGGCAAAACCGGCAACCAGCAACGGGGTCATGACGATGCCGAGAATGCTCGAGAGCGTTGCATTGAAAATGGCAGCCGGCACGTTGCCGCGAGCCAGGCCGGTCATCGCCACGGACGAGGAAATGGTGGATGGCAGAGCGCAAAGATAGCAAAAACCCAGCGCCAGGCCTGGCGGAAGCCAGCTGTCGACCAAGGCGTGAATGGCGACCCAGATCAGAGGAAAAACTGCAAAGGTGCAGAGCTGAACAAAAATATGCACCTTCCACCGGGATAGCCCATCCCGCAGGCTTTTCGGAGAGATACCCAGGCCATGCAGAAAGAAGACGATGGCGATCCCCGCGTCGGCCAGCCGGTCACCATGAAGATAGCCGCCGCTCCTGCCCCAATCCGGCAGCAAGCTGGCAAGCACCACGGCACCGATCATGCCGAGCAGGAACCACTCCTTTTTCAAGGTTGATAAGCGAGATTGCAGGCGCTGCTGGACAGACATTGACTACTCCGAAGCACGGTCGAACGAAGTTGGAAACTTTAGGAAATCCACCGATGTCCGTCTAACGGCATTAGGACAAGGAATATCGATTAACAGCCATGAAACGAACAGTCCCGTCACTTGAACGCCTTCCCCGCCCCCTTTACAAGCGCAGCGAATCCCTGCCGGCTGGCTGTTGGACCAAGGTGCATGCACACCCCTGGTGCCAGTTGTCCTATGCCATCAGCGGGATCCTGGGCGTTCGCACGCCCGGCGGCGATTATGTTGCGCCATCCAGGCATGCCGTATGGATTCCACCGAACATGCCGCACGAAGTACTGAACCGTGGCCAGACGGAAATGCGCAGTCTTTACCTGGCGCCCAGGTCAGCCCGGGCTTTGCCCGGGAAATGCACCGTACTGGAGATCAGCCCCCTGGTTCGCGAACTCATACGAAAGGTCAACGAACTACCGGTGGAATACGACGAGTCGGGAGCCGACGGGCGGCTGGTGGCGGTACTGCTGGATGAACTTGCCACGCTCAGGCAGGCTGCTTTCATCTTGCCGTTACCGAAGGATCGACGCCTGCTCGGTATCTATGCCGCACTTCAGGACAAACCCGCCGATCCCCGCACCCTGGCTCAATGGGCCGAAAATGCCGGCGCTTCGGAGCGCACCCTGGCCAGGCTCTTTCAACGGGATACGGGAATGCGTTTCGGCGACTGGCGGCAGCGCCTGCGCCTCTTAATGTCCCTGGATGCGCTGGAGGCGGGAGAAAGCGTTCTTCAGGCTGCCCTTGCCCATGGCTACGACTCTCCGTCCGCCTTCATCATCGCTTTTCGAAACGTATTCGGCAGCACTCCGGGTGAATTAATGATGCGGCGTTAATCCACCCGGCCTTCCGCCGGCCGGCCTGATTCCGGCAGTCGCTCAAGCGAGCGGCTGACCAAAAGCCGGCGCGGCGCTTTACTTACTTGTTTCCCGTGCTCAGGCGGCGATGGTTCGGCGCCTCCAATTGACTTCCAGGTCGAGATCATGGCTTACCAGATGGTCGATGTACCAGTTGCCGAGGTAACGCCCGACCTCTCCAAAGGAAACGATCTGCTGGGCATCGATTGCCCGATGCAACTTGTCCAGGTAATCCAGAATCGACTGATGCGCTTCGAGATGTGCCGCGCAATCGGGATGAGTGTCTATCATCTGGAGCAACTGCGCGTTTTCAGTATCGATATCCCTTTTTATCAGGCGACCGAGTACGGCCAGGAAGCCGCTCCCTTCGATCGATGCGCACTCGATATCGCCATTGACCAGTACCTGATCGATGAGGGTTGCGATGGCATGATGCTGCCGGTCGACCTCGGCAATGCCAATGACAAAGGAGGGATCCCAGATGGATGCCCTCTTTTCCGCCGGCGGCGGGAAGCGCTCGGGATAGATACCCAGCTTGACCAGATCCTGGCTCAAGGTATCAATGGCGACACAAACCCCATTCGATGCATTGGAAAATATGCCGGCCACCAGGGCGCGGGCCTTGGCGAGCTGGCCGGCCTGATGAACCCGAGCGACTTCCGCCGCAACGACATGAAAATCCCGATGAATTTCGATCAGGCGACGATAATTTTCCAGCGAGCGGACATCCGCCGTCTGTGAAGACAGCCACTGCCCGGTCTGACAAGCGAGGTCGTCACAAATGCTTTCCGGTTTGAGCGAAGAGTCCGCTTCCCCATATTCGACTGCATACTCCAACTTCTTCGAAAAAACGTTGTGCCAGATTTTAAGGAAATCCAGAGGGCGTCCGAGCGCGGTCTGCAAGCGTTCCATATCGAATCCTCTCCTATGGATATATCACCTTGGTAATATTGCACCCAACTATTAAATTTGGCAATTTATTTATATATGTTGATTTTGCAATATACAGCAAGCCCTTGTTTCGCGGGCTTCCCTGCCACGGCAATCACGCTCTGCCGGCATTCGCCGACAAGTGCGATTCGGCCCCGGCATTTTGCCGGGAAGGTGGCTGTTACTCAGATTTGGTAATCCAGAGTGTCGGATGAAGGCTGACGAGTATCCGTTGCGGGCTGCCTGGGCATCAGAAGGGTTGCCCAGAATGTGCTCCCCTGACCGAGAACGCTGTCGCAGCCGGCATTTCCTCCCATCAATCTTGTCAGCTTTCTGACTACGCCAAGCCCCACGCCAACTCCGCCATAATGGCGATTATGCGAATTGTCCGCCTGTTCGAAATTCTCGAACACCCGAACCAGATTCTCGGGGGCGATACCAATCCCCTCGTCTCTGACGGCAATTCTGATTAACGCACTGCCGGCATCTTGTTGCAGGCAGGCAACGAACACATCAATAGCGCCTTTCCCGGAAAACTTGATCGCATTCGAGAGGTAGCCAGCCACGATGCTCTGAATATGACCGACATCCCCCAGGAGGGGTTCGGGCAAGGGTTCAATGCGACAACTCAGATTCACGCCCTTTTCCCGCGCCCGCGCTTCGAAGGTCGATATGACCTGTTCAACGATATTCTTGAGTGAAACCGGCACCAGCCTGAGCTTGGTTGTCCCCGACTCGAGGTTGACCAGCGTCAGGATTCCACCGATAACAGTATCGAGTCTCTTGGCGGCCTCATCGAGAAGGCCCAAGCGATGGCTTTGTTTCTCCGTCAAGGCGTCGCGCCGGAACATCGAAGCAATTCCGGTAATCTGGTGCAGCGGGGTACGCATTTCATGCGACATGTTGCCGAGGAACAGGGTCTTTGCACGGTTGGCAGCCTCTGCGGCCATTTTGGCTTCTTCCAGTTCCGCCATCAGTTCCTTGCGTCGCGTAATGTTCTCGATG
>JAJXVG010000282.1 GCA_021782315.1 Pseudomonadota bacterium | reverse complement strand
AAGAGCGGAATGACCATGTGCGGGAAAACTACGACATCGCGCAGCGGCAGCAGCGGCAGTTCGACGGTTTCCGGAAGCGTGTTGGGGTTCGACATTACGATGCCTTTGAAATAGGTATGTGCCCCCTAGGTGGGGACGGAGAACCGCAATTCAAGTCCCGGTTCAGTTGGAGCCGGAAACCTTTGGCTGATCCGCATAAATGAGCAGGGGCGGGGTGTCGCCGGCAATCATGTTTTCATCGATAACGACCTTTTCGACATTCTCCATGCCGGGTAGTTCGTACATGGTGTCGAGCAGGGCGTGTTCGATGATGGAGCGCAGTCCGCGGGCGCCTGTCTTGCGGGCCAGTGCCTTCTTGGCGATGGCGGATAGGGCGCCGGGGCGGACCTCGAGTTCGACGTCCTCCATGCCGAACAGCTTCTGGTACTGCTTGATCAGTGCGTTCTTCGGTTCGGTCAGAATCTGGACCAAGGCAGGTTCTTCAAGTTCCTGCAGGGTGGCGACCACCGGCAGGCGGCCGATCAACTCGGGAATGAGGCCGAACTTGATCAGGTCTTCCGGCTCTGCATCGAGCAGTACCTGGCCGACCGCCTTCTTGTCGTCCTTGCTCTTGACCTCGGCGCCGAAACCGATGCCGCCCCGTTCGGAGCGGTTGAGGATGATCTTTTCCAGGCCGGCAAAGGCGCCGCCGCAAATGAACAGGATATTGGTGGTGTCCACCTGAACGAAGTCCTGGTTCGGATGCTTGCGGCCCCCCTGCGGCGGAATCGAGGCGACCGTGCCTTCGATCAGCTTGAGCAGGGCCTGCTGGACTCCCTCGCCGGACACGTCACGGGTGATCGACGGATTGTCGGACTTGCGCGAAATCTTGTCGATTTCATCGATATATACGATGCCTTGCTGGGCTTTTTCGACGTCGTAGTCACACTTCTGCAACAGCTTCTGGATGATGTTCTCGACGTCCTCGCCGACATAGCCGGCTTCGGTGAGGGTCGTCGCATCGGCCATGACGAAGGGTACGTTGAGCAGGCGGGCCAGCGTCTGGGCAAGCAGGGTCTTGCCCGAACCGGTCGGGCCGACCAGCAGGATGTTGCTCTTGGCCAGTTCGACCTCACCGGCGTTCTTTGCCGTATGGCGCAAGCGCTTGTAATGGTTATAGACTGCGACGGCGAGGATGCGCTTGGCGACTTCCTGGCCGATGACGTACTGGTCGAGAATCGAGCAAATTTCGCGCGGCGTCGGCAGGTCCGAACGGCCGGCCTTGGCGGCTTCTTCCGGCAGTTCGTCGCGGATGATGTCGTTGCAGAGCGCGATGCATTCGTCGCAGATGAACACCGACGGGCCGGCGATGAGTTTTTTGACTTCATGCTGGCTCTTTCCGCAGAAGGAGCAGTAAAGAAGTTTTTCCGGGCTGCCTTTGGTCATCCTGGGATCTCCGTTCAAGCCGCGTCGCGGCGGGTCAGTACCTTGTCGATCAGTCCGTATTCTGCTGCTTCGGCTGCCGAAAGGAAATTGTCGCGATCGGTGTCCTTCTCGATGCGCTCCAGCGGCTGGCCGCTGTGCTCCGCCATGATCCGGTTCAGCCGGTCGCGGATCGACAGGATTTCCTTGGCATGGATGGCAATGTCGGAAGCCTGGCCCTGGAAACCGCCCAGCGGCTGGTGAATCATGACGCGGGAATTGGGCAGGGCGAAACGTTTACCCTTGGCGCCGGCATTGAGCAGGAAGGCACCCATCGAGGCGGCCTGGCCGATGCACAGGGTCGACACATCGGGCTTGATGAACTGCATGGTGTCGTAGATCGACATGCCGGCGGTGACCGAACCGCCCGGCGAGTTGATGTAGAAATAAATATCCTTGTCCGGGTTTTCCGCCTCAAGGAACAGCAATTGGGCGACGACCAGGTTGGCGCTGGCGTCGTTGACCGGGCCGACAAGAAAGATCACGCGCTCCTTCAGCAGGCGCGAATAGATGTCGTACGCGCGCTCACCGCGTCCGCTCTGTTCAACCACCATGGGGACCAGGCCCAGTGCCTGCGGGTCCCAGTTGCTTGTGTTCTCGATATTCATGTCAGCCCTTGTGCTCATTGTTTACATTCAAGACGATTGTCGCTTTTGCGACAAGGTCTAGCACTACACTAGATTACTGCTTCTGGCCCATCAGTTCATCAAAAATTGCAGCCTTGTCGGTGACCTTGGCCTTGCTCAGGACCCAGGCGACGACGTTGTTCTCGATGGCGACGCCCTCGACCTCCTGAAGACGTTGCGGTTGAGCGTAATACCAACGGATGACCTCTTCCGGATGCTCGTAGCTCTGGGCGTTTTCCTCGACCATGGCACGGACCTGTTCGGGATTGGCCTGAAGCTTTTCCGCCTTCACGACCTCAGCAAGGATCAGGCCAAGCACGACGCGGCGCTTGGCCTGGTCGGCGAACCATTCGGGCTGAATCGGCATATCCTTGATCTTCATGCCACGCTGTTCCATGTCATGGCGTGCAGCCTGCATCAGGCGCTGGATTTCCATGTCGACCAGCGAGGCCGGCACGGAAATCGGGTTGGCCTTGATCAGGGCTTCCATAACCTGATCCTTCAGCTTGCCTTCGATGCGGCGCTTCACTTCGCGCTTCAGATTGGCTTCGATCTCGCTGCGCATCTTGGCGACATCGCCGTCGGCGATGCCCATGCTGGTCGCGAACTCGGCGTCCAGTTCAGGCAGGACCGGAGCCTGGACCTGCTTGACGGTGATCTCGAACTGGACGGTCTGGCCGGCCATGTCCTGGGCGTGATAGTCGGCCGGGAAGGTCAGGTCGAAAGTCTTGGATTCTCCGGCCTTGGCGCCTTCGACGGCATTTTCGAAGTCGGGCAGCATCATGCCCTGGCCGAGGACGAAGGGATAATCGCTGGCCTGGCCGCCCTGGAAGGGAACGCCGTCCTTCTT
>JAJXVG010000078.1 GCA_021782315.1 Pseudomonadota bacterium | reverse complement strand
AGCCCCTGTTCCAGCCGCCCCTTCTCACGCTCCGCCGCCTTCAGATAGGCGCTCATGACCTGACGAATCAAAGCGTCCGCTCCCGTCGGCAACAGGGTGCGCAGTTTTTCCAAAGCCCCCGGGTCGAGCGGCGCATCGCAGCTCGCTGCGATCAGCGGCGGCCTGGCGGACGGCGCAATATCCTCCGGGGGAGACGACGTGCGCCGCTCGACCGGCAGCCAGCGCATCAGAACCTCATGCAACTCATCTCCGGAGTAGGGTTTGGCCAGATAGTCGTCCATGCCGGCCTCGGTGCAGCGCTCGCGGTCGCCCTTCATCGCGTTGGCGGTCAATGCGATGACCGGCAAATGCCGGCCGCTGCCGGCCTCTCGCCGGCGTAGCGTCGCGGTCGCCGCAAAACCGTCGACCAGGGGCATCTGGCAATCCATCAGGACCAGATCCACCGCCTCGCCGACCAGCAGGTCCAGCGCCTGCTGCCCATCCGCCGCGACGAGCACCTCGAGTCCCATGCGTTCAAGCTGGGCGCGCGCAACGATCAGGTTGCTTTCATTGTCCTCGGCGATCAGGACCCGCCCGCGCAACTTACAGACGGCCGCCTGCGCCGATTTCTCCTTCGCCTTGCCGGGATCGAAGGCAAACGCCACGGCCTGGAACAGGTCGGCCTGACGCAGCGGCTTGGCCAGGCAGGCGGCGACGGCGAGTCCGGCCTGTTGCAAACGGGCCGCCATCTCGGGGGCCGAGGAAAAAACGATTATCCGCGCCGGCAACGGCTTGTTGTCCGCGAGCAGGGCCGGCACCAGGTCGACGCCGGGCATTTCAGTCATGTCCATATCGAGCAGGAAGAGCGCGTAGGGTTGTCCGTCGGCCCTGGCCATGTGCGCCATGGCCAGGGCCTGCCCGCCGGAAACGGCCGTATCCACGACGAAACCGCGCCGCTGCAGCTGACCGCGCAGAATGTCGCAATGAGCCGGGGTATCGTCGATAACCAGCAAACGCTGGCCGGCAACTCCCGGCGCATCTGCTTCTCGCGCCTTGGACAGCTTGGCTGGCATGCGTCCGCACGGCAGCAGCAACTCGACGGTGAAACTCGCCCCCTGGCCGGGTTCGCTCTCGACGCCGAGGCGACCTCCCATCAGGTCGACCAGGCGCCGGCAGATGGCCAGCCCCAGCCCCGTACCGCCGTATTGACGCGTCGTCGAACCGTCGGCCTGGGAGAAGTGTTCAAAAATGCGTTCCTGCGCTTCCGACGAAATGCCGATCCCGGTATCGCTCACGCTCAATGCGAATGACAGGCCATCGTCTGAACGTTCGAGAATGCGCAAGCGCAGGAAGATTTCCCCGCTGGCGGTGAATTTGACTGCATTGCCGAGCAGATTGACGATGATCTGCCGCAGGCGAAGGGGGTCGCCGCGCACCGGCAGCGCTTCATCCGGCGGCAGATCGGCCAGCAGTTCCAGGCCCTTTTTCCGTGCCGGCTGCGAAAACAGCTCCAGAGATTCCTCCAGCAGTTGGCGCAGGTCGAATTCGAGGCTATCGAGTTCCAACTTGCCGGATTCGATTTTCGAGAAATCGAGGATGTCGTTGATGATCGCCAGCAGGTGCCTGCCTGAACGCTCCACCGCTTCGACGAACTGGCGTTGGTTCGGTAGCAGTTCGGTACTCAGCAACAGCTCGGTCATACCCAGCACCCCGTTCATCGGCGTCCGGATCTCATGGCTCATGTTCGCCAGAAATTCGCTCTTGGCCATGCTGCACGCCTCGGCCTGCTCCTTGGCCAGGCGCAACTCGCGCGTTCGCTGTTCGACGATCTGTTCCAGGTTGCCGAGATGGGTCGACAACCAGTGATCCCGTTCGTGGATCTCCTCGACCATCTGGTTGAAGCCGTTGGCCAGTTGCGCGATTTCCGTCACCTCGCTATTGGCGGCACGGGTATCGCGGTGACCGATCGATACTTCGGCCATGTTCCGGGTCAAATCCTGCAATGGCGTCATCAGCCTTTCGACCTGCCGCCCCTGGAAACGCAAGGCGATACTCAGCGCGACAGCCATTTCCAGCAGGATCAAACCGAGATAGACCAGGAAGCGCCGATATACCCTGCCCAGATCGATACTCAGCCGCAACCACCCCGAACGTTGCGCGACCAGTCCCATGTCCCCTTCATGGCGCAGGAGCATGCTCAGCCGCAAACGCCCGAGCGGCAGGTCGACCATGCCGACCGGCACGAGAAAATCGATCGTTCCCCAGGAGAAGCGATGCCCGCTGACCGGTTCGATCAGCACGGGCGGCACATCATTCCCGGAAGCCGAGCGGTCGTATGCCGCAAACAGCGAAAGATCGTCGCGAAACAATGCCGCTGATCGCACCTCGGGCAAGGTGCGCAATACGGCAAACCGCTGGTCGACCGCCGGTCGATTATCGTTGGCCAGCGCCAAGCCGAGGCCCTGGTTGAGAAATTCGAGACGCAGGTAGCCTTCCTCGATCTGCTCGCGCATCGTCGCCCAGCCCAGGGTACCCAGCACCAACACGCTGAGAAAAGCGATCGCCAGAAGGGAAGCATAAAAATTGATGCGCGCCAGGCGAGCGCGCAATGAAACGGTCCCTGTATCCGGCGTCATCCCTGCGCCCTCCAAGCTCCCTCCTGTTCGCGCCTGGCGCTGGCCGCCACCGTCCAGGTGCGGCAAAAACAATCCTGCAAGCGCTCGCGCAAGCCGGCCGGAACCTCAGCCATCTGCCCCGCCGCACGCTTCAACAACACCGCTTCGAGAGTACCCGCCACCTCGGCCAGATCGAGCGCCCCGACATTTACCGCGCCGCTGCGCAGGGCATGGACACGCTTGCGCTCCAGCGCGTCGTCGCCGACGCTTCCCCGCCAGGACGACTCCCAGTCGGCGAAATGTTCCACGAAGAGACCGAGCGCCTCCCACCAGAGTTCCGGCCGATCAAGCATCCGTCCGACGGCGGCATTCACGTCAAAACCTGTCAGGGAACGAGGAATCATCATCAAATGCCAGAAAAGAAAAAATGGGCGCCGGGGATATGCACGAAAACCGAGCTAATTGTCGCTCGGCAAACACGACTCATTGTTAAAGAATAGTAAAACATTTCCTTTGTTTTACATTGGATTACAATCCTTATTATCTTGTACTATCGAGACCAAGAACCATGCGTCAAATTGCGCTAATTGTTGAAGACGATCCGGCCACCCGGCGCGTACTGGGTTCGACCCTGGCGACGGCGGGTATCGACAGCATCTACGCCGAAACCGGCGCCGCGATGTGGCGACGGCTCGACGACAAGCCCGATGTCATCATCCTTGATTTGAGCCTGCCGGACGCCGACGGACTCGAACTGCTCCGCCAGTTGCGCCTGCAATCCGAAGTCCCCGTTCTCATCCACTCGATTCGCTCCGACGAAATCGAACGCATTATCGGCATTGAGATCGGCGCCGACGATTTCCTGCCCAAGCCGTGCAACATGCGCGAATTGCTGGCACGCACCCGCGGCCTGCTGCGCCGGACCCAACGCAACAAGGCGTCGATTCGCAACGACATGCGCCGCATGCATTTCGGGGACTGGATACTCGACACCGCCTCGCGCGAACTGACCCTGGCCGGCGGCGAGCCGGCGCCGCTTGGCGTATCCGGCTTCGCGCTGCTAACCGCCTTCCTTGAACACCCCTTCGAGCCGCTCTCCCGCGAATTGCTGTCGCGCGTTCTCCGGCGGGAATACGCACCCTATGACCGCATCATCGACGTCCATGTCAGCCAGATCCGGCGCATCCTGGGCAAACAGACCGATGGCAGCAATTTCATCAAGACCCTGCGTTCACAAGGTTACGTCTTCATCGCCCCGGTCGAGTCCAGCAATTAATTCCGGGCAGGCCGGGAATTGCCCCCACCGCCGATCGATCGCGACATGCCTGTTCCGCTCCGTCCGGCGCCTGACATCAATGCCATGACCGAACGGGAGCGGGAAATGTTCGCCGAAGAAGCGGCGCGGCCGGCACAAGCCGCCCCCGACGAGCCGAGCGGGCTCGCCGGCGGCCCCCGGTTCATGGACTGCCTGGGCGCCGCGCTCGTCGACCGCGAGGCGCCAGTCTCCGGCTCGCTGCTCATGTTGCGCCTCACCGACCTTGTAGGCATCCGACAACGGCTCGGCAGCGAAACGGCCGACCGACTGCTCCGGCAAATCGCTCTCCTACTGAACCAACAGGCCGGAATAACGCACCATGCCGCCGCCGCCCGCCTCAACGACACCGACTTCGCCCTGTTGCTGCCCGGCACCCGGGACCCGGCCCCGGCCGCCGAAAACCTGCTCCATACCCTGCATGGCTTCGCGGTCGCCGGCCTGATCGACGGCGAGCGCGTCGGCCACCTCGCCAGCGGCATCTACCTGCATGGCCAGTCCGCCGACGACCTGCTCGCCCGCGTCGGCGACGCGCTGGATTCTGCCGCAAGGCAAGGCGGACTGGCCTGGCAGCACGTCGAGCAAAGCGGTGAGGCACAGCCAGGCTCGAACGCCGACTGGAAAAAATTGCTCGATGGCGCCATCCGCTCCCAACGCCTGCGCCTGGTCGACTTTCCCGTCGCCGGTCAGGCCGGCCGCTTGCTCCATCTCGAATGCCCGCTCCGTCTGCAAGCCGTCGAAAACGGCGAATGGCTCACCGCCGCCAACTTCATCCCCATGGCCGAAAGCCTGGCGATGACCGCCGAACTCGACCTCGCCGCGCTCCGCCTGGCGCTGGAACGCATCTCAGCCGGCACCCCGGCGGTTGCGGTCAACCTGTCCGGCCAATCGATCCGGGACGCGTCGTTCCGCGCCCGCCTGTTCGCACGGGTCGCCAGTCACAGGGATCTTGCCCCGCGCCTCTGGATGGAGGTTTCGGAAATCGCTGCGAACAAACATCCCGCCGAGTTCCGGACTTTCTGCAATGCCTTGCACCCCCTCGGCTGCCGCCTCGGCATCGAGCATTTCGGTCGACAGTTCGCCGCCACCGGCCGATTGCCGGACATCGAACTGGATTACCTGAAAATCGACGGCAGCTTCATCCGCGCCATCGATACCATGGCCGGAAACCGGGCATTCATCAAAAATCTCTGCCACACAGCGCATAATAGGAGGCTGACGGTTATCGCCGAAGACGTCCGGACGGCCGGAGAACTGGCCATCCTGCCGGAACTGGGTGTTGACGGCGCCACCGGACCTGCAGTGCCGAGGAATTAACCTGATGACAACCGAAATCGAACTCAAGCTTCAACTCGACCCCAAGGCCGCCCGCCAACTGGCCGCCCACCCCCTGCTCGCCGGGACGCCGCCGCTGAAGCAGCACCTGCTGAACACCTATTTCGACACGCCCGGGCTGGAACTTCACGCCCGGCGCGTTGCCGTCCGTTTCCGCAAAAAAGGCTGGCAATGGCTATGCACGGTCAAATCAGCCGAACCGGCAAGCGGCGGCCTGGCCATGCGCAGCGAATGGGAAACGCCGGCGACGCCCGGCGTTTTCGACTTCAGCCACGTCGATGCCGAGGACTTCCGGCAATTCCTCGAAGCAAGGCGCGAGCGCCTCGAGGCCATCTTCACCACCGATTTCCATCGCCGGATCTGGCGCCTCCCCTTTGGCGAATCGCAGATCGAACTCGCCATCGACCGCGGCCACATCGAAAGCGGCGGCCGGCGAACCGCCATCTGCGAGGTCGAACTCGAACTGCTCTCCGGCAGGGTCGACGACATCTTCGCCCTGACCCGCGAACTGCAACAAGGGATAGACCTCTTTCCCGCCATCGCCAGCAAGGCCGAACGCGGCTACAAGCTCTTCCTGAACGAAGCGCTCCGTCCCTTCAAGAGCAAACCGGTGCCGATCGTCGAAACCCAGACGCCGGTCGAAGCCTTCCGCAGCGTCGCCCTGGCTTGCCTGGAGCACTTCCAGCGCAACGAAAGCGGCCTGCTCATCGGCGGCGAAGCGGAATTCGTCCACCAGGCCCGCGTTGCGCTTCGCCGCCTGCGCTCCGCAATCAAACTTTTCGCCCCCGTATTGCCGCCGGAATTCGTCGCCGCCTACGGCCAGACCTGGCGCACCCTGGCCGGCGCGCTGGGCGACACGCGCAACTGGGACGTTTTTCTCGAGGAAACCCTGCCCCCCATTGCCGCAGCCTTTCCCGAGCACCGCGACATCAAGCGCTTGCGCAAGGCGGCCCAAGGCAGGGCGGGCAACGCCCGTAAATCGGTCATCGGCCTGCTCGCGGTCAGCGAATACCCCCGCCTGCTGCTCGAGTTCACCGCCGCCATCTACACGCTGGACGACACCGCCCCGCTTCCGCTCAAGGATTTCGCCGGGCAGCAGATCGCCGCCTACGCCCGCAAAGCCCGCCGGCTGGCATCCCGCCATGCCGAACTGAACCCGGAAGAGCGCCACAAGATGCGCATCGCTTTCAAGAAGCTGCGCTACTCCCTGGAATTTTTCGCCCCCCTGCTCCCCCAGCGCCGCCTGAAACCCTACCTCGCCGCGCTGGCCCAGTTACAGGACGAACTGGGCCTGATCAACGACCACATCACGGCGGAAACCCTGATCGTCGAAGCCCTGGCAGGCCATCCCGCCGGGCCGGTGCACGGCTGGATCTCGGGTCGCCATGCCCTGCTGGTCGAGGAATTGCCGGAGGTTTTGCAAACCTGGCTGGCGCAGAGCATTCCCTGAAAAAACAAACAAACTCAGCATCCTGAATGCTATTGGGGCCACGGGATAGCTGCGACCAATGGATTTTTCAGTGACAGGCTCGCCCATCCCGCTCTAACAGCCTCGCACTGAGTTTTGGATTCGACCTTGCACACCCTTCTCAACCATAGCGTTGTTTCTTCTGGCTGACCATTCATCGCCAGCGAAGAAGCAAGCTTGAAAAAGGCCGCCGAACTAGGATAGGTGCTGGTAACACTTCGCACCCAATTCAGTTCCTCAACACTCATTCCTGTCGTTGGCTCAAAGCGTGCCAGTCGAATAAAATCGCGCAATTGTGTCAATAGCACTACGTCGGGTGGAGTGTTCCCCCCCTCATGTTTAATATGAGCCCACTCAAACAGAATCGCATCGTATGGAGACTGCACTCGCTAGTAATCACGAATAATTTGTCCCAGAAATACTGCTGCAATAACCCAAACCACGACCAGACTCCAGCGCCCCGTAATTAGGATCACCTTCGCATCTAGCCGAACATTGAGAACCCCCATAATCATCCCGGTTGGCAGCAAGATATATGCGTAGTGAAGCGGATACTCGAACATTGCATGATTAGCCACCACAAGCAAAAACAATATTAATATCGCATTTTCTGGGCAATTAACGGTACGAATACGCAGCCAAAACCACGACACCAGATAGGCTGATAAAAGGAGCCCGATAGGTATACCGCACCATAAGGCAAAATCGAGAAATAGATTGTGTGAGTGAGAAAAAAGCGTGTTAAGAGTTGGATGATCGATTGCCACACTCAGTTGGGCAAGTGCAATTTGATTCCAGCCATAACCCATAAGAGGATGCTTCCATACCGCATCAAAAAACATCGGCCATGCCACTAGCCGGAGTTCTCCAGAGACTCGAACCACCTCTCTTTGCGATTCCGCCAGCGAAGCAATAGAAAGTACACAAACCACGAAATAAATACCCAATCCAGTAACAATCCAAACCGTTCTCTTATCCGCCCAAAGCCGGCGCCAAATCCAAACTCCACTCATCAAAATCGCGATGGCTAGCCAAACAGTCCGAGACTGCGTCAGCGCAAGGCCAAATAAAATATAAATTGCTGCCAAGAGAGCGGACCACAAGCCTATGCATTTGCGAACCACTCCCCAAGCGACTGCAAGCCCCCCCCACAGCAAGAGTGTTCCCAACTGATTAGGCTGCCCGATGTTGGCAAAGGGTCGGCCGGTGTTGTTTCTAAGAATCCAGATTTCAAACGAATCCAGATCCAGCCACTGGTGTAGTTGCAATCCCACCGAAATAATGGCAGCAATACCAATCGCCAGAAATAATCCATCAACCAGTTGATTAGAGCTAGCAGATTCCCAATGTGCTCCAATTAACAGAGCTACAACGAAAGCAAATAGATATGCGGTAGCAATCCAAGCAGTCCCCGCAAGCATCACCAGCCCGAAGAGATATTGCAAGCCAGGAACGAATATAAGCATGGTCGCCACTAGCGTTATGCCGTGCCACTCTACTGGTTTAGACGAACGAATAACGGTAGCCGATGCTCCTAACAATAAACAAGTCGCGATATAGGCATCAATGTGAAATGCCGACCATGGCGCATAGTGATTGGGTAGCAACCACCCCGCAGACAGAAGTGAAGCCCATGCCAACAACCAGAATAGCGTCATCGGTTTTGTACGAATCATAGCCTCTCGATTTTAAAAATTTCCATCATGCCAGTCAGTAACAATCCTTTGATAAACAGGGCCGCATAAAAAAGCCCCCCAAAACGGGGGGCCATTAAACGACAATTACTACCAATTATTTGCAGCTTGCGGGGCGGTATCTGGAGTCGATAGTGCCAGCACAAACCCAAGTCAAAACACCGGTCGAAGGATCCATCGTCGGGGTCAAAGTAATCGTATTACCGGTTATTTTTGCATCACCCGTGGCAGTAGCGGTAATAAGAGTCCCATCCCAAGCAACACCAGAAACGTATTTTGACACTTGACTAACCGGGGTATAACTCGCTGCATCCGGGAGAGCCCCAAACGTTGCTGCCGCTTCCGCCACACCGGTTTTAGCTCCGGAAGCCGCCAGAATTACTTCAGTCACCTTCGCACGCACCGTGTAATCCTGGTAAGCCGGCAGGGCCACGGCAGCCAGGATGCCGATGATGGCCACGACGATCATCAGTTCGATCAGGGTAAAACCTTGTTGAACAGTCTTCATTTGCATCTCCTTGAAGTGAAAAGGCGGGAAAGCCGCTGACTTACATGTAACAGTTTGTGTGCCAGATATTCACTGGCCGCCGAAAATCGCAACGAATTTTAAAAACCCTTTACCATTCATGGCCTTGAACATTTTTTGCGCGCAAAAATAATACGCCGGCCAAATAAATAACAAAAAAAGTGACAATTCACGTCACACAAGGCAGACATAATGCGGCAGACATGGTGAAATGCATGTGGCAAATTTGACAAATTACCTATTTGTGAGACGCACCCCGCCGTGTTTTGACCAGCCCCGTCGCCTCCCGGGAAAAGCTGCCCGACCAAGTCCGGGCCATGCAGCCTCTCCGCAACGGAAAACCTGCCCTCAGAACTCGAAAACCCGGTTGTTCTGAAGCAGGTCGGGCGAAAAATCGCCGAGGCAGCGGCCGATTTCTTCCATGGTCGTTTCGGTCTGGCCGGGTTTGAGGTGGGTGATGTGAATCCGGCAGGGGTGACGAAGTTTTTTCAGTTCGCCGGCCAGCCTGTCGGGCCAGAAATGCTTGGATAGCTCGGCCAGGCTCCGCTCGCGGTTGGGGAAGGCGCATTCGACAATCAGGTGGCGCAGATTGGGAATGCCGTTGAGCGCTTGCCAGAAGGCGTCGCAGGGGCCGGTGTCGCCGGAGAAGGCGAGGGCTGCCGCACCGGAATCCAGACAGTAGCCGACGGCGGGCACGGTGTGGGCTACCGGCAGGGCCGTGATGCGGCGCCCGGCCAGGACGACGGGTTCGCCGATCACCAGCGGCCGGTAATGCATGAATGCCCGCTCGGCCGAGGGCACGCTGGCGAAATCCGGCCAGATTTCCCAGTTGAATATGTGCCTGCGCAGACTGTCGAGCACCGCCTCGGTACCGTACACAAGCAGCGGTTTGCTGCGGCGGTCGGCGACGGCATCGATCATCATCGGCAGATTGGCGATGTGATCGAGGTGGCAATGAGTCAGGAAGACATGGTCGATGCCCGCCAGTTCGGCGATCGACAATTCCCCGACGCCGGTGCCGGCATCGATCAGGATGTCGTGATCGACCAGAAAGGAGGTGGTTCGGTGGTGTCGGCCACCGATGCCGCCGCTGCAACCGAGTACGCGAAGCTTCATGCTTGTCAGACCTGACGGTAGATTAGGCCGCCCCGCCGATTGCCCGGTTGCCGACCACGGCTGATTGTACCCTCTCCCCTGCGCCGCCGGCTCGGCCGGCCGCGAAAAAGCGGCGTCAGTCCTTGAGGAAGAATTCCATCTTGATGCCGGCGATCTCGATGATGTCGTGATCGCCCAGGGGGACGGCTTGGGCATCGAGCACCCGGCCGTTGAGGATGGGGAATTTGTGCCCCTCGACATGGGTGATGAAGTAGCCGTGCGGTCGCCGGGCGATGACCGCGACCTGCAGACCGGGCTTGCCGAGCGTCGTCAGGGTCTTGGTCAAATCCAGCTCCTTGCCGGCGTTGGGCCCGTTGAGCAGTTGGACGGCGGCTGCCAGGCCGGCCATCGGCGGCTTCGCCTGAGAGGCCATGCCGACACCGGAACGGCCCAGGTTTTCGCCCGGCGCCAGTTGCAGTTCGGATGGCATGCGCAGCGTTCCCGAACGAATGGCCGCGTTTTTTTCAAAATCGCTGGCGGCCGCGCCGGCCTGCAGATCGGATACGTACTTGAGCTTGTACTTGCCCAGTTCGATCACGTCGTTGTTGCGCAGGAAATGCTTCTTGACCGGCTGACCGTTGACCAGGGTGCCGTTGGTGCTGTTCAGGTCTTCAAGAAAGGAGTCGGCGAGGATGGTGACGACCACGGCATGCTCGCCGGAAATGGCCAGGTTGTCGATCTGGATGTCGTTCTGCGGTTTGCGCCCGATGCTCAGGCGCTCCTGGTTGAGCGCGATCTCCTTGAGCACCAGACCGTCCATCGAAAGAATCAATTTTGCCATCTTGCCTACCTCACTTCAATCGGGCCAGCAGCCGCTGCCACCACGCCCCTGGTGATCCATAGTCGCCGAGCACCTTGACCAGGATCACCGAAACATTGTCCCGGCCGCCGTTGTCATTCGACAGGTTGACCAGGTGCTCCGCCGCCAGTGGCAGGTTCCCCGCCAGGGTGCTCAAGGAAAGGGCGATTTCGTCATCATCGATCATGTCGTTCAAGCCGTCGGAGCAAAGCAGGACGATGTCGCCCGGACGCATCTCGTAGTCGTTGACCTCGACCTCGACCGCCGGGTCGACGCCCAGGGCTCGCGTCACCAGGTTCCGGTACTCGGCATGGCGCGCCTGCTCGGCGGTGATGATGCCGTCGTCCAGTTGTTCCTGGAGCAGGGAATGGTCGCGGGTCAATAGCTCGAGATTTTTGTCGCGCAAGCGATACAGGCGCGAATCGCCGACATGGGCGACACTCATCCGGTTGTTGTAAAACCAGGCCATGACCAGGGTCGTTCCCATCCCGGCATATTGCGCACAACTGTGCGAGGCATTGAAGATGGTCTGGTTTGTGGCGCCGATCTCGTCGACGATATGTTGCCCGACCACCGCCGGATCGCTCAAGCTTCGCCCATGCTCGGCCTCGGAAACGATAATGCGCGCCAGATCCTCGGCCAGCCGCATGGTCGCCATGCCGCTGGCGACCTCGCCGGCGTTATAGCCGCCCATGCCGTCGGCCAGTATGCCGATACCCAGGCCGGCATTGGCATAGAGCGCATCTTCGTTATGCGAGCGGACCATGCCCGGATCGGTACGCGTCACCATTTCCAGGGCGTCGGCCAGCTTCATTCGGGCAGCCCCGGGCAACGCCGCTCGAGTAGCCAGCCTGACTCTCCGCATACCGACCCGATCATTATTTCTCCACAGGCGAAACTGTTAGTAAATGCAAAGCTTTATCATTTTTACCCGTTGTCGCTATTCGGTCAAATTCATTATTACATCGGCAATTCCCGACCCAAACCGAGCGGCTCCGCTGCGGCCAGCACGCGCAGCGCCACCGCGAGGTCCTGGATGGCCATGCCCTGGGATTCGAACAGGGTGATCTGCTCGGCCGTCGTACGCCCGGCATGGCGCCCGACAATAACCTCCCCGAGCTCGACCAGTTGGCGCGAATGCAGGCGCCCCTTCTCAAGGAGCGGCAGCAGGTCGCCCGCCTCGGCCAATGCCGTCGGTACCGAATCGACCGCCACCAGCTGGCAGCGCTTAACGGCGGATTCGGACAGCTCCTGGCGAATCAGCGAGTTGGAACCGGCGGCATTGACATGGGTCCCGGGTTCAAGCCAGGCCGCGTCGAACAGGGGGTGAGCCGCCGTCGTCACCGTCCCGACGATGTCGCTGCCGCGCACCGTTGCCTCGGGATCTTCGGCCGGCACCACGGCGACGCCGGTGATTTCGCTCAGCCGCCGGCAAAAGGACTGCAAGCACTCCGCCCGGCGGCTGAAGACCTTGACCCGCGTCAATGGCAGGGCTGCACAGATCGCCCGGACATGTCCCTCGGCCTGCCAACCGGCGCCGAAAACGCCGGCCACCCGGGCATCGGGACGGGCCAGACAGCGAGCGGCCAGGCCGCTCGCCGCACCGGTGCGGATCATGCCCAGGTAGTCCGCCTCGATGACCGCCTTGAGCCGGCCGCTGGCGGCGTCGAACAAATGGACCAGGAAACGGTTGCCGCTCTTGTTGCTGGTATAGGCCTTGTAACCGATCACGCCCTGGGCGGGCAGCGCACCCTGCAGGATGTGCAGCGCCGTTTGCGGCAGGCGGCTGCGTGCGCGCGGCGTATCGACCGCCGCGCCCAGGGCGAGGTCGCGATGGGCCGACTCGACCGCTTCGAGCGCCATATCGACGGTCAACAGCTTTTTGACGTCGTCTTCCGAAAGAAACAAGGCCATGATCGATTCCTCAACCAAGCTTTCCCCTCGCCGGCATCGCGGCGACGGGATCGGCGGATATAAAAAAGGCGGGCCAAAAGGCCCGCCCCGTTTGCTGAACCAGGCCGGAATATTACAGCATGGCCTTGAGCAGCTTGGCCATTTCGGACGGGTTGCGCGTCACCTTGAAGCCGCATTCTTCCATGATGGCGAGCTTGGCATCGGCCGTGTCGGCGCCGCCGGAAATCAAGGCACCGGCATGACCCATGCGCTTGCCGGCCGGCGCGGTGACACCGGCGATGAAGCCGACGATCGGCTTCTTCATGTTCTGCTTGCACCACATGGCGGCTTCGGCTTCGTCCGGACCGCCGATTTCGCCGATCATGATGACGGCGTCGGTATCCGGATCGTCGTTGAAGGCCTTCATGACGTCGATGTGCTTCAGACCGTTGATCGGGTCGCCGCCGATACCGACCGCGGACGATTGGCCGAGGCCGATTTCGGTCAGTTGGCCGACCGCTTCGTAGGTCAGGGTGCCGGAGCGCGAAACGACGCCGATGCGGCCCTTGCGATGGATGTGCCCCGGCATGATGCCGATCTTCACTTCATCGGGGGTGATCAGACCGGGACAGTTCGGGCCGAGCAGCAGGGTCTTCTTGCCACCCTTGGCTTCCTTTTCCTTCATCTTGTTACGCAGGATCAGCATGTCGCGAACCGGAATGCCTTCGGTGATGCAGATGGCCAGGTCGAGATCGGCTTCGACGGCTTCCCAGATGGCGGCGGCGGCGCCCGGGGGCGGCACGTAGATGACGGAAACGGTGGCGCCGGTTTCGGCGGCGGCTTCCTTGACCGATGCGTAGATGGGGATATTGAAGATGGACTCGCCGGCCTTCTTCGGGTTCACGCCGGCCACGAAGCATTCCTTG
>JAJXVG010000077.1 GCA_021782315.1 Pseudomonadota bacterium | reverse complement strand
GTCCATGGGCGGCACCGGCGCTGACATGGGCTGCCCCGACGTCGATGCGGTAACCCGAGGTCTCCACCCGCCCGCCGTCGCCGCCATTCGGCCCGGCATTGGCGGTCAGGGTACCGGCCACGGTGGTCAGGGCGGCGGCATTGCCGATGTCGGTCCACAGCACGATCATGCCGCCGTTGCCATTATCCTGCGCGCTGGCGTCGATACGGGCGCCGCTGGCCATGGTGACGGTGGTGGCCTGCGCCATGGCGCCGGAGCCCGCCCAATCGCCGCCGACCAATACCGTGCCGCCGCCGGTCGCACCGCTGGCGTCGATTGCCGTTTGGTCGAGCAGGGCGATGGACTCGCCGGCGATGCCGACAGTACCGCCCTGCCCCCGACGGCTGCGCGTGCTGATCAGGCTGTTGCCGCCGATCGCCACCATGGGGGGCGCCAGCGGTGCAGGGGCCGCGGGATTGTTGATCGGGTTCTGCGGATCGAGCAACCCGCCCTGAATCTGGATCTGGCCGCCATGCGCGGTACCCGACGCATCCAGGCGGGCATTATTCACGATCACCTGCCCGAGGCTGGCGACATCGATCTCACCCCCCTGGGCCGTTGCGTCGCTGCCGGCCGTGCCGCCCATGGCGTTGACATTACCGGCGATCTCTACCGATTGGGTGGCGCTCAGTTTGACCTGGCCGCCCTGCACCCCGCCGCTGGCGTCGATACCGGCGCCGCTTGCCAGTTGAACCCGGTTGGCGTCGATGTGCACGCTGCCTCCCTGGACTGCTCCACTGGCGGCGACGACGCCAGCGATTTGCGCGGTGTCGGCAGCGGCAATCGAGACGCTGCCCGCCGCCCCCTGGCTACTGACATCGACGCCCCCCTGCACATTGACCGTTTGCCCCGTGAGCTGCACGCTGCCGCCCTGCGTCAAACCCGTTGCCTCGGTGCGGCTGCCGGCAGCCAGGGTGATATTGTCTCCCTCGAGAACGATGCGCCCGCCCTTGGCCGTCATGCTGCTGGCCGAAACCAGACCTTTTTGGTTCACCACGGACTGCGTCAAGGCATCGAACGCCTTGGCCGAGAGCACCACAAAACCACCCGCCGCCTGGATGCTGCCGCTATTTTCCACCAAGGCATTCAGCGCACCCTGATTGACGCTGTAGCTCACCAGTTGGTTGCCGGCCAGTTGCAAGCTCACCTTGTTGGCCGCAATCAAGGCGGTGCTGCCCTGCGGCGTGTTGATGCTACCCGAGTTGCTGACCTGCGGCGCCAGCAGCACCACGTAGCCGCCGTCGGCCGTGCGGATATTGCCGGCATTATCGACGATGCCGGTGTTGATGCCCGAAGCCGCAAAATTGGCGGCCCCACCCTGGGCTTGCGACTGCAGGAAGTTGGCATCGCTGATGTCATGCGTGGAGGCCACCAGGCCACCCACCTCCACCGACGCGCCCTGGCCGAACAAGACACCGCTGGGATTGATCAGGAAAATCTGGCCATTGGCCTTCAAGGTACCCAGAATCTGGGTCGGGTCCATCGATTGCACCCGGTTCAAGGCCGCGCTGCTGCTACTGGGCTGCACGAAGGTCACGCTGGCATTTTTACCGATGTTGAAACTTTGCCAGTTGGTGATCAGTTGCTGGCTGCTTTGATTGACGACCATCGCCGAACCGCTTTGCGCAATGCTGGCCTGCCCGGCGGCAATCTGCGCGCCACTCGGCAAGGCGGTGGCGGCGATGGGCGGCGGAGCTGCCTCTACCCCCGCCAGCGGCCCCAGGGCACCCAGAATGAGAGAACCGAGCAGGGTCAGCCTGGCGCCGCCACGCTTGACATGGCCCTTGGCAAATTCGGCGACCGCCACAAACGCTTGGCGGCACTCGCTCCAGACCAATTTGAACGAACGATTCATGCTGGCGTGCTTGCTCATGATGTTGGTTGTTTCTCGATAATCAATTCAGGCTCGATGTCCATTGCCATGAGTTTCTTTTGCAAAATCAGAACGGTACGTCCAGATTGGCCCACAAACGGCTGACCCGATAACTGCCGTCGTTGTTGGTACCGCTGGCTGTCAAACCAGAATCGCTGCCCAGGGCATGAACCCAGGTCACCCTGAATTCATAGGCTTTCGACTTGCTGAGCATGACGCCCAAGCCGGCGCCTGCCAAATCGTAGGTATTGGGCGAGGTCATGACGATACGACCCGGATTGACGTACTGACGTATGTGCCCCCAATCCAGCAAGCCAAGCAAGCTGAATTCACCCAGCATTGCGCTCCGGAGCATCGAATAACGCGTTTCGGCCGATAGCCGCAGGCCCTCATCGCCCTGCCCCTCTCCCACCGGATAGGCCCGCACGCCAAAGGGACCGCCGATGATGATTTTTTCGGAGGTGCCCAGATTCTTGTTGGCCAGTTGCCCCATACCGGTCAGCATGAGGCTCCAATAGTTATCGAGCTGAACGGAATAGCCAGCGCTGACGGAAAGCTTCAGGAACTCACCCTGGGTCCGGGCGCCGGTAGCGCCCTGATCGGAGGCCAGATCATTGGCGTTGGCGTCCAGATCGAGTTGCCCCAGGGTTCCGTTGGCGCTCCACCAAAAAATCGATCCGTCCAAGGGATCGGATCGGTCGCCGTTAATCCCCAAGACATAGGACTGGACACCTCGATTGGACGTTTCAAGGCCGGAGGCCTTGTTGATCAACTGCTTATTGTCGAGTCCGATACTCAGCCAGAGATTGTCCAGACGACTGCGTATCAGGGGATAACGCAGATTCAGGGATTGTTCGTCGGCGCTGCCGGTAGCCTGGGCCGCAGCCAAACTGCCGATCGCCCGGTACTGCAAATGACTGGCATTGGCGATCAGGCGTAAACCCGAATCGCCCAACGGCAACGAATAACCCAGGGCACCGAATGCTTCACCTCCGTCCGGAGAGGTTTTCAGATTCAAGCTTGTCTGATCGCCCAAGCCGAGTGGATCGCTGATCGCCAAGTTCATTCCCAGTTGATCTGCGCCGGTACTGCGAGGTCCCGTGTTGTCGAGCGTTATCGAGCCCGATGTAATTTTGTCTTCGGCGGCGTTGATCACGACGCGTACGCTGCCTGGCTCGTCCCCCGGTTCGAGACTGCTCGTCGCACTGACACCGGGAATATCGGACAGCAACAGCGAGCCGCGCTCCAAGGCCAGCTCGGTCAAAGGGCCGGAACCCAGCGCCTGTTTCATCACGTCGGCGGCAAAGCTCCGGTTCAGGCGCAAGCCATCGCCGCGAATCCGGACCGGCTCCCGGCTATCGGCGCTGCCTTCCAGAACGACGATGCGCACGTGACCTTCGGTCACGTCCTGGGCCGGCAGGACGGCTCGACTCATCATGAAGCCATGATCGTGGTAAAACTTGGTCAGGCGTTCGGCCAGGGCTTGCAATTGCGCCAGATTGAGTGTCTTGCCGATCTCGTCGGCCACCACCGCCAGCAATTCCTCTTTGCTGAAGGCATGCAGATCACCTTCGATATCGACGGAGACAAGCTTGACGGACAAGCCCCCTGGCGGCGGAGGTGGCGAGACCTTGGGTTCTTCCGTCAGCCGTTTGGAAGGCGGGGCAAGATTGGGCTGCATCGGCCGGGCCTTGAACTCCTGCAACAAGCTGCCTGCGTCCACGCCAGCCGTCTGGGCGTACAGCTTTTGGGCCATGACGCAGGAGCCCAGCAACACCCAGAATAGAGGGGACAGCCGACGAAGCATAAAAATCCTTCAACAATATCTATATTTTTATTAAATTTATCATATTAAACGGAATCGCGCACATATTCATGAAAGCACCATTCAAGGCACCTTCAGACATGGCTTCAGAGGTGGAGGTCGCCGTCAGGCCGTCTGAATTCAGGAAGATCAGGCAATCCCGGCAGGCGTCGAAGCAAACAGCAAGGCATGACAGCACTCATAGAATCCGAATAAAACAGATTCTACAAAATCATTAAATATATTTCCTTCTGAAACTTTCAGATGGAGTGCGTAATCAAACCAGCAGGAGACGGGGAGACATCTGGTAACCCCAATTGCGTATCGATTTGATGACAATCTCTGCACAACCGGCCTGCAACAACTTCTTGCGCAAGCGAACGATCAGGATTTCGATGGCGGCCTTTGGATCCTCGGCGCCGCCCTTGTTGAGAATGCTGATCAATTGCCAGGTTTCCAGGCGGCATTCGGCCGCCCGACTGAATGCCGCCAGAAACGCGGATTCAAGACTGCTTAGAGGCACCTCGACCCGGTTGTGACAGCACAGCATTTGCCGGTTAAGATCCAGCGTCAGACAGGCCGCAGGGATCGCATTGGCTTTCAGGCGACGCGACAGCGACTGGATTGCCGCACAGAGTTCTTCCAGCGACACCGGCTTGGTCATGTAAATATCGGCACCACTGTCATAGCCGCGTCGTTTGTCGGCAGTCAGGCTGCGTGCGGTCACCATGACGATGCCGATATCTGGCTGAACCATCCGCACACGTTGCGTCAGCGCCAGCCCGTCTTCGCCCGGCAGATTCAGATCGACCACCATCAGGTCGATTCGACGCCACGAAGTCAGTTCGGGCAAGGCTTCGGCACAATCCAGACCAAGCACTTGGTGCCCCTCCTGTATGAGGGCTTCAACAGTCGCTTCGCGTAGATCGTCGTTGTCTTCGATAACAACGATGCTCAGGTTGGTATCCACAGACAGAACTCCAGTTGGTCGCCATCGACCCTATACGTTAGTTGTCCGCCCAGCAACTGGACTATGTTGTGGGTCAGGTACAAGCCAAGGCCTGAGCCGCTTTTTCTCCGTGCGCCGGGGCTGCGGTAATACTTTGAAAAAACCTGCGCAGCATCGGGGATTCCGGCGGAACCGATGCGGTTGCCGATGCAGATCACGAATCCTTCCAAAGGCTTGCCGACCGTCGCCACCTGCCGCCGGACGCTGACTGTGACATCTGAGGTCAAAGGCGAGTACTTCAGTGCATTGTTCATAAGATTGGCTACGCAAATGACCAGTAGCGCCGGGTCCGAATTGATCGGCGCCGGGCTTCTTGTCAAAACCTTGACGCGATCCGGATGAATGCTGACGGAAACGCACTCGTCGACCAGGGCCACAAGTTCGCACGACTCGACCTGCGGCAGCAGTTGCCGATGCTCAAGCTGGTCGGTAATGCGGCAGCGTTCAATGATCGCGTCTATATTGAGCAAGGACCGCTCGATGCGGTCGCGATGCGCTCCGCTCAGCTTCGATGCGCCGAGGCTGATGCGGGCGACGCCCAATGGCGTCTTCAACTCGTGGGTGAGCATGGCAAGAAAACGCCCCTCTTCCTCACGCCGCTGCCTTTCGCTGTTGGCCTCATGTTCAGCCAGCGTCAGCTCGAGCCGCACCTGCTGAAGATTCTTTTCCTGATTTCGCGCCCGCATGATCAACAGCAGTGTCATCAAAAAACCGTTAATCAAACCGCCGAATATGGGCGCGTTCAGACTCCATTCATTGCCTTGGACGCCCCCCAGGCTGGGCAGCGCATAGCTAGCCCCCCCCAACAGGAGCATCAGGCTGAAGGAAATCAATATCCAGCGCGGCAAGAGGGGAGGAAGTTTTGCCTGTCTATCCACCCAAACCCGTGCGCTAAGCACAACCAGCAAAAAACCGACCGATTCGACACCGGCAATGACCGTATTGACCTGAAGAGCCTGACGCACCCGCCCCTCAAGAAACAGGACGGCAAGCGGCAGGTAGAGAAGAAGGATGGACGCGAAGAAACGCCAAATCCAGGGCACCGGGTTGAATTCACGCACCAGCAACAACAGGAAAACCGCGCTTATCAGCACGTTGCTCAGGGCCAGGACCGAAGTCATCAGGTCCATGCTCGGTGCCGAAAACCACTCGCCGACAACGAAGGGCAAATATCCCAGTATCGCCAGTGCATGGGCCAGTACAACAGCCTGCTTGCCGAGGAAGAGCAAGATCAACGGCTCTCGGCTGGCCAGCCACTGCACCAGCGCCCAGACCATGAAAGCGGTCAATATCCCCAGATAGGCACTGTAGAACAGTTCCTGCCTGCGATCGGCATGACTGGCCTGCGCGAGGCTGAGCACTTCGGCGTGAATCAGCATTGTGCTGCTGGTTTGCAGTCGCAGATAGATATCCCTCGGATAATCACTGGCCTTGATCGTGAAGCCGTGATTCAGCGACTGGTATTCGTCCCGTTGTCGCGGGTAGCGGTCGCCGCCGAACAAAGGTACGAGCGAGCCACCGGATTGCATCAGGGGATCGAATAATTCGATATGGTCGATATATGCCGGGCGAATGCGTAGAATCAGTTGATCTTCGGCGGCGGGCAGGATTCGCAACCTCACCCAATAGGTCGATGCGGTGTATCCCTTGGTCAGCACGCCGGTATAGGTTCGAAAGGCACTTGCCTGTGCCTCGACCTGTGGCAATGTCAATGTCCCGGACGGGTCTTCAAGCCAAGCGCTATCACTGACATAGCCGGCAGCGTACACGGCGAAAGACCAGGCGCAGAGAGCCATCATCAAGCAGGCACAAAGAGACCGTCGCATCGCTAGAAACCCTGTCATGAATGATTGGCGTGGCCTGCGCTCCGGGATAATCCCGAAGACATGCATCCCCAATGATTTTTGCACGGTATTGTACGGACAAGCGGCCTAAGCCGGCGACAGTCGCCCTAGCTTTATTTGCCAAGGCTGCGCATTCGAGCATCGATTCGAACCAGCATCGCGGCACTCATCAAATACGATGACGAGGAACTCGGGCTTCACCTTCAACGTCACCTAAGGCCGGCAAACCCACGATTACGAAAGGGTTTATACGCTTATCCCCAAATCCTGTGGATAACCATGTTGAAAAGTCCTGAGAAAGACGGCTAAGTAACGGTCCCACAAGGATTTTACTTACGGCGCACCAATATTGATCAATGTCTTAAGCAACTGATTTATTGGCACTTATTAATTAGCGACACAAATCTGTAATAAATATCATACTGCATCGCAACAAGGCCGAAAAAAAACGCAACGATGTGAACAAGTCAAGTCTTGACATGAAAAAAATTACTCTTCTTGCAGGCAAACCGGCCCCAAAAAATCACCCCCCAAGCTCTTTTTCAGACATGCGCAACATCCTCCCTGGCCGACTTGCGGGGTGTTGGATCACACCCGCCACATCCGCGCACGGGTAGCGTGTCCGGCAATGCTGCCACCCGGTGACAGCAGGCCTCGCCAAGGTCGGTAACACCCGTGCGGCCACCGAACGCGGGGCAAGGCAGTCGCATGGCGTTCGAGAACCGGCTACTGTGGCGAAGCACTTTCCGCGTCGATGAGGGAGCCTGCCTTGCTATCCCGCATGAACCAGCAAACAAGGAGCGTACAGGCAATCACAGCCGTTGCGTACCAATAGAAGCCACTTTCCATGCCGCCTTGCTTGAACCTTAGCGCCACATACTCTGATGACCCACCGAAAATCGACACGGCAAACGCATACGGTACGCCAACCCCGGTAGCGCGAATGGTCGTCGGGAACATTTCAGCTTTTACCAGCGCATTGATCGATGTGTAGCCGGAAACAATACACCAGGCGCAAGCAATCAGTCCGAATGCCTCCCAAGGACCACTGGCATGACGAATAGCGGTCAGTAACGGCACGGTAAACAAAGTACCAAGCAATGCAAAACCGACCAAAAGCGGGCGGCGGCCGATGCGATCGGACAATGCGCCATACAAAGGCTGCAGACACATCGCAAAAATCAGGGATGCGGCGGAAACTGCCGTGGTTTGCGCATCCGTCAATCCGACCGAAAGGCGCAGAAATTTCTGCATGTAGGTCGTATATACATAGAATGCCAGCGTCCCCCCCATGGTCAGGCCGATGACCAGCATGACCTCTCGAGGATGGCGAGCCAGTTCTTTCAGCGATCCGCCGGAGCGGGTCTTTTTTTGGGCAGCCTTAAAAGAGTCCGTTTCCGGCAGATCATGGCGCATCCGCAAAGCAAATAGCGCGAGGCAGGCACCGACCAGAAACGGAATACGCCAGCCCCATTCACGCAATTGCCGTGCATCGAGAAAGTAATTTTGCAAAATCAACAACAGCAACAGGGCCAGCAATTGACCACCGATCAAAGTGACGTACTGGAAACTGGCGTAAAAACCACGGTGCCTCGACTCCGCCATTTCAGAAAGGTAAGTAGCACTGGCCCCGTACTCTCCTCCCAGGCTCAAACCCTGCAGCAATCGAGCAAAGAGCAGAGTGGCAGGGGACCAGATACCTACTGCTTGATAGGTCGGTGCGCAGGCGATGAGCAGGGAACCGAAGCACATGAGGAGAACGGAGATCATCAGTGCAAGGCGTCGGCCGTGATGATCTCCGAGGTAACCGAAAAGAAAACCACCAATCGGACGAACGAAGAATCCAAGGGCGAAAATACCAGCCGTCGACATCATCTGCGCGGTGGGATCCTGAGCCGGAAAGAATGAATTGGCGAAGTAAAGCGCAAATGCGGCGTAACAATAAAAGTCGAACCACTCGACCAGATTTCCGGCGGACCCCACGACAATTGCCCGTAATCTGCTTCCATCGATGCGCTCTCGCTCGGCGGAAGGACCCGACGGATCAAGGACAGCGTCTCCAACTCCATGATGCATCATTTTCTCCTTTGGATTGGCCAGGCTCACAATTGAAAAATTAGCCACCGACACCGATTATCCGAATCGGCGCGTGCATTCGCATCGGTGTGCTTCCCCGACGGCAACTCCGTAAAACTACGCAGAAATATGCCGATGGGCCCCTGCATATCCCAAGATCCGATATTCTTGAGCAGAGCAAAGACATACCCTTGGGCCAATCCGCAGACAAAAGCCATGACACTGAAAAACAAGTTCCGATGGCGACATTACGGCTTGGGAGGCGCCATGGTGATTGCCAGCGGAATACTCGTTTCCGCAGTCGGCCAGTGGGCGGGAAACAGGGAACTGCTCCTGAAGAGCAGTTCCCTGCGCCAGACCGCGGAGGCGACCTCGCTTGCCCTTCAAGGTATCGTTACCCGTCACGACTACCTTCCCTATGTCATTGCGCAGCACCCGGATATTCAATCACTGCTTCGCCATCAACATGACTCCCGGATGAATGACCGGGTCAACCAATATCTTGCCGATCTGGAAGGAACGACTGGTTCCGCCGCCCTGTTTCTTGTCAATCGGGAGGGAAACACCCTGGCAGCCAGTAATTGGGGAAGGCCCAACAGCTTTGTCGGGCAGTCTTATCGCCGTCGCCCCTATTTTGAGGAAGCGTTACAGGGGCGCCGCGGCGTGTTCTACGGCTTGGGCCTGACGACGGGCATCCCCGGATTGTTCATTGCGGAACCCGTTCGCAGCCAAGGCGAGATCATTGGTGTCGTTGTCGTCAAACTCAGCCTGGAAACGCTGGAAAACGCCTGGTCAAGGAGTTTGACTCCGATGACGCTGCAGGACGCGCGAGGAATCGTATTTCTAAGCTCCGTCCCGGAGTGGTTATACAAAAGTGAAAGGCCGTTGACCGATAACGATCTCGAATGGCTGTCTCGTAATGGCCAATACGGCAACCGTCAAAGCTATCCGCTCTTGCCATGGCAAAGCGAAAAAGCCCTGGACGACTCGGAATTTTTTATATTGAAGGCTCGATGGCAGGCCCGAAAACGGGAATTTCTGGCACTCCCCATACGAATTCCGGAATTGGGCTGGCGATTGACAGTCACCAGCGACTTTGCCGAAATTCGGCAAAGTCGCCGTGAAGCACAGATCATCGCAACCCTGGCCTGCGCCCTGATGCTGCTCGGGACCCTTTATTGGCGACTAAGGGAGAGGCGCTATCTCGAACAGCAAGAAGCACGGGTTCAACTGGAACAGCGCGTCCAGGAACGGACCAAGGATCTTCAGGAGGCGCATGCTTTCCAGAAGTCAATGGAAGACTCTCTCCTCGTCGGAATGCGTGCCAGAGATCCCGAAGGAAAGATCATCTATGTCAATCCCGCGCTTTGTGAAATCGTCGGCTATCGCCAAGAAGAACTCCTCGGGCTGAAACCGCCCTATCCGTATTGGCATCCCGATGATTTTGAAAAACACATGCAGGAAAGCGATGGCGTGCTCCAAGGGAAAGCCAAACCCCATGGTTTTGAGTCGCGGGTCCGGCATCGGGACGGTAGAGATGTCATCACCATGGTTTATACCGCACCACTGATCGATGCCGAAGGCAGGCATCGCGGCTGGATGAGTTCGGTCGTGGACATCACCGCGCAAAAGCAGTCCGAGGCCCGGCAACGAGAACAGGAGCGCCAGTTGCAACGCAGCGCCCGACTGGCCAGCGTCGGCGAAATGGCCTCGACACTCGCGCATGAACTCAATCAACCCTTGATGGCGCTCTCCAATTTTGCCCTTGCTGCACGTTCAATGCTTGATGCATCTGCATCCGGCATGCTCGTTTCCGCCCTCGATGAAATCATCGGACAGTCGACGCGGGCAGGAGAAATCATCAAGCGCGTACGCGCTTTCATCAATCCCAATCGTGGCACCTATGAAAATCTTGACATGGAAAGCGTCATTACCCACGCCCTCGCCCTGCTGCAACCGGAGCTGAGGCGTAACGCCGTATCCGTCAACACAGGATTTGCACTGAAACTGCCAATGGTACGCGGAGATCGTGTGCTGCTCGAACAGGTACTGGTCAATCTCGTCCAGAATGCGACCCAGGCGATGCAATCGCTGCCACGCAAACAACGAATGATAGAAATCGAAGCCTTCAGGCAGGAAAACAGCATCCTTGTTACTGTTTCCGATCACGGCCCTGGCATCCCGGAAGCATCTTCTGATCAGCTGTTCTCGCCATTTTTCAGCACCAAATCCGAAGGTTTGGGTTTGGGCCTGAGCATTTGCAGAACGATCATCGAAGCCCATGGTGGCCATGTTTCGGTAAGGAATATGGAAACCGGCGGCGCAACCTTTTCTATCGCTCTACCCGCAAGCCGATGAAAGCCCCTCAACTGACCCTCTATGTCGTCGACGACGATGAAGCCCTGCGGCGCTCCATGATGATGCTGCTATTCTCACAGGGGCTCGCTGTTCAATGTTTTGAGTCCGGAGAAGCCTTTCTCCAGTCGGTGGATATGCAGCAACCCGGTTGCGTCGTTCTTGATCTACGCATGGAAGAAATGAGCGGCTTGGCTGTTCTTGAACACCTGCGCCTTCACAACAGTCCGCTGGTGACGCTGTTCCTGTCCGGCCACGGAGATATTCCCACCGCTTTGGAGGCGGTGCGCCAAGGCGCTTACGACTGGATTGTCAAACCGGACACGCAACAATTACTGGCGAAACTACCTTCCGCCATGGAAGAAGCCCGACTCAGGGGAATTGCGCTCAACCGCTGGAAGGAACTGACGCCAAGAGAACGAGCAGTCGCCCGACAGGTCGGTCTCGGACAATCCAACAAGGAAATCGCACGACGACTGCTTCCACCCTGTAGCCCCCGATCAGTGGAAACCCACCGGGCAAACATCTTTAACAAGCTCACGGTAGCCAACGACAATGAACTGGGCCGGTGGCTGGAAAGCCATCGATGGCTTCCGTCTTAGACAAGAGACATCGCCAGGGGTTAGATCCGCAGGATATGCGCTCATATCGAACTCGCATGTGCCACAGCCACAGCATGTAGTGGTAGTCCATAGCATGGGCCGTCTGGCTCGGAAGCTGGACGATCAGCGACGGATCGTGCAGACGCTTGCCAAGCGCGGTACGGCTGGTCCAGGAAGCACCGCAAGCAGTGTCAAAACGCGTGCAAAACAGTGTCAAAACGCGCGCGAAATTACAACATCCGCCGGGAGCAAATTGGGAAGCTGAGTCCCCATTTTCTCCCAACGGAAAGCAAAAAGGCCAATCGGAGATTGGCCTAAGTGCCTGATACTTCTAAGTTCTTTGGTGCGCCCGGAGCGATTCGAACGCCCGACCCCTTGGTTCGTAGCCAAGTACTCTATCCAGCTGAGCTACGGGCGCACTGTCAGAGCGGCGCATTATACGGAGAGTTGGGTAGAATGCAAGGGTTTCCAGGAAATAAGCAGATGAGTTTTTCTTTTGTCCGTATGCCGAAGTACCCTGAATGCTGGTCGAGTTGTGGCTCGTGCGCCAGCGGGGATATCTTCATTCTTGAGCTTCTGGTCGCCGTGGGCGACATGGTCGCGCGAGACGACAACATCCTGACGCTGGAAACCGGCAAGGTGGCGCTGGACATCCCCAGCCCGCATGCGGGCCGGGTTGTTGAGATTCACGTCACTGAGGGCGATACCGTTGACGAAGGCGCACTATTGGTAACGCTGGAAGCAGCCTGAGCAAACCGCCGAGCCGACCGGCGTCGCCCACCTTCTTCATTTCGGGGAATCGACCTCCATCGCGTTGCGTATTTCGCGCACACCGCGCACGCCACTGGCAAGATCCAAGGCCCGACGCAAGGCGTATTCATCGGGAACCGTTCCGGCAACCGTAACGACAGCCTCTTTGGAAAAAACGCGAAACTGCGAGCCGGCAAGTCCGACATCGGTGCGCAGCAGATTTTCTACTTTTCCGGCGAGTGCTCCATCGATCGCTTCTGCGCTGGCAATGCCTGAAACGGCAGCCTTGGGATCATCGACGGCAAAGGCGGAGAACGCCAGGCCGGCAAAGGTTGCGACGGCGGTCAACGTGACGACCATCAGGTTAATTTTGAGCATGGCGAATCCCTGTTGATTGCCACCACTCATTGCGAAATCCGTGCCATGCCATGATTTTTAATACGAATCATACAGTTAAGTTCAGTTTTGTTTATTGAAGCAAGGAATCGGTCGTGCGGCAACGACAGTCTTTTACGCACACACCAAATTCCGATCAGCCTCAAGTCACCTCGGGGCGCTCGCCGGCCGGAATGGCGCTTTCGCTCTCGCTGCGGAACATGGCCGGCGTCAGGTCGTGTTTTTGCAACAGGCGATAGAACTCCGTTCGATTACGCTCGGCCAGACGCGCGGCATCGGCGACATTGCCGTCGGTGAGCTTGAGCAACTGAACAAGATAGTTGCGTTCGAAGCGCAGCTTGGCCTCGGCATAGTTCAAGGTATCCATCGATGGCACACGCAGCGCGCGCTGGACGAGGCTGAGCGGAATGAGCGGCGTCGAGGTCAGGGCGCAGCTTTGTTCGACGACATTGAACAGTTGCCGGACATTGCCGGGCCAGGCCGCCGTTGCCAGCGCTTCGAGCGCCTCGGGCGCGAAGCCGTTGACCGGCTTGCCGTACTTGCCGGCCAGCAGGTGAATGAAATGCAGGGCGAGCAAGGGTATGTCTTCGCGGCGCTCGTCGAGGCGCGGCAGGTTCAGGGAGACGACATCGAGGCGGTAGTAGAGGTCCTCGCGAAACTGCCCCTGCGCCATGGCGCTGTCGAGATCGCGGTGGGTCGCCGAGAGCAGGCGGACATCGACCGGTTCCGCCTTGGTCGTGCCGACCGGCCGCACGACGCGTTCCTGTAGAACGCGGAGCAGCTTGACCTGGAGCGCCAGCGGCATGTCGCCGATTTCGTCGAGAAAGAGCGTGCCGCCGTTGGCGGCCTGGAATAAACCGACGCGACTGGCACCGGCGCCGGTAAACGCGCCCTTGGCATGGCCGAACAGCTCGGATTCGAGCAACTGTTCCGGGATGGCGCCGCAATTGATGGC
>JAJXVG010000002.1 GCA_021782315.1 Pseudomonadota bacterium | reverse complement strand
CGCGTTTGCTACGTTTTCCGGAGAAATATTGGTCAGCCACGCCGCCCACCATTAAGCAGTTCATGAAATTCCCGTGGTCAACATAGAACTTTTTGAGTCCGGCGAATGGGTCTGGCGAGTCTTTGTTCGGTGCGGTAGCCATGGAGCGAATACCAGGTGAATGAGGGCAAAAAGAAGAAACCGTCCAATCTGCTCTAAGACGGCCGCCGCCATGTCGGCGTAACTGTTTTTTGCGGATGGTTTTCGTATTCATAAAAATCCGGAATAGCACGGTTGGCTCGTCGATCAACCTTCGCGGAATCCGCGTTGAAGGCGGCGACCGGCGACGGACGCCGCCAGCGCGGCAACTACGAACAGCCTGGCAGCAAGCTTCATCGAGCGATTTCTCCCTGAGTTCACCTTTCGCCACTATAACGCATATGTCATAGCAATCCCCCGGAAATTCGGGAAATGCTTCCACCTTCCTCGGTAAGTCGTCACGAACGGCTCGAAGGTCCACCGCAGCTGGCGGTTTCAGTGAAGCGAGGCGAAACAAGGCTAGGTGATCAGCCTTTTTTATTCGGAAATTTCAGACTTTAAGCAATAGCCAATTCAGTGTGGACATCTTCTGCAATGCCCAAGAACCTTGTGTTTGCCTCTCACTCGCATCATGTCCATAGATGCGCAACTCGCGCTTACGCGACCAGTCTGGGTTTTGAATAAACGCCCGGCCGGCCGGTGTGCGATGCGCCTCGACCCCTCGGCCGGCCCTTACTGGGCCGGGCCGCCGGCGGCCAGGGTGCGGATGATGCGGACGCAATCGACGTCGGACTGGTGGTAGGCCGACTTGACGTACTCGATGTAGGCTCTTTCTTCCGAATTGGGGTCGGTCGCCAGTGTGGTTTGATAGGCGAAGCGCAGGAAGAGGAAACCGGGTTCCGGTTCCTCGATGGTGATGCAGAGGCTGCCGCCGGGGTGCGTCTCCGAGGGCTGGATGTCGAAGCGTACCCAGTGCAGGTCGGCCAGGGTCACCCGGTCGTGGATGACGGCCGGGCCGAAGTCCAGTTCGCGGAGCAGGGAGTCGGCCGCCCGTTCTAGGATGGAGCAGGATTCCAGACCGGGCAGGAAGGGGACGGGATTCTCGACCCGGTGGAGCAGGCCCTGCCACAGTTGCATGCGGTTCAGCGGCTCGATCAGCGGGTTTTCCGGGTCGTTGATCTGGATAAGATGTTCGAATTTCATGGGGCGGATGTTAACATCTCCGCCATGCAACTAGAACGTATCCTCCAAAAGCACGGTTTCGGTTCCCGCCGGGAATGCCGGGGCCTGGTCCGCCGCGAGCGCGTCGCCATCGACGGCCGGGTCTGCGACGATCCTTTCGTCGAACTCGATACCGACGGCCTGGTTTTCACCGTCGACGGCGTCGATTGGCCCTACGCCGAATGCGCCTCCCTGATGCTCCACAAGCCGGCCGGTTACGAGTGTTCACGCAAGCCGAAACACCATGCCGGGGTGCTCGAACTGCTGCCGGTTCCCTTGCGCGAACGCGACGTTCAGCCGATCGGCCGCCTCGACGAAGACACCACCGGCCTGCTGCTGATCACCGACGACGGCCAGTTGAACCACCAGCTGTCCTCGGCCAGGCGCAAGGTGCCGAAAATCTACCTGGCGACGACCAAGCACCGCCTCGACCAGGAGCAGATCGGCCGCTTGCTGGCCGGCGTCCTGCTGGCCGACGAGGTCGAGCCGATTGTCGCGGCGGCGGCCGAGATGGTCGGCGAAAACCAGCTTCGCCTGACGCTGACCGAGGGCAAATACCACCAGGTCAAACGCATGGTGGCGGCCGTCGGCAACCGCGTCGAGGCGCTCCATCGCGAGGCGGTCGGCGAACTGACCCTGCCCGCCGACCTCAAGCCGGGCGAGTGGCGCTGGCTTACCGCCGACGACCTGAAAAAACTCGGATACGCGACATGACCCTGACCGAAATGCGCTATATCGTGGCCCTGGCCCGCGAGCGCCATTTCGGTAAGGCGGCGGAAGCCTGCCACGTGAGCCAACCGACGCTGTCGGTGGCCCTCAAGAAGGTCGAGGGCCAGATCGGCGTGCCGCTCTTCGAGCGCGGCACCAGCGATGTCCGCATCACCTCGCTCGGCGAGCGCATCGTCGCCCAGGCCAGGCGCGTCCTGGAAGAGGCGGTCAAACTCGAAGAGATCGCCGAGGCCACCGACGATCCGATGAGCGGCCAGCTTCGCCTCGGCATCATCTACACCATAGCGCCCTACCTGTTGCCGCAACTGATTCCGGCCCTCAACCGCGAGGCGCCGAAGATGCCGCTGTTCCTCAAGGAAGATTTCACCGCCAACCTGATCCCGGCGCTCAAGGCCGGCGAACTCGACGTCATCGTCATCGCGCTGCCCTTTGCCGAACCCGGCCTGGTCGCCCAGCCGGTCTACACCGAACCTTTCCGCATCGTCGTTCCGGCCAGCCATCCGTGGGCGGCGCGCAGCGCGGTCAACGGCGACGAACTCGATGGCCAGAACCTGCTCCTGCTCGGCCAGGGCAACTGTTTCCGCGATCAGGTGCTGGAATCCTGCCCGCGTCTCAATACGCCGGATGCCCTGGAAAACTCCCTCGAAGGCAGTTCGTTGGAAACCATCCGCTACATGGTGGCCAGCGGGGCCGGGGTGGCGGTCATGCCCAGTGCCGCAGCCGATCCGCTGCTGGACAGGGAACCGCTGGTCAAGGTCTTGCCCTTTGCCGGTGTTCAGCCGAAGCGCACCGTCGGCCTGGTCTGGCGTGTTACCTTCCCTCGTCCGCAGGCCATCGACGCCGTTCGGGCGGCGCTGCTCTCCTGTCGGCTGCCGGGCGCCTCGGCCACAGGTTGAGCCTTCAGCCGGAAGCGGACCGCCTCGGCGCCAGCGGCATCAGGCCGATCCTGGCCCGCATTCTCTGACATTCGGGATTGGGGCTGCCGTCGTCGAGCCAGGTGGAGAATTCCCGACAGGTCGTCGGACGATTCGGGTAGATCGCACAGCCGATGCCTGGCCGCCCGAGTTCGCCGATCAGCGCCTGGCAGCGGCCATGGCCGGATTCCGTTCCCTTCATGCAGGCCATCAGGTCGTTCAGCCTGGTAGTCAGTGCGACCGGGACAAACCCGCCCGACCCGCCCTCCAGTTCCCCGCAATAGAAGGAAACGCGGAAATAGGCGCAACAGGCGCCGCAGGCGAGGCAAGGGTTGTCGAAATTGTCCGCCATGGTGTCTGCGGTTTCAGAAGGTGAGGTTTTCTCGGTTTTTCGTCTGCCAAAGGGCTGGTTTCATGCTACCAGTTTTATCTTCCTTGCTCGGCATATATCGCGTCACACACCTTATATCCCAAATACATGAAAATTTTTGTTTGTTGTTGACCATTTCATAATGATACGGGTGTATTGTGCATTATGACTCAATCGCCCAAAAGGTGACAATATGGCTACTGCCCCTGACATTATCGACCACGTAACGCTTTCCCGCCTCGTTGAAGCTGGCGCCGTGCGCGGCGCTAACATCGTTGGCCAGCCCGGCGGCTGGGGCGTGGTCATCCAGTACGGCATGACCGAGCGCACCCTGGCGGCCAAGCGCGGCGCCGTTCGCATCTTCCGGAAGTTTGAAACCCTCGTTGGCTACCTCAAGGATATTGGCGTCACCAAGTACAATGTCGATGCCTCGCGCTACGACCCGATCATGCTCAAGGCTGAACGTTCCCGCGCCGCCGCCTCAGAACGGCTCCGTAACGCGCACGAAGCCGCCGCCTATAAAGGATGGCTGGCCAAGGAAGTACAGGAAGCCATCGACGACCCGCGCCCGAGCGTGCCGCATGATCAGGTAATCGCCGAATGGGCTACCGAGCGCGCCGCCCTGCTCAAGCAAGCCAAGCAGGTGGGCGGCTGATCTTGCCGGTATGGAAACAAACTGCGATTGCCGACCGCAAGAGCATCACCGCGCACATTGCCGGGGACAAACCGTTAGCGGCTGTTGAGCTGGGTGATTTGCTCATGGAGAAGGCCGAGCAGCTCGACCAACACCCGAACATGGGACGCGTTGGCCGAGTGAAAGGGACGCGCGAACTTGTGGTGCATCCGAATTACCTTTTGATTTACCGAGTTGTTGGTCAGGTCGTTGAAGTGCTGCGCGTCAAACACGCAGCGCAGAAATGGCCCTGACCGCATAGGCGTTTAGGTGTTTGAGGCAATCCCGAATTGGCCGGAATAGCGGAAAAGCTGCCCGAACAGCGGATGAGTCAGGCGGAAGTCCATGACAAAGTGGCTTTCATCGATCGCTGTCTCGACGATGGTGGTGTGGCCCAGCACCATCCATTCAGGAATCGGCAACTGGATCGCTCCCAGCTTCACGATGAAGCGGACGCCGCGATAGTGGAGCCGCTCCCCGGTCACGTACGGAGCCATCTGCAGTCCGAGCGCAGGATTGACGAATTCGATCAACCGGCCGTGGCCGGCCGGGATCCAGAAGCTGTCGAAATGGATCACCCGCCCGTCGGCGTAGGTGATGGTGCGCCGCCAATCCTGCCGTTCGCCGACAACGCGCTTTTCAACCACCGTTGCCACCTGCCGACCAGGACGATTGACCAGCGCCCCGAATACCCTGAACAGGCTCAGAAACGGTTGCATGAATCGCGGATACTCGATATCCATCCGACCGGTCTCGGTCGTCGTGCCGAAGCGGTAATGTGCCTGCAAGACCGGCGGTAGCCTGTCCCAGTCGGCGCCGAGTGCCTGTTGCATCAAACTTTTCATGATCCGACTCCCGGAATGTCTTTGAAGACCATCAGCGCCACCACGGCAATCATTGCCGTAAAGGCGGGCACGCCCAGCCAGAACCACCAGCGTGCCATCCGCCAGTAAATCGCCGGCAAGGCCGATCCTTCGGCGACGGCATCGGCGGCGATCTGCTGCATGCGAATCTGCAGCCAGACCACGGGAAACCAACAGGCGCCGGCGACGAAGAAGAGGAAAAAGCTGGCCGCTATCCACGGCGTGGTCAGCGGCAGATCGAGCAGACAGACCATCCACAGGCCGCTGATCGGCTGAAAGACGATGGTCGGCGTGGTGAAGATCCAGTCGGCCAATACGACATGGCGGTTGGTGACCGCGATATGGGCAAGGTTGCCGCTGCGGTCGGCCATCCACTTGTAGAACGCGCTGCCGAGACCGGTGCCGAAGAGAAGCACCATGCTGAGAATATGCAGTGTTTTGAGCACGGTGTAGGTCATCATGCCCCCGGATCGACTGCGGAGAAAAACAGGCCGGGCTTGGCCGTTACCGGCGGGCGCCCGAGAAACTGCGTCAGCGCTCGGCCATCGGCCCGGTATCCGGTCTGCAGCATGCGCAGGTTCTCTGCTTGCAGCATCGGGTTGAAGTGCCGTCCGACCCGGGTCAGCGCCATTGCCGCCCGGAATGGAATGTGAACAAGCCGGGTCGGGGGCAAGCCCTGCGCCTGGCGCATCGTTTGCAGCCACCCGGCGAAGGTGAATGTTTCAGGGCCGACGATGTCCAGCGTCTGCATCGTCCTGGGGGACGTCAGGCTGTGCATGACGACGGCCACGATGTCGCTGATATGCACAGGCTGCAGTTCCTGCTGCCCATTGCCGATGACCGGGATGAGGGGCAGCCTCGCCAGGCGCATGAACAGTTCCGCGCTCTTGCCGCCGCAGCCGTAAATCAACGAAGGGCGCAGCACGAACCAGTCGACATCGAGGTTGCGCAGGCAGTCGTCGGCGGCTCGCTTGCTCAGGTGGTAGGCGGAAAACGCCGTCGCGTCAGCGCCCAGCGCCGAGATCTGCACCACCCGCCGGACGCCGGATTGGGCGCAGGCGCGAAACAATGCCGACGGCGCGAGGGTGTGCAGGCGTTCAAAACGCTGGGCGCCGCGTTCCCCGATGATGCCGACGCTGTTGATGACGGCATCGACGCCGGCGAGCTGCGGTAGCCAGTCGGCCACCGACAGCATGCGGCTGAAGTCGATGCCCGCGCTCCGGCATGCCGGCTTGATGCGGTGTCCGGCAGCAGCCAGTGCAGCGGCCAGATTGCGGCCGATGAAGCCGCTCGCCCCGGTCAGCAGGATGTTCATCAGGCGCCCTGCCGCGACGCTGCGATGAACTGGGTCAGACGCTTGCCGATCATGAGCAGGCCGATCAGCAAGCCGACCAATGCCGCCACCAGGGCAAGGCGCAAGGTATCGAGCGGATTGCTGAAGTTCGAGATCAGATCGACCGTCAGCACCAGGACCAGCGGGGCAAGCATCAGCATCATCCTGGTGTAGAGCAACCAGAAGGAAGCGGCCTGCTCATCGGGGCAGACCCGGTCAAGCACATTGACCAGCGGACGGTACAGGATATGAAGTACCGCCAGGCTGGCGACGATGCTGATGAGAAGTTCAGCAAACAGCAGAAGGTAAGGATTCATGAAAGGCTCCCGATCGGTGACTGGAGCCTTCAGTTTGGTGATCGGTCGCCACGAATTCTTCCGTTTTTATCGAAACGGAACATTTTTCGGCTGCGGAAAGATCATTCCGCAGTTTCGGCCAGTCAATAGGTGCTATCCGGATGCCCCGCTGCGCGGAGCTTGCGGAACCGGCCGGGGGTCATGCCCTCGATCTCGCGGAAGGCCTCATAGAAATTCGACTGCGAGGTAAATCCCACGCTGAGTCCAACGGACAGGACAGAGGCCGACGGTTCATCACACAACATGGCTTTGGCGGCTGCTATGCGCTGCTCACGCAGATAGCGGGAGAAACCCTTGCCCAGGCGGGCGTTGATCAGTTCCGACAACTGGTGGGTGTTGACTCCGAGACGTTCAGCCAGGCCGGGCAGGCTCAGTTCCGGATCGATATAGATTCGGTCGGCTGTCATCAGGGTATTCAGCCTCGCCAGCGCGGCATCGCAATCGACATGGGTCAAGGTCGAGCTGGCATAGGCTGTCTGCACGGTTTCCCTGAGCTCGACGGACAGCCTCGGCCGCAGGCCGAGCGTGGTTTGAACCAGAAAGAAGGCGCTGCCTATCGAGATCGCGTACAGGCTGAAAAACAGTTTGCCAGGCAAGGACGTTTGGGCCAGTCCGAGCGCCGAGACGCCGATGGCTATACCGAATGCGCTGCCGAGCAGGATCATTTCCCGCTGGAAGCTCGCCCGCTCGGCGCGCAGGGCGTAGAGACTGCGCGCCAGCCAAAGCAGGTAGCCGGCGCCAAGCATGAAGGCCAGCGGCAGGGCCAGATCGTCAGGCAGGAAGGGGGACATCCCGATTGGCAGCGCGTGACCGAGAAGCGTGGGCCTGATCGCGGGTGACGCCTTGGGGCCCAGCAAGGGCTGGCTGAACAGGAAAAAGGAAGGCGCCACGGCAAACAGGGTCATGCGGTAGGGCAGCGTTGCCACCCATTCCTGATCGAGATACAACCACAGGAAGTGTGCGATCTGCAGGCCGCTCAATGCCAGCAGCAGGAATAGTCCCATCAGGCGCGACATCGACTGGTCCTGGTACTGGTCGCCGCGAAAATGCGTCAGCGCAAGGCTGATGGCGCTGAATATCGAGAAACCGGCGAGCAGAATGGCAAGAGAGGTCACGGCAATACAATAGGGTCAAAGGCGATAAATGGAAATTTATCCGGGCAATGCGAAATCAGACGACTATTCCGTCGGCATTTTCTCTCGATGCGGCCGTGCTATCAATGCCATGGCTGCTCGCGACCGGAGTCTGCCTGATGAGCAATGTGGGTGAAGTTGTTCGGCAGCAGCCTGCCCAAAGCGGCAGCAGCTGTTTCGCGGAAGCTCGACTTTCCTGGCTCCAACGGCGGATTTGCAGCCATTGGGGTTATCCTCTGCGTCTCAGGATCGGGGTTGTTGAGCGTCGATTTGCCAAGCACTCCCGGCCTTCCCGGGTATGAAACCGTCTTCAGGATGCAGCTGGCTGTCTCTTAAGCCTTGTGCGATGGATTGAATTGAAGCATTCCTTTTTCGCGGATGAATCGAATGACGGCATCCAGCCCTGTGCCGGTTTTCATGTTGGTGAACACAAAGGGCCGCTCCCCGCGCTGAGTTTTTGCATCGGTCGCCATGACCTCCAGGGAGGCGCCGACCATGGGGGCGAGATCAATCTTGTTGATGATCAGCAGATCCGATTTGGTAATACCGGGGCCTCCTTTGCGCGGAATTTTTTCACCGGCGGCGACGTCGATGACATATAGCGTCAGGTCGGATAGTTCCGGTGAAAAGGTGGCAGCCAAGTTGTCGCCGCCGGATTCGACGAGGATCAATTCGACTTCGGGAAAAGCCCGTTGCAGGCGGTCAATGGCTTCCAGATTAATCGAGGCATCTTCGCGAATTGCCGTGTGCGGGCAGCCACCGGTTTCGACGCCGATGATGCGTTCCGGGGCCAGGGCGGAATGATTGACCAGGAATTTGGCATCCTCGGCTGTGTAGATGTCATTGGTAACGACGGCCATATCGATTTTATCGCGCAAGGCTTGGCAAAGTGCGAGGGTAAGTGCCGTTTTTCCGGATCCGACGGGGCCTCCGATACCAACTCTAAGGGCTTGTTTGCTCATGTTTTTACGATCTGAAAAGACGTGAATATTGGGTTTCGTGGCGGGCACAGGCAATGGCGAAGGCCGGTGTGAAGTTGGACCAGTTCGATCGGGGCAGATTTTTGGCGTTGACCGCAATCTCCGGAATCCGCCGCCCAAGTTCGGCCAGCAGGCGCTGACCGGCGGCCTGACCCAGTGGCACGGCCTTCAAGGCAGCCATCACCTGGTTTTCGGCCCACGACCACAGGTAAGCGGCGAGGGCGGCTTCCGGTTCAATCTGCCAGCGTTCGGCGATGCCGGCCCAGACGGTAGGAAAGGCGACTTCTGGCATGTTTTCGAGACGCTTGGCTAGGGGGGCGAGTTCTTCGTCACGCAGGTCATGCAGCAGGCGGCGCATGGAAAATCCCATTTGTGCCGTCTCGGCACGCAATTCGGCCGATTCGCGGCTGGCCAGAAATTCGCCGTTGAGGGTTGCAGTTTCGGCAAGGTTGCCAGCTGACCAGGCGACCATCAAGGCCGCTACCAGGGGCGCCTCATAGCAGCCGATGCCGTGCTGCATCAGGTCGGCAATCCAGCGACCGGCCGTGACTTCATCGCGGATGACGCCGGATTCAACAGCCCATTCCAGCCCTTGCGAATAGGTATAAGCACCGACCGGCAGGGCGGGGCTGGCCAGTTGCAGCAGGCGGACAAATTGCAGGTTGGCGTTCAACGCGGCTTGAACTGGTGGATTTTGGGGACAGAACGATGAGGGCCGTGACCGGGGTCGTGCAGGTCGGGTGCAGTTTCTTCATTGCCGTGATGGTGATGGCCGCCGTGCGCGCCATAGGCACCCGATTCCGGCTGGAACGGGGCTACGCTTGCGGCGACTGCACATCCCAGGCCTTGGAGCATTTCGGCCACTACATGATCCGACTGGAAGCACAGTTTGCCTCCCTCTGCGGTCGGAACAATCTGCACCGGAACGTGGCGGTTGCCCAAATGGTAGGCGGCGCGGGCGAACAGCAGCGGGCTGTCAGCCGAAGCTTCGATCAGCTTTTCCGGTGCAGCGAGAATTTCGACCACGGCGCCGCCATCTTCGGCGGCCAGTCTGTCTCCATGGCGCAGATGATCGCCGCGCTCGAGAAATATGCCGGCCTCGCTGCCGGAAGCCAGTTTGACCTTGAGGCGGCTGCGTTTGCGTTCGTCGTAGGCAAGGGCCACGCTGTCGGTAGCCGGCGATTGGGTGCGTTGCTTGAGGATCAGCATCGGGTTCAGAAAAGGAAGTAACGCTGCGCCAGCGGCAATTCGGTGGCCGGTTGGCAGACCAGATGCACGCCATCGGCCTTGACCACGTAAGTTTCTGGATCGACGGTGATTTCCGGCGTCGCACCGTTGTGCACCATGTCGGATTTCCTGAGTGCGCGCGTGCCGGAGACGGCGATCAGCGGTTTTTGCAGTTTCAGGGCGTTGACCGCAGGATTCTGCAACGCCGCCTGTGAAACAAAGGTTACCGAGGTTTTCAGCGCTTTGCCGAAGCCGCCGAACATGGGCCGGTAATGTACCGGCTGTGGCGTCGGGATCGAGGCGTTGGGGTCGCCCATGGCGGCGGCGGCGATCATGCCGCCTTTCAGGATCAGCGATGGTTTGACGCCGAAGAAGGCCGGTTTCCATAGCACCAGATCGGCCAGCTTGCCGACTTCGATGGAGCCGACTGTGTGGGCGATGCCATGGGTCAGCGCCGGGTTGATGGTGTATTTGGCGATGTAGCGTTTGATGCGGAAATTGTCGTGACGGGCACAGTCTTCGGGCAGGGCGCCGCGTTGCAGCTTCATCTTGTGCGCCGCCTGCCAGGTGCGGATGATGACTTCGCCGACGCGGCCCATTGCCTGCGAATCCGACGACATCATGGAAAAGGCGCCGAGGTCGTGCAGGATGTCTTCGGCAGCGATGGTTTCGCGGCGGATGCGCGATTCGGCGAAGGCGATGTCCTCGGCGATGCTCGGGTCGAGGTGGTGGCAAACCATCAGCATGTCGAGATGCTCGTCGATGGTATTCACCGTGTACGGCATGGTCGGATTGGTCGAACTGGGCAAGACGTTGGACAGCCCGACCGCCTTGATGATGTCCGGGGCGTGGCCGCCGCCGGCGCCTTCGGTATGGAAGGTGTGGATGGTGCGGCCCTTGAAGGCACCCAAGGTGGCTTCGACGAAGCCGGATTCGTTGAGGGTGTCGGAGTGGATGGCGACCTGGACGTCCATCTCGTCGGCCACCGTCAGGCAGCAGTCGATGGCGGACGGTGTCGTGCCCCAGTCTTCGTGCAGCTTGAGCCCCATGGCACCGGCCGCGACCTGCTCGCGCAAGGCTTCCGGCAGGCTGGCGTTACCCTTGCCGAGGAAACCGAGGTTCATCGGCAAGGCGTCGGCAGCTTCCAGCATGCGGTGGATGTGCCACGGCCCCGGCGTGCAAGTGGTGGCAAAGGTGCCGGTGGCTGGCCCGGTGCCGCCGCCGATCATTGTCGTCACGCCCGAATACAGGGCTTCGTCGATCTGCTGCGGGCAGATGAAATGGATGTGGCTGTCGATGCCGCCGGCGGTGACGATCATGCCTTCGCCGGCAATGACTTCGGTGCCGGGGCCGATAACGATGGTCACGCCCGGCTGGATGTCCGGGTTGCCGGCCTTGCCGATGGTTGCGATGCGGCCATCCTTCAAGCCGATGTCAGCCTTGACGATGCCGGTCACGGCATCGACGATCAGCGCGTTGGTGATCACGGTATCGACGGATTCAGCCGAGATGCGCTGGCCCTGGCCCATGCCGTCACGGATGACCTTGCCACCACCGAACTTCACTTCCTCGCCATGGATCGTGTAGTCCCGCTCGACCTCGATGATCAGTTCGGTATCGGCCAGGCGCAGACGATCGCCGGTCGTCGGGCCGAACATTTCGGCATAGGCCTGGCGGGAAATCTTCGTGCTCATAGCGCCCCCTGAATCAGGCCACGGAAGCCATAGACCTTGCGGTCGCCGGCCAAAGCCACCAGTTGCACGGTGCGTGTCTGGCCCGGTTCGAAGCGCACGGCGGTGCCGGCAGCGATGTCGAGGCGGAAGCCGCGCGTTGCTTCGCGGTCGAAGGAGAGGCCGGCATTGGTTTCGTAAAAATGGTAGTGCGAGCCGACCTGGATTGGCCGGTCGCCGGTATTGGCAACGACCAGCGCGATGGTTGGGCGGCCGGCGTTGAGTTCGAGTTCGCCGGGTTCGGCGAGGAGTTCTCCGGGGATCATGTCAGCGCCTCAAACGATGGGGTTATGTACGGTGACCAGCTTGGTACCGTCCGGGAAGGTGGCCTCGATCTGGATTTCCGGAATCAGCTCGGCGATGCCGTCCATCACGTCGGCGCGAGTCAATACCTGCGTGCCGGCGTGCATCAACTCGGCGACGGTCCTGCCTTCGCGGGCGCCTTCCATGATGGCGCAGGTGATCAGCGCCACGGCTTCCGGGTAGTTCAGTTTCAGGCCCTTGGCCTTGCGCCGCTCGGCGAGGAGGCCGGCGGTGAAGATCAGCAACTTGTCTTTCTCGCGGGGTGTCAGTTCCATGGCGACTCCTCAGGTATTCCAGATGCGGGGGATAACGGCCGGACGGCCGCAGCAGGCCGGTCGCAGGACTTCCCACAGCGCGGCAAACCACAAGCGGGCGGCCTCGCTGCTGTTGCCGAGGTAACGGGCGACGAGGATGCCGGGCAAGGCGCTCAGGCCATGATTGGCGCCATCGACGGCGATGACTTTGCGGCAGGCTTCAAGGAGAGCAACAGCTTGCTGAGGCAATTCGGGAAAGACGCACAGCAAGGTGCCGCACACCGTGGCACCAGCCCAGCCGACCGGGCTGCTCAACATCGTGTCGTTGCCGTCGAAACCGCCGCGCTCAATCCAGATCGGGGCATTCCCACGGTCAACCCGAAAAAAGAGATCAAAACGGCCGTTTTCAAAACGCTCACCGGCAGCAGCCCGCCCAAGGCAGAGAATGTCCCAGCCGATATAACGGCTGTCGGCAGCCAGCTCTACTCGGGTTTCCATGCGCGCACGCGCACCGTCGAAAATAATCGTTTCCTGCGGCAGCCATTCCAGCGTGGCGCTCTCGCCCACCGTGAAAGCCAAGCCCTGCGCAGCTTCGGCACCAGCACTGCGATACCACTTTCCAGCGCCCGGCGTCGTCAGTTGAGCATGGGCGCCTGCGCCGACCTCGACCGAAATCGCCAATTGATCACCACCGGCAATACCCGAAGGTGGGTGCAGAAAAATGGCCTGACAGACCGCATCGCCTTCCGGATAAAGCGCCTTCTGCACGCGCAACGGCCCCCGATGCCGGTTTTCGCGCAGCACCGTTCGTTCGCCGGCAAGGGCAAAGCCAAGATGCAACTCGGCATGCCAACTCGGCAAATGCTCAGTCTGCGATACAGGAAGGCGCGAGGTCATGCCCGGATTATCCGGGAAAGTCAAGGCGGCGGGAAATACGCAGGAATGCGCATGGCTCAGCCAACGCAAAAGAAGCAGATTTCGAAGTCGTATCGATCTGGCCGCTCAATTCGTTCCGGATCAGTCAAACCGCCAGCGCCTCCCGCACCCCATCCTGCGCCATGGTTTCCCCTCTGCCGCGCATGATCAATTCACCACGCTCCATGAGCAGGTACTGGTCGGCCAGGGACTCAGCGAAGTCGTAGTATTGTTCGACGAGAAGAATCGCCATTTCGCCGGTTTCGGCCAGCATGCGGATGGCGCGTTCGATGTCCTTGATGATCGAGGGCTGGATGCCTTCGGTCGGTTCGTCGAGGATGAGCAGCTTCGGCCCCATGGCCAGGGCGCGGCCGATGGCGAGTTGCTGTTGCTGACCGCCGGAGAGGTCGCCGCCGCGGCGGTGCATCATCTGCTTCAAGACCGGGAACATGTCGAAAATGCGTTGCGGGATTGGCGTGCTGCCGGGCTTGGTGGCGAGGCCCATCAGCAGGTTTTCCTCGACGCTCAGGCGCGGGAAGATCTCGCGGCCTTGCGGCACGAAGCCGATGCCGGCCTTGACGCGTTCGTGTGGTGGCAGGTGGGTGATGTCCTTGCCGTCGAAGGTGATCGAGCCGGATTGGGTCTTGACCAGACCCATCAGCGACTTGAGCAGGGTCGTCTTGCCGACGCCGTTACGGCCGAGAAGGGTGGTGACTTCGCCGGTCTTCACTTCGAAGCTGAGGCCACGCAGGATATGGCTGCCGCCGTAGGCCTGATTGAGGTTTTCGATGGTAAGCATGGATTCTTAACGCCCCAGATAAACTTCAATGACGCGCTGGTCATTCTGTACGGTGGCGAGATCGCCTTCGGCCAGCACCGAGCCTTCGTGGAGCACGGTTACCAGCCCGCCGAGCTTTTCGACGAAAGCCATGTCGTGCTCAACGACGACCAGTGAATGCTTGCCGGCCAGCGAGACGAATAGCTCTGCGGTGCGCATGGTTTCGTCGTCGGTCATGCCGGCGACCGGCTCGTCGAGCAGCAGTAACTTCGGTTCCTGCATCAGCAGCATGCCGATTTCCAGCCATTGTTTCTGGCCATGCGAGAGCAGGCCGGCCTGGTGGTCGGCTTCGCCGTCGAGGCGGATCAGGCGCAAGGTTTCGGCGATCTTGTCGCGCTCGTCGCCGGCCAGCCTGGCCATCAGGCTTTTCCAGACGCGCTTGTCGGTCTTCATGGCCAGTTCGAGGTTTTCGAACACCGTGTGCTGCTCGAAGATGGTCGGTTTCTGGAACTTGCGGCCGATGCCGACGTGGGCAATTTCCGGTTCGGTCAGGCGGGTCAGGTCGATTGACTGGCCGAAGAAGGCTTTGCCGGAATCGGGGCGGGTCTTGCCGGTGATGACGTCCATCATCGTTGTCTTGCCGGCACCGTTGGGGCCGATGATGCAGCGGAGTTCGCCGGCGTTGATTTCTAGATTCAGATTGTTCAGTGCCTTGAACCCGTCAAAACTGACGGTGATATCTTCCAGGTAGAGCACGACGCCGTGCGACAGGTCGAGCTCGCCGGTGACCAAGTGGCCCATCTGGTCGGCGCCGTCGCTGCCTTCCGGGCGGTCGTCCTCAAAAATATTGACGGTATTCAGCATGCTGCGTCTCCTTTTCCGGCCAGCAATTTCTTCCACAGGCCGACCAGGCCTTGCGGCAGCATCAGCGTCACGACGATGAACAGGAGGCCGAGGAAGAACAGCCAGTATTCGGGGAAGCTGACCGTGAACCAGCTCTTGGCCAGATTGACCACGAAGGCGCCGATGATCGGGCCAATCAGCGTGCCGCGCCCGCCGACGGCGACCCATATGGCGATTTCGATGGCGTTTCCGGGGCTCATTTCGGAGGGGTTGATGATGCCGACCTGCGGCACGTAGAGCGCGCCGGCAATGGCGCACAGCACCGCCGAGATGATCCAGATGGTCAGCTTGTACCAGAGCGGGTTGTAGCCGATGAACATGACGCGGGATTCTGCATCGCGGATGGCAGTCAGGACGCGGCCGAACTTGGATTTGACCAGCCAGGCGGAGAAGACCAGCGTTGCGGCGAGCATCACGGCGGTCAGGCCGAACAGCACGAGGCGGGTTTCCGGCGAGGTGATGCTGTAGCCCAGCACGCGCTTGAAGTCGGTGAAACCGTTGTTGCCGCCGAAGCCGGTTTCGTTCCGGAAGAAGAGCAGCATGGCGGCGTAGGTCAGGGCCTGGGTGATGATCGAGAAATAGACGCCCTTGATCCGCGAGCGGAAGGCGAAGTAGCCGAAGACGAAAGCGACTACAGCCGGTGCGGCGATGACCATGAAAGCCACCCAGCCGAAGCCGTCGCTGCCGACCCAGAACCACGGCAATTCCTTCCAGTCTAGGAAGACCATGAAGTCCGGCAGGTCGGCGCCATAGCTGCCGTCGCGGCCGATCTGGCGCATCAGGTACATGCCGAAGGCGTAGCCGCCGAGTGCGAAAAAGAGGCCGTGGCCGAGCGACAAGATACCGCCGTAGCCCCAGATCAGGTCCATGGCTACGGCGACCAGCGCGTAGCACATGATCTTGCCGATCAGCGTGATGGTGTAGGTCGAAACATGCAGGGCGCTGTCTTCCGGGAAGTCGAGGTGGAGGACGGGGACGACGACCAGCGCGAGGGCGAGGAAGACGCCCAGTGCCAGCCAGCTTTTCTTGTCCAGCGAGGACAGGACACGAAGGGTGAGAGATTTGTGCATGGTTCAGCCTTACTCGACGAAGCGACCCTTGAGGGCGAAGATGCCCTGCGGACGCTTCTGGATGAAGATGATGATGCAGACGAGGATGCTGATCTTGGCGATAACCGCCCCGGCCCAGCCTTCGAGCAACTTGCTGAAGATGCCCAGACCGAGCGCCGCCCAGACAGCACCGGCGAGTTGCCCGACGCCGCCGACGACCACCACCATAAAGGAATCGACGATGTAGCCCTGGCCCATGTCCGGGCCGACGTTGGCAATCTGCGACAGGGCGACGCCGCCCAGGCCTGCGATGCCGGCACCCAGCGCGAAGGCCATGGTGTCGATGCGCGACGTCGGCACACCGACGCAACCGGCCATCGGGCGGTTCTGCGTCACGGCGCGGATGAACATGCCGAGGCGCGTTTTGTTCATCAGCACCCAGACGAGGAAGAGGACGAACATCGCGAAGCCGACGATGATGATGCGGTTCCACGGCAGGATAAGGTTGGGCATCACTTCGATCCCGCCCGACATCCAGCTCGGGTTCGAGACTTCGACGTTCTGCGCGCCGAACAGCACGCGGGCCGACTGGATCAGGACCAGCGAAAGGCCCCAGGTGGCGAGTAGGGTTTCCAGAGTGCGGCCGTAGAGCCAGCGGATCACCGTGCGTTCCATGAGCACGCCGACCAGCGCCGCGACAAAGAAGGCGACGGGGATGGCGGCCGGCAGATACCAGTCGATGGCGTTCGGGAAATAGGCGCGGAACAGCATCTGCACGCCGTAGGTGGCGTAGGCGCCGACCATCAGCAGTTCGCCGTGCGCCATGTTGATGATGCCCATGACGCCGTAGGTGATGGCCAGCCCCAGAGCGCCGAGCAGCAGGATGCTGCCAAGCGACAGGCCGGAGAAGGCGCGGCCGACGTTCTCGGCGATGGTCAGCCGGCTGTTGATGGCCTTCACCGCGGCAATCGCTTCGTGACGAACCTTGTCGTCCGGCTCAGCGGTTTTTTCCGTGAGCGGCAGCAAGACGCTCTTGATGGCCGGCGAGGAGGTTTCGGCCAGCGCCTTGACCGCGGCCAAGCGGGCGGCCGGGTCAGAGTCGGCGAGGTTGGCCTGGGCGTGGGCGAGAGCGAGCAGTGCCCTGATCTGGGCGTCGGTCTCTTTTTCCAGCGCGCGCGCCAGCAACGGCGCCATTTCCGGCGTGACCCGGCTTTGCAGCTTCTGGGCCGAGGCGAGGCGGACGCTGGCATCGGCATCGAACAATCTCAGCGCGGCCAGTGCGCTGGCCAGTTCGCCGCGGATGCGGTTATTGACCGTTGGCGACTCGGGGTTGGCCGGCATCTTGAGCGCTGCGCCGGTGGCGCCATCGAAAGCCTTGTCGCCTTCAATGATGACGACTTGGTCGCCAGCCAGGAACAGGCTGTCCTCGGCCATCGCCTTGAGAACGCGGACTGCGTCCGGGTCGGCGGTCTGGGTCAGTTGCCGAATCGCCGCCACCTTGTCGCTTGAGTCCTCGGCCGCCAGCTGGCGTACCTGCGCCGGGTCGAGCGCCGCGTGCGCCGACAGGGAGCCAAGGCAGAGCAATAAAGTTATAAGGGTTTTTTTCATCAGGGTTCCGTCCGCAATTTGTGCAGTGCAAGGACAGCTTACGGGGGCGAGCGGAGATCAGAAATACGATGAATTGCGTAGCTTGGTAGCGGGCCGCCGGCAATGAACAGGCCATATTTCCGCGGTCAACCGGGAAGCCGGGCGAAATCCGAAGGATTTACCTTTGCGGTTCATGGTGTTGTCTCGTTTATGGCTAAACGGGGGCCGAAGCCCCCGTCGTTTGCGACTGACAATCGATCCGGATTACTTCACTTCCGGCTCGTCCTTCTTCTTGTCGTTGCCGGCGATGAACGGGCTCCATGGCTGCGCCCTGATCGGGCCTGGCGTTTTCCAGACGACGTTGAACTGGCCGTCGGCCTTGATTTCGCCGATGAATACCGACTTGTGCAGATGATGGTTCTTTTCGTCCATCTTGGAAACGATGCCGCTCGGTGCCTTGAAGGTCTGACCGGCCATGGCGGCAATTACCTTGTCGGTATCGGTGGACTTGGCCTTCTCGACGGCCTGCTTCCACATGTGGATGCCGATGTAGGTGGCTTCCATCGGATCGTTGGTGACGACCTTGTCGGCGTTTGGCAGCTTGACCTTCTTGGCCCAGTCGCGGTACATCTTGACGAACTTGTCGTTTTCCGGGTTCTTGAGCGACATGAAGTAGTTCCACGACGCCAGGTGGCCGACCAGCGGCTTGGTATCGACGCCGCGCAGTTCCTCTTCGCCGACCGAGAAGGCGACGACCGGCACATCGGTCGCCTTGAGGCCGGCATTGCCTAGTTCCTTGTAGAAGGGCACGTTGGAGTCGCCGTTGATGGTCGACACGACGGCCGTTTTTTTGCCTTCCGAGGCGAACTTCTTGATCTTGGCGATGATGGTCTGGTAATCGCTGTGGCCGAACGGTGTGTAGTCTTCCATGATATCGGCATCGGCAACGCCCTTGGACTTCAGGAAGGCGCGCAGGATCTTGTTGGTGGTGCGCGGATAAACGTAGTCGGTACCGAGGAGAACGAAGCGCTTGGCTTCGCCGCCGTCCTTGGACATCAGGTATTCGACAGCCGGAATGGCTTGCTGATTGGGCGCGGCGCCGGTGTAGAAGACGTTCTTTTCGAGCTCTTCGCCTTCGTACTGAACGGGATAGAAGAGCAGGCCGTTCAGTTCCTTGTAGACCGGCAGCACCGACTTGCGCGACACCGAGGTCCAGCAGCCGAAGGTGACGGCAACCTTGTCCTTGGTCAGCAACTGGCGGGCCTTTTCGGCGAACAGCGGCCAGTTGGAAGCCGGGTCGACGACGACCGGCTCGAGCTTCTTGCCCATCACGCCGCCAGCCTTATTGATTTCCTCGATGGTCATCAGCACGGTTTCCTTGAGCGCGGTCTCGGAAATGGCCATGGTGCCTGACAGGGAATGCAGCACGCCAACCTTGATGGTGTCGGCGGCATGGGCGGCCATGCCGATGGATGACAGGGCGGCGGCGAGAACGGCGGCCTTGATGAAATTACGACGATTGCTCATGGAAGCTCCTCGGTTTGGGTGTCTGGTCAAACTGCGTTGTTGCAGGGCAGTGCCAGATTACGACCGGGGTACTTGGCTAGAAATACGTTAGATTGCGTAGGGGTATGCAGCGCTGAGTCGACCTCACGGCCAACCGGGAAAAACGGCCGAAACTGAAATGGCTTCAGTTGCCGCGCATCTTGCTCATGGCCAGATTGGCCGCGGCCGTGCGGGTTTCAACGCCAAGTTTTTCAAAGATGTGTTCGAGATGCTTGTTGACCGTGCGCGGGCTGTTGCCGAGGATTTCGCCGATGTCGTTGCTGGTCTTCCCTTGCACCACCCAATAGAGGACTTCGGCCTCGCGCTGGGTCAGGCGGAAGGCGGCGACCAGCGATTCGACGGCAGAGGCGTCGTTTTCCTCGTGCAGCACGACGAGCCATTCGTCGTCGCCGGTCTGGTCGTGGAAGGAGGCGAGCAAGCGCCTGTTGCCTTCGGCGATGAGCAGTGACGGCACATCGCGGCCATCAGCGCGAGCGCGCAGGGCGGCGGCGATCCAGGTCAGCAGTTCCTCCGGTGCGACGCTTTCCGGATTGGCGAAATAGGCGTTGAGCAGGCCGCGGGCAAGCGGCGTCTGCCAGACGATCTTGCTGTCGGCGATGCGCACGGCGACGGTGGCCTGGCCGAAGGCGTCGAGGGCGCTGCGCGCCTGCTTCATCTGCCGGGCGTTGGTCATGTGGGCGGAGATGCGGGCCAGCACTTCGGGCGGGCGGATCGGCTTGGTGACGTAATCGGCGCCGCCGGCGGCGAAGGCGGCGATGACATGCTCGGTTTCGGTCAGACCGGTCATGAAGACGATGGGAATATGCTGCGTCGAGAATTCGGCCTTCAGGCGGCGGGCCACCTCGAAACCGTCCATGCCGGGCATCAGTGCGTCGAGCAGGATGACGTCGGGCAAGCTCTGCCGGGCACGTTGCAGCGCAGCCTCGCCGTGCGTTGCGACGAGCACGGTGTAGCCGGCTTCGTCGAGGGCATCGTGCAGTAGGGAGAGGTTTTCCGGCACATCGTCCACGATCAGGACGATGTCGGAAATGTTCCGGTCAACGGACGGCATCGCGCATCTTCCTGAGAATTTCCTTCATTGCATCGAACTGGAATTGTCGCGCAAGATCGCGCAGGACGCGGACGAATTCGCCGTGGCTGGCGTCGAGGCGTTCGATTTCGGCAAGCTTGTTGAGGATGCCGCGCAGGTAGCCCAGGTTGATCAATTCGTCGAGCGCGGCCAGTTCGGTTTCGTCGGGCGGCAGCAGAGGCAGTGGGTCGGCCGGTGCGGCGGGAGCAATGGTGGCCGGTGCATCGGCCGTTACCCATTCGAGGTCCAGCTTGCGGCCCAGCCAGGCGAGCAGTTCGTCGACCTTGAGCGGCTTGACGATGAAGTCCTCGGGCTGAATGCCGACATCGTTATCCAGCATCTTGTCGTAGGCATTGGCCGAGAGGATGGCGATAGCGGCCTCGTTGTGGCCCTGCTGACGCAGGCGGCGGATGGTGTCCCAGCCGTCGATGCCGGGCATGCCGAGGTCCATGAAAATGAGGTGCGGCGCGAAACGCGGCGCGGCGGCGAGGCATTCGTAGCCGCTGGCAGCCTGCTCGACGACGAAGCCGAGCGGTTCGAGGACGTTCTGTAGCAGGTCGCGGTCGACCTTTTCATTATCGACGACGAGAATGCGCCGCCGCACGCCGACGTAGCCGATGCGGTTGAGTCTGGGCAGTTCCCGCGCCGCCTGCGCCGAATGCACGGAGGGCAGGAAGAGGCGGATGCGGAACAGTGTGCCCTCGCCCGGCGTGCTCGATACCTGCATTTCGCCGCCCATGAGGTCGGTCAGCATGCGGGCGATCGCCAGGCCGACGCCGCTGCCGCCGGCCTGCACGCTGTTGCCGCGCGTGAAGGGTTCGAAGATGCGCTGCATGTCCTCGGCCGGGATGCCGGGGCCGGTATCGCGGATTTCGAAGATGGCCATATCGCGCCGACATTCGATGCCGAAGGTGATGCCGCCGCGCAAGGTGAATTTGACGGCGTTGCCCAAGACGTTGATCAGTATCTGGCGCAGGCGTTTTTGGTCGGCGCGAACGACCGCCGGCAGTTCGCCGAGCGGCCGGTAGTCGAAGCCCAGCCCCTTGTTGCGCGCCTGCAGTTCGAACATGCCGACGATCTGCTGCATGAGTTCGGGGAAGTCCATGGCCTTGACGTCGAGCGTCAGCTTGCCGCCCTCGATGCGGGCGATGTCGAGCGTGCCTTCGATGACCGACAGCAGGTGGTCGCCGGATTTGCGAATGACGCTGACGGCCTGTGCACGGTTGGGCGGCAGGTCTTCGTCGGCGGCGAGGATCTGGGCGTAGCCGAGGATGCTGTTCAAGGGTGTCCGCAGTTCGTGGCTGATCGCCGTGATGTAGCGGCTTTTCGCCTGGTTGGCCTGCTCGGCGACGACGCGGGCTTTTTGCAGCGCTTCGTCGGTGCGCTGGTGCGATTCGATTTCCTGAATGAGCAGTTGCGTCTGGCGGTTCGATTCCTCCTGCGCGACGCGTCGGCTTTCCTGCGTCAGCACCATCCACCAGGCGATGACGCCGGACAGCATGAGCAATGCGGCAAAGGTCTTGATGAAACTGTCCTGCAGGCGGGCGACCACGGCCGGTTCCGGCGTACCCAGGGTGAGCAGTTCATGGGTATAGAGCACACCGAGAATCAGTGCCAGGATCGGTACGATGCCGGTCATCAGCAGCAGGTAATGGCCGAGGCCGGTGTCGAGGTAGGGTAGCGCCGCCTTGGGCAGGATGCGCCGGAGCACGGCATTCCACTGTGCGGCGAGGCTGGCCTGTGGTTTGCACAGATCGTGGCAGCGTGCATCGAGCGTGCAGCACAGCGAGCAGATCGCACCCTGATAGGCCGGGCAATAAGCCATGTCCTCGCCTTCGTATTCTCTTTCGCAAATTGAGCATTTTTCCCGCTTGACTGTGGAATCCTCCTTGGGGCGGAAGAGGTAGTAGCGGCCGCCCGTACGCCACGCAATCAGCGGCGAGATAACGAAGGCAGCCGCCAGCGCAACGAAGGGCGCATAGGGTTGCGGACCTTCGCCGAACAAGCCGACGAAAGTCGCTATCGAGAGCAGCGAGGCGATGGCCATTGCACCGACCCCAACCGGATTGATGTCATACAGATGGCTGCGCTTGAACTCCAGCCCCGGCGGCGACAGGCCGAGCGGCTTGTTGATGACGAGGTCGGCGACGACCGCCGCCATCCACGAAATAGCGATGTTCGAGTAGAGCCCGAGCACCTGGCCGAGCGCCTGGAAGACATCGAGCTCCATGAGCAATAGCGCGATCAGCGTATTGAAAATCACCCAGACGACGCGACCGGGATGGCTGTGCGTCAGCCGGGAAAAGAAATTCGACCAGGCCAGCGAGCCGGCGTAGGCGTTGGTGACGTTGATCTTGAGCTGCGAGACAACGACGAACAGTGCCGTTGCGGCAATGGCCAGCGTTGTGTTGTCGAAGACGTGCGAAAAGCCGATCAGGTACATCTGGTTGGGATCGACCGCCTTCTCGGCCGATATGCCGTTGCGCAGCACGAGCCAGGCGAGCAGGGCTCCCCCGAGCATCTTGAGAACGCCGGGCACCACCCAGCCCGGCCCGCCGATGATGACGGCCAGCCACCAACGACGGGTGTTGGTCTGGTTCTTTTCCGGCATGAAACGCAGGTAATCGACCTGTTCGGCCATCTGTGTGACCAAGGCGATGCCGAGCGTCAGCGCTCCGGCGAACAGATGAGGATTAAATCCTGCACCAATACCTCGTTCGCCGCCGTACTGCCAGAGGCCCGATAAGGCTTGCGGGTCTTCCAGAAACAGAAAGGCGTAGGGTAGGACGAGAAGAAAAATCCATAGTGGCTGGGTCCAGGCCTGTAGTTTGCTGATGACGGTGACGCCATGTATGACCAGCGGAATGACACTGAGGGCACAGATCAGATAGCCCCAGGCTGGCGGAATATGAAAGGCGAGCTCAAGCGCATAGGCCATGATGGCTGCTTCGAGCGCAAAGAAAATGAAGGTGAAGCTGGCGTAGATCAGCGAGGTAATTGTCGAGCCGATATAGCCAAAGCCGGCCCCCCGCGTCAGCAGATCCATGTCAAGACCGTGTCGTGCAGCCGTGACGCTTACCGGCAGGCCAATCAGGAAAATGATCAGGCCGGTGGCAAGGATGGCCCAGAAGGCATTAAAAAACCCGGCCTGAATGAGCATGGTCGCGCCAACCGCTTCCAGAACCAAAAATGAAGCGGCGCCAAACGCCGTGTTGGCGACACGCATTTCCGACCATTTGCGAAAGCTACGCGGCGTAAAGCGTAGGGCATAGTCTTCGAGCGTTTCGTTGGCTACCCAAGTGTTGTAGTCACGACGAATTTTTATGACATGTTGCTTTGGCGGGGCATTTGGCAAGTCGCTCATCTCTAAATTAAAACACGGATTCGCCGTGTGGCGCAGTCCGGAACAAGCCGCCCCAGGATGGCGTGGATGCTCGGGCCGACAGCGCTATCTGCAACACACCTTCGCCTGCTCGAACGAAGATCTCATTGGGACGTGGGTCGAGAATCCCGATCGGCAGCATTTCTGTGGTGAACCCTGCTTCCGGCACGAACCGCCGATTGACCCGTCGCCCATGACGTGCCGGCGCATCGGTGAAGAAGGTGTTGAGCGATTGCTGACCATTTTTGACACGAAGTATCTCAGCACAGAGTGCCGCTGCGTCGTGGCCTATTGGCGAGAAAGTACCCCTCGTAACCCCGGTAAATGAAGTTACATCGGAACTTGTCGATTGGTTAAAGATCAAATCTGCAGGTTTGGTAAATTAGCAAGAACTTCCACAGCTAACGGTTTTGTGGAGGAATACATGATGGATCGATCAACTGCAATTGGTGCTGCTCTTGGTGGTGCGGCGGTTCTGTCAATCGGGGCGATTGGTAGTTACGAAATAACCAAGGGGCCAAGTTATGCAGAAGTGCAAATGGTTACGCCCATACATCAGTTGGTAAAAACCCCTGAGCAGATTTGCAATACGATTCCCGTCGTTCATCAGGCTCCGATAAGAGATCAGAACCGCATTGCCGGTACCGTGATCGGTGGTCTTGTCGGTGGTCTTTTGGGAAACCAGTTTGGCCGGGGCAGGGGTAACACCGTGACAACGATCGCGGGTGTCGCAGGGGGGGCTTTTGCAGGCAACAAAGTTCAACAAGGTTTGCAGGATAGAGACACCTACACGAGCACCGAGCAAAAGTGCCACGTTGTCGAAAAAACTCACGACACCATCGTCGGCTATGACGTGCATTACAGTCTAAATGGGCAGGAAAATACTATCCGAATGACCGAGCCGCCGAGCAGAAACCGTATTCCGGTTGAGCACGGCAAGCTGGTTTTGAACCAGATGCATGGAGAATTCCAAGCCAAATGATCAGTATCGGCGCAAATTTTGATGTGGAGACACGCATTGTTACGCCGTTTTCTTCTCGACAACGCGCCGGCTCATGGCCTGTTGTCAAAACTTGGCGAGAGACCTTGATTCTCAAGCTTGTGCCCAAGGAGGCAACTATCATGAAAAAACTGATTCGAGTGCTTGTCATCGTCCTTTTTACGGCGAGCGGAGCGAGTGTATTTGCGGCCCACGGAGGGATGTCGTCTCCCGTCGGCGGCATGTCGTCTCATCACATCAGTGGGGAAGGGATGAGAAACAGTAACGGCCCCGAGAGCTTTGATCGGGATCACGGTCGTGACCGGGCAACTGATCGGCACAGCCTGCATGCCTATTCCCATCATCATAATCATCACCACCACCATCGCCATGGATAATGGATATACAGGCTGTTAGCGCAAATCGACCGGATATTCAAGCAGAGTGGTGTTTTGGAATTGACCAAAGGAGCGGCGGGATCGTGGCGATGCTTGGAAATAATCAAGATATCCTGAGCAAACCCCCAACTTTTGATATGGCTATCCGAGGCAGGGAATTTCCGTTCTGTGAAAGCTGGCAGTAAGCATTGAATGGCGTGCCTTCCAGTCCAGGAGGGAAGACAATGAGCAATTTCTTCCGCAAGCTCTTTCATATCGAGAGCAACAAGCAGCCAGCCTGCAAAATTGATCGTGGCTATGTGTCGGAATACACCCATTTCATCGATCGATTCCTGGAGGAGCATCCCGAGGTGTTGCTTGAACAGCACGATGGTCGATTGCTTTACTGGGACAAGAGGGTGGATCTGGTGGCCCTGGAAAAGGCCGAGCAAGACCGCGTCAGCGACGATGGTTACGGTTTTCACAGCTCGGCCTGGCACGCTGCGAAGCATTGAGCGCGCAGGGCAGGCTTCATGAAGCCGCCGGCTATCGGTCACAGGCAAATTACTGAAGACGGGCTGCGTACGCCTTTTAACCGGCCGGTACGAAAGCGCCAACCAGGAGCCATGTCATGGAAGCTATCTGCAACCTCAACGAAAAATCCTGCAGTCCCTGCGAAGGCGGCACTTCTCCATTGTCCCGGGAAGAAATAGACCGACTGTTGCAGAATCTTGAAGGCTGGGTTCAGGCGGACGGGGAAATCAGCAAGAGCTTCCTGTTCAAAAATTATTACGAAACCATAGCCTTCGTTAATGCCGTTGCATGGATAGCGCACCGGGAAAACCACCACCCCGATCTCGAAGTCGGATATCGGCAGTGTCGGGTACGCTATACGACGCACGCCATCGGCGGACTATCGGAAAATGATTTGATATGTGCCGCAAAAGTCGAACACAGCCTTCTGAACCGCTGAACAGTGGCGCATTAACGGAGGGCTGGATTGTTCGCCTGGAACGTCCGGCAGATATTGGAGTACAGCAACCTACATGGCCGAGCAGGTCATTCGGCGGCCGTTTCGGCCTTTTTCTTCGGGGCTGCCTTGGGCTTGGCCACCTTCTTCTCGAATTCGAAACCGACCTTGCCGGCCTGGGCGACTAGGTAGGCCGAGAACTTGCGGCGGGTGCGATTGGAAACGAATTCCTTGAGCAGATCGGTTTTGCCTTCCGTCAGCAATTTCCGCATCTGGGCGGTGTCGATTGGCTGCTGGAGAATGATCTTGCCGGAGCGGAAATCGCAGGTCTTGGTCGGCCCGACCGATTTTTCGCAGACGTAGGAGCTGCCGTGTTCGTATACGTCGGCCGCGCACTTGGGGCACTTGCCGAGGCTTTCCTGGCCGGAAAAGTCGACCGGCTCGGCGTCGGCCGCATCGGCCTTGTCCTGGCCGAAATCGAATTCCGGTTCGAAGTTGTCGTTGAGTTTGATGGCGGCGGAGAAGCTGCGCCCCATCTTGTTGCGGAAACCGGTCAGCGGGCCGACGTGGCGCTCGGTGAGCAGGGTCTCGATTTCGGCCGGTTCGTACTGGCGGCCGGCGACGATCTTCCATAATGCGTAGTCGCAGCCGCCGCACTGGAATTTCTTGTAGGTCTCGCGAATCTGGCCGCCGCACTTGGGGCAGGGGGTGGTCAGGACACCGAAGTCGCCGGGGATGGTGTCGGCTTCGTAATGCTTGGCGCGTTCGACCATGTGGCGGGTCATTTCGGCAATTTCACGCATGAATTCCTGACGCGTGAATTCGCCCTTTTCGATACGGCCGAGCTTCCATTCCCAGTCGCCGGTCAGTTCCGGCTGGGTCAGTTCCTTGATGCCCAGGCCGTTGAGCAGGGTCATCAGGGAGAAGGCCTTGGCCGTCGGAATCAGTTCCCGGCCTTCGCGGTGCATGTATTGCTCGCCGATCAGGTTTTCGATGATCTGGGCGCGCGTGGCCGGCGTGCCGAGGCCGCGGCCGGCCATGGCCGCCTTCAGTTCCTCGTCGTCGACCATCTTGCCGGCGCCTTCCATGGCGGAGAGCAGGGTGGCTTCCGAGTAGCGCGGCGGCGGCTTGGTGGCGTTGGCCTTGACCGTGACCTCCGTGGTCCTGACCTTTTCCTTGGCGTCCACCGCGACCAGGTTGCCCTCGTCGCCATCCTGCGCTTCCTTGCCATGCACGGCCAGCCAGCCCGGATTGACCAGCACCTTGCCTTCGGTCTTGAAGGGATGGCCTTCGACGCGGGTGATACGGGTGGTGACCAGGTACTCGGCGGCCGGGAAGAAGACGGACAGGAAGCGGCGGACGACGAAGTCGTACAGCTTCTGTTCCAGTTCGTTCAGACTCTTGGGGGCCTGCGGCGTCGGAATGATGGCGAAGTGGTCGCTGATCTTGGCGTTGTTGAAGATGCGCTTGTTCGGCAGCACCCAGTTGCGGGCCAGGATCTGGTGGGCAAAGGGGGCATAGCGGGCGAGCAGGACTTCGTCATGGCCCTTGCCGGCGCCTTCGCCGGTCAGCACGGTCATCGTTTCCTTGACGGTGGCCAGGTAGTCTTCCGGCAGGCAGCGCGAATCGGTACGCGGATAGGTCAGGACCTTGTGCTTTTCGTACAGGGACTGGGCGAGCGACAGGGTGGTCTTGGCCGAGAAGCCGAAACGGCTGTTGGCTTCGCGCTGCAGGGTGGTCAGGTCGAAGAGGGCGGGCGACAGGCGGGTTTCGGGCTTGGCCTCTTCCGTCACTTCGCCCGGCTTGCCGAGGGTGGCGGCACGAATGGCGTCGGCCCGCCTTTCTTCCCACAGGCGGTCGGCGCGGGCATGTTCGTCCTCGTTCTTGCCCTTGAGCTGCTCGTCGAACCACTTACCCTTGTAATTGCCGGCCTTGGCGGCAAATTCGGCTTCGACTTCCCAATAGTCGCGCGGCTTGAATTCGCGGATTTTCTTTTCGCGTTCGACGACGATGGCCAGGGTCGGCGTCTGGACGCGGCCGACGGTGGTCAGGTGGAAACCGCCGGTCTTCGAATTGAAGGCGGTCATCGCCCGCGTGCCGTTGATGCCGACCAGCCAGTCGGATTCCGAGCGGCAGACGGCGGCATCGCCCAGGCCCAGCATTTCGTTGCCGTGGCGCAGGCGCGAGAAGCCGTCGCGAATGGCGCCCTGGGTCATCGACTGCAGCCACAGGCGTTGCACCGGTTTGCCGGACTTGGTGTGCTGGGCGATGTAATTGAATATCAACTCGCCCTCGCGCCCCGCGTCGCAGGCGTTGATCAGGGCGCTGACATCCTTGCGCTTGATCAGCTTGGCCAGCACCTTGAGCCGGGATTCGGTTTTCTCGATGGGCTTCAGTGCGAAGTGCGGCGGAATGACCGGCAGATGCGCGAAAGACCATTTGCCGCGCTTGACTTCGAATTCTTCGGGGCAGGCCAGTTCGAGCAGGTGACCGACGGCCGACGAAATGACGTGGGTGTCGCTTTCGAAGTAGTCGTCGTGCTTGGTAAAGCCTCCCAGCGCCTTGGCGATGTCGGCAGCGACGGAAGGTTTTTCGGCAATAATCAGCTTTTTGGTCATGTTCGGGCCTGTTGAGTCCGGGGCATGATAAGTGCCACGTGCGCGGCTTGGCAAGCCATCAATAAGGAAGGGTGTTCAGGCCAGGCGCTGGTAGCGATTGCCGGGGAGAAGTGCGATGCGGCCCGAAAGTTCGAGCAGGAGCAGTTGCGGCAGCAGGCGGTCGGCGCTTTGTCCGGTGTACTCGACCAGATCGTCCAGGCTGCAGGGGGCGTGACCAAGGGCTGCCAGTAGCGGGTCTTCGTCGTTTTGCGGCAAACTGCCGCCGGTTTTTGCATCCGATGAGAAATGGCCGAGTTCTTCCAGCACGTCACCTGCCGTTTCGACCAGTTTGGCGCCCTGCTTGATCAATTTATGACAGCCGCGGGCGACCGGCGAATGAATGGAGCCGGGAATGGCGAAAACCTCCCGGCCTTGTTCGCCGGCCAGGCGGGCGGTGATCAGCGAGCCGCTTTCCGGGGCGGCTTCGACGACCAGCACGCCGCGCGACAGACCGGAAATGATGCGGTTGCGCCGTGGAAAATTGGTCGCGATGGCCGGGGTGCCGAGCGGAAATTCCGAAACGATGGCGCCGCGGTCGGCGATGGCCTGCGCCAATGCCTTGTTGCGGGGCGGATAGATGCGGTCGGCGCCGGTGCCGATGACGGCGATGGTGTCGCCGTCGGCAGCCAGCGCGCCGCGATGGGCCGCGGCATCGATGCCGAGGGCGAGGCCGCTGACGATGCACAGCCCACCGCCGGCCAGCGCCTTGGCAAAGTTTTCAGCGGTTTGCAGTCCCTGCGGGGTCGCATTCCGGCTGCCGACCACGGCCAGGCCGGGTTTGCGGAGCAGGGCCGGGTTGCCGCGCACGTAGAGCAGGCTGGGCGGGTCGGCGATTTCGAGCAGGGCTTGCGGATAGGCTTCGTCGGCCAGGGTCAGGATGTGTTGGCCCGGCTGACCAGCCCATTCGATGCCCTGCTCAATCGCAGCGGAGGGATCGAAATCGAACAGCAGGTCCGCCCGCTCGCCGATCAGGCTGCGGCATGCCAGCCTGCCGGCCTCGAATACGGCTTCGGGTAATCCAAATGCGGTGAGCAGCTTCCGTTGCGACCCGCCGCCGATACCGGGAACAAGCGTCAGCCGCAACCAGGCGGCCAGGCTTTCCGCGCCGATCACGGATTGCGGGCGGCATCCCCAATGATGACCGATTTCGAGGATTCGACGACCAGGGCGTAGGAGACGCGGTCGAAGACACGGAAAACGAAAGCCAGTGCGTAGCGCTCCTCGGGAACCGGCGTTTCGGTGCGGCGGCCGTTGTCGTCGACATCGACCGAAGTGCGTTTGCGGAAGAGGGCGACGACATGACCGATTTCCAGTCCGTCGTTCTTGCCGCGGTTCAGGGAGACGACGGAACCGGTGCCGCCCTCCTGGACGCCGCCATAGATGGACATGATCCTGGCGGCGATTTCCTGTTCCGGTCGATGCGGGGCATAGGAGATGATTTCCGGCGTCGGCGCCGGCAGCAGACGGTCGCCGCGGGCCATTTCTTCCTTGGACAGCGTGACGCGCAGGGTAGCCGGTTCACCCGGCTTGAGCAGGCGGGCATTGCCCAGGAAAAAGGCTTCATAGGCAAGAACTTCGCCTGTTTCCGGGTCCTTCAGGGGTTTGCCCTTGCGGAAAACGTGCCATTTTTCAATACTGGCGTCCGGAATGCCGCTGGCGTAGAAGGAGTCGCCGCTGCCGAGCAGCATGCGATCCTCCTGGGCGGCGACGATGCGAACCCCCTTCGTCTCGTCGTCGTTGGCCTCGACGATCAGCGGCTGGGATATGAAGGGTTCGATGACATCGGGCGGAATGCTCGGAATGACCTGTTGGACCGGCGTACTGTGCACCGTCGGACGAATCTTGTCGTTGTCCGAGACCTGTCTGGCCTTTCTCAAGCGCGGCGAGCCGCTCGACATGTCGAGCAGAATGATGTCGCCCGGGTAGATCCAGTGCGGATTCTTGATTTCTTCCTTGTTCATCCGCCAGATTTCCGGCCAGCGCCAAGGCTGCTTCAGGAATTGTCCGGAAATTCCCCAGAGCGTATCGCCCTTGACGACGACATGGCGGTCGGGCGGGTTGTCGACGAGCGTCAGCGGCTCGGCGGCCAATGCACAGGCGGCCGTTACGGCCAGGATGAGCGCGGATATAATGCGAACCATAGTCGTAACCTCACGTGCCGGTGGAACGCAAAACGATTGCCGCAGTCTTACCGGCGACAAACAATTTACGCCCAAAATCTCGGAAATTGCTTTAGATTCTGCACGTAATAACCTAATCGAGCAAGCTTTTATTCCTATTTCAAATATGTCCCTTCTACCCATTTTGCGTTTTCCCGACCCGCGTCTGAAGAAGGTTGCGGCCTTCGTCACCCGGATCGACGAAGACACCCGGAAACTGGTCGCCGACATGGCCGAAACGATGTATGAAGCGCCGGGCATCGGCCTCGCCGCGACACAGGTCGATGTGCACAAACGCATCGTGGTCATCGATGTCTCCGAAGAGAAGAACGAGTTGCGCGTTTTCATCAATCCGACCCTCGGGCGGAGCGAGGGCGTGCAGATCGGTGAAGAGGGCTGCCTGTCGGTGCCGGGTATTTTCGACAAGGTCGAGCGGGCCGAGCGGGTGACGGTGAGCTACCAGGATCTCGACGGCAAGGAGCGGACAATGGAAGCAGAGGGTTTGCTGGCCGTGTGCATCCAGCACGAAATCGACCATCTGAACGGCACCGTTTTCGTCGATCACCTCTCCCTGCTCAAGCAGGCAAGGATCAAGAACAAGATGCTCAAGCAGGCGCGCGTCACCGCATGAGGCTGATTTTTGCGGGAACGCCGGAGTTTGCCGGACGGGCCTTGCAGGCCGTCGTCGCCGCTGGTCATCAGGTGGCCTTGGTGCTGACCCAACCCGACCGACCGGCCGGACGTGGCATGGCGCTGCAACCGTCGGCCGTCAAAAAGGTGGCGCTGGCGCACGGAATAGAGGTTTTTCAGCCGCCGACGCTGAAGGATGCCGAGGTGCGGGCAAAGCTGGCCGCCGTCGGGGCGGAGGTCATGGTCGTCGCCGCCTATGGCCTGATCCTGCCGCAGGCCGTGCTCGACATGCCGCGTTTCGGCTGCATCAATATCCACGGCTCGCTGCTGCCGCGCTGGCGCGGTGCGGCGCCGATCCAGCGCGCCTTGCTGGCCGGCGACGCCGAAACCGGTGTCTGCATCATGCAGATGGAAGCCGGGCTGGATACCGGCCCGGTATTGCTGCGCGGCGCATTCCCAATCACCGCCTCGGACACCACGGCGACCCTGCACGACCGGCTGGCCGAACTGGGCGCCGGCCTGATCGTCGAAGCGCTGGGCCGTCTGCCTTTGCCGGCCGCGCCGCAAGCGGCCGAAGGGGTGACCTACGCGCAGAAGATCGAAAAGGCGGAAGCGCTGATCGACTGGACGAAGAGCGCCGCGGAAGTGGATCGCCGTGTCCGCGCCTTCAACCCCTTCCCGGGGGCGCAGGCCCAGTTCGACGGACAGACCGTCAAGCTGTGGCAGGCCGCGCCGGCGGACGGCGATGGCGAACCCGGCACGGTCCTGGCGATTGACCGCAAACGGATCGTCGTGGCCTGCGGCGAGGGGGCGCTGGCGGTCTGCGAATTGCAGAAGGCAGGCGGCAAGCGTTTGCCGGTACAGCAATTCCTGGCCGGCCATCCGCTGAAAGTGGGCGACCGCTTCGCTCGGCCGGTTTGATCGTATGGCGAAGCCACGGGCTTCGCCATACGATACATGCCTGGCCGGCGCCGATCAAAGCGTGATCTGTGTGCCGAGTGCGTGCAGGAATTTTGCCAGCCAGTCCGGATGGGCCGGCCAGGCGGGGGCGCTGATCAGGTTGCCATCGACGGTGGCCTTGTCGAGCGGTATTTCGGCGTACTCGCCGCCGGCCGCTCGGACTTCGGGCGCGCAGGCCGGGTAGGCGCTGCATGAGCGGCCCTTCAGGACGCCTGCCGCACTGAGCAGTTGCGCGCCGTGGCAAATGGCGGCGATCGGCTTGCCGGCCTCGGCGAAGTGCTGAACCGCGGCCAGCACTTCCGGATTGAGGCGCAGGTATTCGGGCGCCCGGCCGCCGGGAATGACCAGGGCGTCATAACTGGCGACGGCGATGTCGGCGAAGGTGGCGTTGAGGGTGAAGTTGTGCCCGGGCTTTTCGCTGTAGGTCTGGTCGCCTTCAAAGTCGTGGACCGCAGTCCGCACGGATTCGCCGGCTTTCTTGCCCGGGCATACGGCATGCACGGTATGGCCGACCATGAGCAGCGCCTGGAAAGGCACCATGGTTTCGTAGTCTTCGGTGTAGTCGCCGGTCAGCATCAGAATTTTCTTTGCAGCCATCTTGATCTCCTTGATAGGTGGGAAGGCGGGGCCGATCGATCGGCCGGGCATCGATATTGCCGGGAAAACTGCGTTCCGACTGGTAGCGGCCGGATGCCTGGTGGTCATTTTCCCGGCCGACGGAGGTTGACCGCGGAAGCCGGTGTTTTGTTCGATTCGGAGGCCGGACGCGGCGCCCGGTTCATTGCGATTCCCGTGTATTCGGCTGGCCGAACAGACTGTCGAGCAGGCGCCCGAGCCGGTAGCCGGCATCGACGACGCGTCGGTTGGCGAGGTCGCGGGCTTGCCGCTGAAAGCGTTCGTCGATTCTCGGCCGCGGGGTGTCGCCGGTATCCGGATAGACCCGGGCGAGCAGGCGGTGGCTTTCATCGCGCCAGAGCGCGACGTTTCCCTGTTCGGGCGGCGGGTAGTTGTCTATCAGGTAGGCGGCGATCTTTTCCAGGCGCTTGCCGCGCAGCCAGGGCGGGCCGGGCAGATCGTCCCAATAGGCGTGCAGATTGCCGAAGGGCCGGCGCCTGTTGAAGGGATTTTCAATGGCGACCCTGTTCCCGCCTTCGTCGTCGTGGCGTCCGACGTGCAGCGGCTGGTGGATGTCGGCGACGAGGTGCGCCAGCCAGGGCAGGGCGTATGAAATTTCGGCCTGCCTGGCCGGCGATGCCGTTTCCCCTTTCCGCGGGCGCAGAAGACGGCTCAGCCGTTCGATCTGGCGGTCCAGTTCGCCGGTCTCGACCCTGCCCTCCGGGTCCATGTCCACGTAGTGCCAGCGTTTGTGCCGGGCGGTGTCGGGCAGGCCGGGCAGGGGTGGCGTGGCGGTTTCCCTGGCTTCGTCGTAAAAACGTGGATCCTTGCGGATGTCGTCCGGCCAGGTCGATGCTTCGGCGAATACAGCCATCCCGTCGCGGGTGCCGGCTTTTTCCTGCCAGCGTTCGTAATCGGGGTGGCTGGCAAGTATTCGTTCGACGGCAGCCCGGGCCGGGGGGGACAACTGCTGCCAGGCGATGATCGCCGCCTGGCGATGGCCGGCCGCGTTCCAGGCCAGGGCAGGGGTGCTCAGGGCAAAGAAAAACAGGAGGTAAAGGAATTGCCGCATTCGCTCATTATGCCCCGTGCGATAATTGCCGACTATTATGTCCCGTTTGCCGCTCAACTCACTCGCCTTTGCCCTGCTGCAGGCCGCCCGCATCGATACCGCCGTGCTCGGCGGACAGAGCCTGGCCGACGGCCTGCTCGGCCGCGTCGACCCGGTGGCCCGGCCGGCCGTCCAGGATCTTGTCTATGGTTCCCTGCGCGCCTACGGCCGCGGTGATTTTTTCCTCTCCCGCCTGCTCGAAAGGCCGCTCGCTTCCGATGAGGTTCGCGCCCTGTTGCTGGTCGCCATCTACCGCCTGGAAACCCGGCCGGATGCGACGCACACCGTGGTCGACCAGGCCGTTTCGGCGGCCGGCGAGATCGCTGGCGGCAATTTCCGCGGCCTGGTCAACGGCGTGTTGCGCAACTTCCTGCGTCAACAATCGCCCCTGGCCGTCGCGCTGGCCGCCGACGCCGTCGCCGCATCGCAGCACCCGGCCTGGTGGCTTGAGCAGTTGCAGGCCGCCTATCCGTCCGACTGGACCGCGATAGTCGCGGCCGGCAACCTGCCGCCGCCAATGGGGCTGCGGGTGAATCGCCGCCGAATTTCCCGCGACGACTACCGCCTGCGCCTGATCGATGTCGGTATCGCCGCCACCGAGGTGGGCGAGTGCGGTCTGGCACTCGACAAGCCGGTGCCGGTGGATGCCTTGCCGGGCTTCGCCGGGGGATGGGTTTCGGTTCAAGATCCGGGGGCGCAAATGGCAGCCGGGCTGCTCGATCCGACGCCGGGCAGCCGCGTGCTCGACGCCTGCGCCGCGCCGGGCGGCAAGACGGCGCACCTGCTGGAGCGCAGTGATCTCGATCTGCTGGCGCTGGATCTCAAGCCGGCGCGCTGCCGGCGCATCGCCGAAGGATTGTCGCGTCTCGGCCTGACCGCCAGGATCGAAGCGGCGGACTGCGCCAAACTGACGACCTGGTGGGACGGGCGTCCCTTCGACGCGGTACTGGCCGATGTACCTTGTACGGCCAGCGGCGTCGTGCGTCGGAATCCGGATGCCAAGTGGCTGCGCCGCGAAGAGGATATTGCCGGCTTTGCCGCCGCGCAGGCACGCATCATAGATGCCTTGTGGCAGGTTGTCCGGCCCGGCGGTAAACTGCTCTACGTAACCTGCTCGGTTTTTCCGGCCGAGAACGGTCGGCAGATCGAGCGCTTCCTGGCGCGACAATCCGATGCCTGCCGTGGCCATGAGGAACAGCTTCTACCGACCGCCGAACACGATGGTTTTTTCTACTGCCTGCTCGAAAAGCGTGCTTGAACGACTGCGCCTCTGGCTGCTGTTGGCGGCTTTCGTGCCTTTTTTCGCCTGTGCGGCGGAAATCGATATTGCCAATCAGCAGATATCGGTCGGTGACGATGGCTATGTCCTGTCCGCCGACTTCAGGTTCGAATTGAATCCCCGACTCGAAGAGGCGGTGACCAGGGGGGTCGTCCTCTATTTCGTCGCCGATTTCGAACTGACCCGCGGGCGCTGGTATTGGCTGGACGAAACACTCGCCAGCCGGAGCCTGACCTACCGGCTGTCGTATCACGCCTTGACCCGGCAGTACCGATTGTCGACCGGCGGCCTGCACCAATCCTTCCCGACGCTGACCGAGGCCGTGCAGGTTCTTTCCCGCCTGCGCAACTGGACGGTGGTCGACAAGGGGGAAAAATCGATACATCCCGGCGAAGCGGTCGAAGCCTCCCTGCGACTGCGCCTCGATACCACGCAGTTGCCGCGACCCTTCCAGATCAGCGCCCTCGGCAACAAGGAATGGAGCCTGGCCTCCGATTGGAAGAACTGGCGGACCGTCATACCCCAACCCCTCGCGCCGGCGGAGGCCAAGTGAAGCGCATCCTCGCAGCGGGCGGAGCGTTCGCGGCAGCAGTCGGCGGCATTCTCTGGTTCCTGCTGCTCATGTCCACGGCGGCGAACACCGTCGTGTTTTCACGCGATTATCCGCTGCTGATCGGGCTCAATATCGTCTTGGCCGTCGGTATGCTCGGTTTGGTCGGCTGGCAATTGCGCACCCTGTGGCGCGACTACCAGGCACAGGTCTTCGGCTCCCGCCTGAAGCTGCGCCTGATGCTGATGTTCGGCGTCATCGCCGTGCTGCCGGGTGCCCTGGTTTACGGCGTTTCGGTGCAGTTCGTCACCCGCTCGATCGAAAGCTGGTTCGATGTCCGGGTCGAAAAGGCGCTTGAGTCCGGCTTGCATCTCGGTCGTTCGGCCCTCGATTCGCTGCTCGCCGATCTCGGTGAAAAAGCCCGCAGCATGGCGGTGGAGCTGTCCGATATCCAGGAATCGTCGCGTCGTTCGGCCCTGCTTCGCCTGCGCGAGGAAAAGGGCGTCCAGTCGGCGGCGCTTTTTTCGGTCGGCGGCCAATTGCTGTCGAGCGCGACCAGCGATCTGTCCAGCCTGCTTCCCGATCTGCCCAGCCAGTCCCAGTTGAAACAGGCGCGGAGCACGCAGATTGTCAGTACCGTCGACGGCGATGGCGGCAAGCTCTACCTGCACGTGCTGGTGCCGGTCAGCGCGCGGGGCATGTTCGAAGAGCCGCGCATCCTGCAACTCACGCAGCCGGTGCCGGCTGGCCTGGCCTACGATGCCGATGCAGTGCAGGGCGTCTATCGCGATTACCAGGAGTTGCAACTGGCTCGCGAGGGCCTGACCCGAATTTACGCGCTGACCCTGACCCTGACCGTACTGGTCGCACTTTTTGCCGCCTTTGCCCTGGCCTACGTCATGGCCCGCCGCCTGGCTGCGCCGCTCTACATTCTGGCCGAAGGCACGCAGGCCGTCGCGCAGGGCGATTTTTCGCCGCGCCAGGCGATCTATAGCGGCGACGAACTCGGGGTCCTGACCCAGTCCTTCAATCGGATGACCCGCCAGTTGGACGATGCCCGGCGGGAAACCGAGCGTCACCGGAGCGAGCTGGAGTCGGCGCGCGGTTATCTCGAATCGATTCTCGCCAACCTGTCTACCGGCGTACTGGTTTTCGACCGCCATTTCGTCCTGCGTACGGTTAACGAAGGCGCTCTGACCATCCTGAACGACGATTTCATGGGCCTGGTCGGTGCCGCCGCCGAGGAATGGCCGCGCCAGCAATCGTTCGGCACCTTCATCCGCGAACATTTCGAGGCTACCGAAGAAGCCGAGTGGCAAGCCCAACTCGAAATGGAGCGGCCGAACGGCATGCCGCAGGTCCTGTTGCTGCGCGGTTCGCGTCTTCCGGAGGCGAGCGGTGGTGGCGACGTGGTGGTGTTCGACGATGTGACGCGCTTGATCGCCGCCCAGCGCAGTGCGGCCTGGGGCGAGGTGGCGCGCCGCCTGGCGCATGAAATCAAGAATCCGCTGACACCGATCCAGCTTTCCGCCGAGCGTCTGCAGTTCAAGCTCGCCGACAAGCTGTCCAACGGCGATGCCGATATGCTGGCGCGCGGCACGCAAACCATCATCAACCAGGTCCAGGCCATGAAGCGCATGGTCGACGATTTTCGCGATTACGCCCGGATGCCGGCACCGGATACCGGTGAACTCGACCTGAATGAACTGATCGGTGAAATGCTCGGTCTGTACGAAAGCTCCTCGGCCCGCATCGAAACCCGCCTGGCCGCCGATTTGCCGCCGATACTCGGCGACGCGACCCAGTTGCGGCAGATCATCCACAATTTACTGCGCAACGCCGAAGACGCCCTGGAGGGACGCGAAGGTGCGCGCATCTTGATCCAGACCGAGGTGATCGGCCGGCAGGCCAGGCTGGTCATCGCCGACGACGGCCCGGGTTTTCCGGTCGAACTGCTGCCGCGAATTTTTGAACCCTATGTCACCACCAAGGCTCGCGGTACCGGCCTGGGCCTGCCCATCGTCAAAAAAATTGTCGAAGAACACCTGGGCAGTATCGAAATCAGCAATGCACCGGAAGGCGGCGCCCGGATCGACATCCGCCTGCCCTTGGTGAAAGTGGAGGAAGCCAAAAATGGCAATCATTCTGGTCGTTGACGACGAAGTCGGCATACGCGAACTGTTGTCGGAAATCCTGATCGACGAAGGCTATGACGTGCGTCTTGCGGAAAATGCCGGCACCGCCCGCCTGGCTCGCAACGAACTGCGTCCCGACCTCGTCCTGCTTGATATCTGGATGCCCGACACCGATGGCATCACCCTGCTCAAGGAGTGGCACGCCGCTGGCCAACTCAACATGCCGGTCGTCATGATGTCCGGGCACGGCACCATCGATACCGCGGTCGAGGCGACCCGCTTCGGCGCCTTCGATTTTCTCGAAAAGCCCATTGCCCTGCAAAAGCTGCTGTCTACCGTGCAGAAGGCCCTGAAGCACGACAAGCCGCTGGTGCGCCCGGCCCTGACGCTGGAAGCCTTCAGCCGGCTGATGTTCGTCAAGGAATTCAAGCGCCGGCTCGAGCAGGCCCTGGCCAAATCGCCGATCCTGCTGCTCAAGGGTGCCAGCGGCGGCATGGCCGAAATCTGCGCCCGCACCTTGCAGCCGCCGCGTGCGCCGTGGCTGGACCTGTCCGGCGTGAGCAGTGCCTTGACGCAGGAAATGCTGGAGAAGGCGACCGGCGGCATCCTGTTCGTTCCCGATATGGCCGGACTGGGGAAAATGCAGCAAATGAACCTGGCTTTTGCGGTCGATCGTCTCGAAAAGTTGAATTTGCAATTGATCGTGGCTACCGCGACACCCTTGGCCACTCTCGGGGAAGCCGGCTGGGACAGCAAGCTGCTGGCCCGCCTGAGTGAAATATGGGTTGCCATGCCGTCGTTGGTTGGGCATGGCGACGAGTTGCCGGAAATTGCTGGCCTGCTGTTGACCAATTTTGTCGAGCGCGGCGAAGTGCCGCCGCAGCGCTTGTCGACCGCAGCCTTGAATGCCTTGCGCACGCTGCCCTGGAAGCATTCCCCCGAATCGGGCTGGAGCGATCTCTATGCACTGGTGCGCAATCTGGCACTGACCGCCCTGGAAGACGAAATCAGCGCCGAAGACGTTGCCCGGGTCATGCCCCAAGAGGTGGGCGGCAGCCCGGAAATGCTCTCCCTGCTGCCCCTCTTCGACCAACCCTTGCGAGAGGCGCGCGATGCCTTCGAAAAGATGTATTTCGAACACCACCTGCGCCTCGAAGGGGGCAACATGACCAAGCTGGCCGAGCGCTCGGGCCTGGAGCGCACCCATCTCTACCGCAAATTGAAGCAGTTGGACGTCAAGCTCGGCAAGCGCAGCGAAGAACCCTGACTGATTGTCGCGGCCGGCGCCGCCCCGCCGCTTTTTTTCGGAAGTGACCCGGCGCCGGGAATGGCGGATAATTCGGCCTTTCCGATTTTCTGGCGGAGTCCGACGTGAGCCGACCCAAGAACGACACTTTCCTGCGCGCCCTTCTCAAGGAGCCGACCGAATACACCCCACTCTGGCTGATGCGCCAGGCCGGCCGATATCTTCCCGAATATTGCGAGACCCGCAAGCGAGCGGGCAATTTCCTGAACCTGTGCAAATCGCCGGCCATGGCCTGCGAGGTGACCCTGCAGCCGCTGGCCCGCTACGACCTCGATGCGGCCATCCTGTTCTCGGACATCCTGACCGTGCCGGATGCAATGGGCCTGGGCCTGTATTTTGCCGAAGGCGAAGGCCCGAAATTCGAACGTCCGCTGCGTGAAGAGTGGGCGATCAACAATCTGACGGTGACCGACCCCTACGAGCATCTCGGCTACGTCATGGATGCCGTCTCGGAAATTCGCCGCGCCCTCGACAATTCGGTGCCGCTCATCGGCTTCTCTGGCAGCCCCTATACCCTGGCCTGCTACATGGTCGAAGGCGAGGGGTCCAGCGACTTCCGCAACATCAAGGCCATGCTCTATAACCGTCCGGACCTGCTGCACCGCATCCTGACGGTGACCGCCGATTCCGTCGTCGCCTACCTGAACGCCCAGATCGACAGCGGCGCCCAGGCCGTGATGATTTTCGACACCTGGGGCGGTTCGTTGTCGAACGCAGCCTACGAGGAGTTTTCGCTGCACTACATGCGGCGCATCGTGGCCGGCTTGAAGAAGGAAAAAGACGGCCAGCGCATCCCGAGCATTGTTTTCACCAAGAACGGCGGCCTGTGGCTGGACAAGATCGCCGACATCGGTTGCGACGCCGTCGGCCTCGACTGGACGATAGACATCGGCGAGGCGCGTCGCCGCGTCGGCGACAAGGTCGCCCTGCAAGGCAATCTCGACCCGAACGTCCTCTTCGCGCAGCCGGAAATCGTCGCAGCCGAAGCGAAAAAGGTGCTCGACAGCTTCGGTCCGGGCAATACCGGGCATGTTTTCAATCTCGGCCATGGCATTTCGCAATTTACGCCACCGGAAAGCGTGACCGCACTCGTTGATGCGGTGCATTCACATAGTCGCCTATTACGTAAGTGATAGGTATAAGTAGGGGGCAATGCTTGACTTATGCACAGAGTTTTGCCTTCTGCTGAAAATAAATTCAGAAAACCACTTGACTCCAGAGTATTTGTTTAAGCGTCTGAATTTAAATAAATTATTCTGTTGCCCAATATTTCGGCAGGGTGACGGAAATCTTACCGGACCGTTGCCTGGCACCGATGCCGAAAAGAAATCCACAAAGTTATCCACAGTTTTTGTGGACAACTCGAAAATCCCGGTTTCGGGTGGCGGCAATCCCGATATTTTGCAGAAATGACGGCCTTCGACCGGTGAATTCATGCCTGTTTTGAGTGTTGCCCTCGATTTGCCCCTGCATCGCCTGTTCGACTACCTGGCCGAATCGGCGTCGACCGCCGACATCGGCTTGCGGGTTCGCGTGCCTTTCGGACGGGGCGAAAGGATCGGTATCATCGTCGATGTCGCCAGCGAGAGCGAATGGCCCCAGGAGCAACTGAAGGCGGCCGGGGATATCCTGCGCGATTTGCCGCCGCTGCCGGCCGACTTTTTCTGCCTGTGCGAATTCGCCAGCACCTACTACCAGGCGGCTTTGGGTGAGGTCTTGTTGCAAGCCCTGCCGGTCGGCCTGAAACGTCTTGATCCGCCGGATCGACGCAAGGCCCGGGCTGTGCGGAAACCCGACCCGGTGCCGCCGCCGGCCTTGACCGAGGAGCAGGCCGGGGCGCTGGCAGCCATCGACCTCACGGCCGGATTTTCGGTTCATCTATTGCATGGCGTCACCGGCAGCGGCAAGACCGAGGTCTACCTGCGTCTGGTCGAACAGGCCCTGGCTGCGGGCCAGCAGGCCCTGCTTCTGGTTCCCGAAATCAACCTGACGCCGCAGCTTGAAACCCGGGTCCGCGCCCGCTTTCCAGAGGCCGGGGTGGTATCCCTGCACAGCGAACTGGCCGAAGCCGCGCGTGAGCGCAACTGGCGGGCGGCCTTTGCCGGCGAGGCCAATATCATTCTCGGCACCCGCCTGTCGGTGTTCACGCCCTTGCCCAGGCTGGGACTCATCGTCATCGATGAAGAACACGATTCCTCATTCAAACAGCAGGATGGCATGCGTTATTCGGCGCGCGACATCGGCGTTTTTCGCGCCCATCAACTGGGCATCCCGATTCTGCTCGGCTCCGCTACACCCTCCCTGGAGTCGTGGGCCAACGCACAGACCGGTCGCTACGGTCTGCTTGCCCTTCGGCAGCGGGCAAATCCGGAAGCCAGGCTGCCGCTGGTACACATCCTGGATACGCGCAAAAAAGCCTTGCAGGAAGGCGTCAGTCCCGCGCTGGTCGCCGCCATCCAGGAACGCCTGGCGCGCCGCGAACAGAGCCTGGTCTTCCTGAACCGGCGCGGCTATGCGCCGGTACTCGCCTGCCCCGCTTGCGGCTGGGTGTCGCGCTGTACGCGCTGCGCCGCCAACATGGTGCTGCATTTGGCCGACCGCCGCTTGCGCTGCCATCACTGCGGTTGCGAACACCGCATTCCCAAGTCCTGCCCGACCTGCGGCAATCAGGACATCCATCCTTTCGGCCGCGGTACCCAGCGGCTGGAGACCTGGCTGCAGGCCCAATTTCCCGCAGCGCGCGTCCTCCGCGTCGACCGCGATTCGGTGAAAAGCCGCAAGCAATGGGAAGCGATGCTCGAACTCATTCACACCGGGCAGGCCGACATCCTGGTCGGCACCCAGATGCTGGCCAAGGGCCACGATTTTCCCAGGTTGACGCTGGTCGGGGCGCTCGGGGCCGACGCCGCTTTGTACGCCGCCGACTGGCGGGCGCCGGAACGGCTCTTCGCCCAGTTGATGCAGGTTGCCGGGCGAGCCGGACGAGCCGAACTCAAGGGCGAGGTGCTGATCCAGACCGAGTACCCGGACCACCCGCTGTTTGCCGCGCTGGCCGCTCACGATTACCCGGGGTTCGCCGCCCGGCAACTGAAGGAGCGGGAAGAGGCCGGTTTTCCACCTTACGCCTTCCAGGCAGTGCTGCGCGCCGAGGCTCCGGAGATGGCCAACGCCATCGCCTTTCTGAAGGCGGCGGCAAGCCTGGCCGTGGTCAGCGAAAACGAAAACGTCATGATTTACGATCCGGTTCCCATGAAGCTTGCCCGGCTCGCCAACCTGGAGCGAGGCCAGTTGCTGGCCGAATCGTATTCGCGTCCGGCTCTGCAGCATTTCCTGCCCTGTTGGCGGGAAGCGATCGAGAGTATCAAGGCGCCGTCGAAACTGCGCTGGCACATCGAGGTCGATCCGCTGGAGTTCTGAGTCAGGGGCGACCGGCTGGCCGCAGCAGCCAGACAAGTGCGCCCAGTTGGCAGCAGAGCAAGGCGATGAAGGTGGCCTGGAAGGCGGCATCGTTGCGCCAGCCGTGCGCCTGCAGCGCATCGACGAGGCCGCCGATGCCCCACTGCAGGCTGAAAGCTCCGGCGAAAACGAGCAGGTTCAGCGAGGTGCTGGCCCGTCCGGACAGGGCCAGCGGGAAGGACTGGGCGACCAGGGAGTAGGCGATGTTGGACAGCGAATAGCCGGCGCCGAACAAGGGCCAGAGCCATGCCCCGGCAAAATCCGGGCGGATGGCGATCAGGCCGAAACTGGCAAAGGCAGTGAGCATGGCGCCCCGATAGATTTTTTCCAGCTTGACGCCACGCCGAACCAGGCGGGTGGCGAAAAATCCCAGGAACAGGAAGCCGGTCAGCATGGCGGCGCTGATCCAGGTCAGGCGGGTTGCGATGCTGGCCGGATCCAGCCCTTCGAGTACCGTCATCCAGCGGGATGCCCAGAGGCCTTGCACTGCCATGAAGCCACCGGTCATCCAGAAAGCCATGGGCGCGTAGCGCCAGAATTGACGGCTGGCGAATAGCATCCTGAGTCCGGCCAGTTGCTCCCTGAGGTCGGCGACCTTGGTTCCGCCCGGCTTGTCGGGAACTGTCAGGCCGATGGCGATGGCGACCAGCAAGGTTGTCGCCGACAGTCCGAAGGCTATTTCGCGCCAGCCGGTGAAAGCGAGGAGCATTTCCAGCGGCTTGGCTGCCATCAGGGCGCCGAGACCGCCGGATGCCATGACCCAGCCGGTCAACGAGGCCTGGCGCTCGGGCGGGAACCATTGGGAAAACGCCTTCAGCGAGGCCATCAGGCAGGCCGAGACACCGAGGCCGATCAAACCTCGGCCAAGGGCCAGCCCGCCCAGGGTGTCGGAGAGGGCGAAAGTTGCGGCGCCGCTGGCCGCCAGCAGCAACAGGCAGGCTTCGACCCGACGTGGCCCGAAACGGTCGAGCAGCATGCCGAGCGGTAGTTGCGCCAGGCCGAAGGCGAGAAAATAAGTACTGGTCAGCAAACCGAGCGCGTTGTCGCCGAGTTTGAGTTCCTGGGCGAGTACCGGGCCGATCACGGCATTCACCGTGCGGAACAGATAGGAGAGGAAATAGCCGGCGGCAAAAGGCAGGAAGAGCCCGCGCCAAAGGCGGTGTACGTCGGGCACGGCTAGTCCGGGTTGGCGTGGAAGGCTGGCGGCGCGGGGGGCGTTTTCCCCTGGTTCTTGCGCAGCCAGGCGATACGCGTTGCGATCTTTTGCTGCCAGTTGATGGCGATGCCGGGGCTTGCCGCCAGTTTTTCCAGGTCGGCAACGGCTGGACGGTGGGCCTGCCAGCAGCGCATTGCCTCGGCCAGGGTAAAGACATCCGCCGCCGCCTGCGTCTCCAGTTCGAGATGATCGCCAGGCGTCACCCGCCCGGGGGTGACGACCGAAAAGTACCAGCCGGTCAGCCCATGCTCGGCAATAAAGGCGGCAATGCCGTCACTGGCAAAGCGTTCGTCGATCTTCCAGCAGGGATTGCGCGGCTGGCAAACCTGCAGCAGGGCGCCACCGAGGCGCCAGATATCGCCGATCCGCACATCGTTTTCATCGAACTCGGCCGCCGCGATGTTTTCACCCAGGCTGCCGACGACGAGTTGCGCTGCCGCATCCGGAAAGCGCGAGGCGAGCTTGGCATAATGGCGAGTCGGGTAGAGGTGGACCGCCTTTTCAGGCCCACCGTGCACCCGTCGGTCGGCCTGCTGGTCGCCGACGAAGCCTTCCCGGCCCAGTTCGAGCACGGTCTTCACCGGCTGCTTGTACATGCCGGTGGGGCGACCGGATTCCGGAAGCGGGCGAATGCCGCCGATGAAGAGGGATACTTGGATCATGGAGGCTGAATTGTGCCATCAATCCCACAAGCATGCAGCGCCGCGCACCCCGGACGAGTCGCCATGCGCCGGCGGCAGGAACCGTGTGTTGAAAACGTCGGAAAAAACGTACCCGGCACAGCGTTCCGGCAGACTTTCGTAGAGCCGTTGCAGATTGGACAGGCCGCCGCCGATGACGATCACCTCGGGGTCGATGAGGTTGATGACGCCGGCCAGCGCCCTGCCGAGGCGCGCCTCGTAGCGCCGCAGCGTCGCTTCGCAGCGGGCGTCGCCGGCGCTGGCCAAGCGGTCGATTTCGGCGGCCTCCCGTCTTTCTCCCGTCTGCAGGAAATGGTCGGTGGCCAGCGCCGGGCCGGAAAGATAGGCTTCTATGCAGCCCTTGCGGCCGCAATAGCAAGGCGGCAAGGGCAGGTCTTCGGCGGTCGGCAGCGGCAGCGGGTTGTGGCCCCATTCGCCGGCGATGGCGTTGGCGCCGATGAGTACCCGCCCGCCGATGACGATGCCGCCGCCGACACCGGTGCCGAGAATGACGCCAAAAACACTGTCTGCCCCCTTGGCGCTGCCGTCCACCGCTTCCGACAGGGCAAAGCAGTTGGCGTCGTTGGCCAGTCGCACCTCGCGCTGGAGAAGTGCCTGCAGGTCGCGCCTGAACGGTTTGCCGATCAGGCAGGTTGAATTGGCGTTCTTGATCAGCCCGCTGGCCGGTGATTCGGCGCCCGGGATACCGACCCCGACCGTACCGCGTCGGCCCAGCTCGTTTTCTGCGTCCTCGACCAGGGCGGCGAGCGCCGTCAGCGTCGCCATGTAGTCGCCATGCGGCGTGCCGACCCGGCGGCGCAGGCATTCCCGGCCGTCTTCCGCCAGCGCGACGATCTCGATCTTGGTGCCGCCGAGGTCGATGCCGATCCTTAGCATGGCGGGCTACTCGGCTGCCGCGAAGGAGGAGCCGGGCACGGGGTCAGACCCGGACGGCAATGCCCTTGACGTTGCCGTGGGTTGTGGTCAGGGTGCGCAGCACGCTGGCCCCGGCTTCGAGAAGGAGCATGAACAGATTACGTTCGGAATAAAGGCAGACCGACTGGCGAATCTCGTATTTTCCGGCGAGTTCCGGCGAGAGCTCGGCATAGCGCTGGTCTATCGACATTTCGCGGTGGGCGTAGGCATCGCCCAGCTCCGAATGTAGGCCGAGAACGGAGAGGTAGAGCTTGCCGCCGATTTTCAGTTTGAGCAGCAGTTGTCGCACGACCCGGCGGGCTTCGTCGTAGGGCATGGTGCTCAGGCCGCGGCGAATGACGATGATGTCGAAGGGTTCGCCCTCGGTGGCGGCCGGCAGATCGACCAGGGAGCATGGGGCGAAGGAGATCTCGTCGCGCAGGCCGGCGGAGAGGATGCGTCCCTCGACATCCTGACGCAGTTCGGGCCGGTCGGCGACGACGACCTGGGCGCCGAGGCGGGCGAACTTGATGGCCATCTCGCAACGGTTATCAGGCAGAATCAACGCTGAAATGCAGCGATCGACCCGCTGTCGCTTGATACATTCTTCCAGCGCATAGCGCTCGATTTCGTCGATTCCCGTTTCCAGTGGATTGGTTGTACCATCAATTGTCATTTTGTCGTCTCCTGCGCTTCATTGTGCCCAAGGCCGGGGGGCGTGACAACCTGGAACCCGCTTAGCGAAAGGAAAAAGAATGCTAGTCCGCTTTTTGTCCAGTGAAACAGGCGAAATACTGATGTTCGCCGAAGCCGCCCGCTCCCTGTTGCAGGCCATCGGCAAGGAGACGACGGCGCGGGGTTCCTTTACCCAGGCTGAAATGGCCGAAGCCGCCCGGCGATTGAGCGAGGCGGTGAAGCAGGCGGACGAACCGCCACCCGTTGACGATGGGATCGATGAAAAAACCGGGAAGGAACCCTCCGTTGCCATCAATCAGCGCGCCTGGCCGCTGGTCGACATGCTGGAGCGCACTGCTAAGGCAGGTCCCAAGGCCAATATCGTCTGGGAAGCCCCGGCCGATTTCTGAGCCTTCGGCTTGTCAGGTGGTCTGATCGATACCGAAGCTGCAGGCGATGCCTTCGATGACAGTTTTCAATTCACGTTCGAACTGGGTAAAGGTCGTCTCCGAGGGGATTTCTCCCGCGTGCAGGGTGTTTTCGAGTTCTTTGGCGGCGTGTTGCAAAGCCGGGGCGCCGATAGTGCCGGCCAAGCCCTTCGTGCTATGGGCACGCCTCTCCGCCGTGGAGAAATCTCCGCTGGCCAGCGCCGTGCGTATGTGTGTCGGTTCGTTGCTGAACCTGGCGTGGAAGTCGCGCAATACTTTTTCGTAAAGCGACGGCTTGTTCATCATCCGCTTCAATCCGTCGGCCTTGTCGATGCCAGGCAGGTCGGGAAAACCATCGGCAGTATTCATCGGTGCGGTCTCCAGTTTTTGGCTACGCTTGGGCGATGCTTGGTCGGGCTGCCAGCGGATCAGGATCTGCTGCAGTAAATCGGGATCAATCGGTTTGGTCAGAAAATCGTTCATGCCGGCCGCCAGACAACGCTGGCGTTCCGCATCCAGCGCATGTGCCGTCATTGCGATGACCGGCAGGTCGGACAGGCGCTTGTCGGCACGCAAGCGACGGGTAGCCTCCAGTCCGTCCATCTCGGGCATCTGAATATCCATCAAGACGACATCATAGATGTTAGCTTCTTCGAGTAGTTTCTTCAATGCGCGCACCCCATTCTCCGCCATGTCTACCGTAATGCCGAAAGATTCCAGTATTTCGCGGGCAACCAGTTGATTGGTCGGCATGTCTTCGACGAGAAGGATGCGCAAACCGGCCAGTGGGGCGGCATGGCCGAATTTTGCCGCTTGCTTTGGGGGGCCGTCGGTCAGGAGCTTGCCGATTTGCATCGCGGTGACCGGCTTGTTGAGGGTGGCGTCGAAGCATTCCAGGCGGCTGTCTCCTTCCAGGCTGCTCGTGTCCGTGGCGGTGACCATGACCAGTCTGGGCGGCCGGGCGCTCTCGTTGTGGATGGCCTCCGCCAGTTCCAGGCCGTCCATGTCCGGCATGTTGAGGTCTATGGTCACGAATTCGAAAGGCGTGGCATGCGCTTCGGCCATCAGTCGCAGCGCCTGCTCGCCGGATTCCGCCGGAACGGCCGAATAGCCATTTTTTTCAAGCAGGCGGATGAGAATGGCGCGGGAAAGCGGGCTGTCGTCGACAACCAAGGCGCGTGACATGGCCGGTCGCGGCGCTGCGGGACTGTCGCTGCCCAGTCCCAGTTTGACGGTGAAAGTGAATGTGCTGCCGACGCCGAGCTGGCTGGTCACCCAGATGTCGCCGCCCATCAATTCGGCCAGCCGCTTGCAGATGGTCAGGCCGAGACCTGTACCGCCGTATTTTCGGGTGATCGATGTGTCAGCCTGGCTGAATGCCTGGAACAGGGTTGCCTGCTGTTCGGGTGACAAGCCGATTCCGGTGTCCTGAACGTCTATCTCCAGCCTGATCGAGTTGCCGTCGCCGGGCAGCCGGCGCACGAAAACGGTGACCGACCCCTGGGCGGTGAATTTCAGCGCGTTGCTGATCAGGTTGATGAGGATCTGGGCCAGCCGCAGTGGGTCGCCGACCAGTCTCGGCGGCACTTCGGGCTCGACCACGTATTGCAGTTCCAGGCCTTTCTCTTGGGCACGATGCAGGAGGACGCTGGCGACATTGTCGAGCACCTCGTCGAGTACGAATTCGGTTGCCTCGATCTGCATGTGTCCCGCCTCGATCTTGGAAAAGTCGAGAATGTCGTTGATCAGGCCCAGCAGCATCTGGCCGGCGTTGTGAATGCGCGCGACGAAATCGCGCTGCTTGCTGGACAGCTCGCTCTTCAGCAAGAGGTGGGCGAGGCCGATGATCGCGTTCATCGGGGTGCGAATTTCGTGGCTCATGTTTGCCAGGAATTGCGCTTTCGTATTGGCCGCCGATTCTGCGAATTGCTTGGCTTCGATCAACTGGATCTCGGCCAGTTTGCGTTCGGTAATGTCCTGCAGCGTCTCGATCGAGCCGACGATCTGTCCTTCCTTGTCCCGCAGCGGCGCAGCGGTGAAGAAAAGCCAGCGATCGAATTTCGGAAAGTAATCTTCTGCTTCGAAGGCACCCTGAATAAGTTCCGAGGGCCTGTACTTCATGGCGTAAAGGGATTGCACCTCGCTCATTTTCCCCGAAATCACGAGGTCGGCCATGATCGGGCGCTGACCGGGGTAGAAAGCCTTCCACTGATTGCTGGTGCCGATCATTTCACTGGCCGGGACGCCGATGATCTGCTCGCAGGCCCTGTTCCAGTGGGTGACGACATGGTTCTCGTCGAGCACCAGCGTCGGCACCGGGCTGCCTTCGATGATCTTGGCCAGCGAGCCGCGGGCGGTTTCCAGTTCGGCCGTGCGCTCGCGGACCAGTCGTTCCAGGTTGTCGCGATGGGTTTCAAGCTCGCGCTCGGCGCGCAATTTTTCGGTAACGTCACGAACGAAGAGCACGATGCCGGTCGACCGGCCGCTGGAGTCCATGACGGTGGTAAACGCGGTGGCGGCGTCGAAACTGCCGCCGCCGAGGCGTTGCATGCTCAGCTGCCGGGTGGCGATGAAGCCGTTGAATTCTTCGTGGTCGTTGAGGAAATCGCTTGTCTGGCCGGTGACAGCCGACGGCAAGAGGTCATCGATCCGGTAGGCGCCAAGGTCGTCCATCTCATCCAGCCCGAATAACCGGTGGGCCTGCTGGTTGGCCATTTGCAGGCGCCCGTCCAGTTTGAGCAGCAGGATACCGTCGGGCGAGGTTTCGACCAGGGTGCGGTAGATCTTCTCGCTTTTCTCGAGCCGGGCGTGGGCGAGACGTTCGTCGGTGATATCGAGGACCAGCGAAAGGATGCCGAGGAGCTTGCCGTTGCTGCCGCGCAGGGCGACGTTGTACCAGTTGCATTCGAGGAGGAAGCCATCCTTGCGCAGGGCCGGTCCGGTGAAGATGCCGTCACCGCCGCCGCGCATGACGGCGCGAACGACCTCGGTGAAGGCGGCGTGTTGTTCGGTCGGGAGCAGAAGCCGGTGCACCGGCTTGCCGATGACCTCTTCCGAATGCCAGCCGAACATTTTTTCGGCCCGGCGATTCCACTCGGTGACGCTGCCCTCGCGGTTCCACAGGATGAAGGCGAGCGGCGACGTGTTGTACAGTGCCCTGAAGCGCAGTTGACTGTCGCGCAAGGCCGCTTCGGCCTGTTTTTGCTGGGTGATGTCGTTGAAAGTGACGACCAGCGGACTACCCGGCGCCAGGTCGCATTTCGCGGCGGGCAGGCGGACGTCGAACCAGTGCCAGAGTCCGCTGGCGTGTTTCAGGCGCAGGCTGAAACTGTGGACGCCGTGCGCAGTGCCGTTCGCCATGCAGTCGAATAGACCGGCCAGTTGCGACCGGTCGTCGGCATGGGCCAGGGCAAGCCAGGCGGGCGGGGTGTCGAGCCGGGTATCGGGGGCGAAACCCAGCATTTTCCTGAAATTGTCCGAAACCTGCAGTTGGGCGCTTTCCCGATGCCAGAGCCAGCAACCGACACCGGCGGTGGCCAGGGCTTCGGCCAGGGCTTCGGCCGGAATTCCGCCGGAAGAGGGAATCATCGCCAGTCGGGTCGAGGTTAGAACAACTCGATGTCGTCGCTCTTTTCTTTCATTTCCGCCATGAAATTGTCGACCGCCTCCTGGACGGGCATGCCCCGCATGACGGCTTCGAACATGGCGATTTCCTCGCGCGTGGAGTACTTGGTCTTGATCTTTTCCTGCAGGGCGACCCATTCGTTCGGGTTGAACAGGCGCCGGCTGTCGGCCACCAGATCGCTGAGATCGCCCAGGCTTATGCCGACGTGGGCCAGGCGCTGGACCAGCTTGTCGTAGAACTGGAAGGCGATGATGGCCTGGTGGACCATGCCGGACACGTGTTCCGAGACGCCGATCAGGTTCTGCTTGGCGACGCCGACCTCTCCCTGCTCGGGCAGGGTCTGCACGGTGTCGGAAATCATCCGCATATAGCCGGCCATGGTCGTGAATGAGTCGGTCAGGACTTCGACGGAGGAATTGCTGTCCTTCATCGCGGCCTCGATCTGCACGGCGGAAAGTTCCAGCATGAGCACCGTTTCGCGTACCTGACTCCAGTTCAGGTCCGGCATGTGGGCGCTGGTGCCGCGCGGTTCGTTTGTCTCGTCACTCATTCTCGTCTCCATCAAACTGGCGGCAAACTATAGCGCAATTCGCGCCGCGGGTTCTAGCGCCAAACCGGCGCTGCTGGCGGATTTTCGGTTTGCCGCGATAATTCGCCCATGGTTTTTAAAAAATATTATGTCCTTGTCCTGTTGTTCGTCTCGGTCAAGTCATTTTCATCGCCGCCGCTGATCGCCATCGACGTTGGACACGGTCTTGCGGATGGTGGGGCGACCAGCGCGCGCGGCCGCCCGGAATTCGCCTTCAACCGCGAATTTGCCGGCGTCCTGGCCGGGGTCATGCGCGAGCGCGGTCTCGGCGTCCGAGAAATCAATTTCGCCGGTGATATTGGCAGTCTGGCTGCCCGGCCGGAGCAGGCGGCAGGCAGCGATTTTTTCATCGCCATCCATCACGACTCGATCGGCGAAGCCTGGCTGAAGCCGTGGGTCTGGCAAGGGGTCGAGCGGAACTATACCGAGGTCAAGCGCGGCTACGGCATTTTCGTCTCGGCGCAGAATCCCGACCCCGAAGCCAGCTTGCGCTGCGCTTCCAGCATCGGCGCCATGCTGCGCCGGGCGGGGTTCGAACCGTCGACCTGGCACGCCCGTACCCACCTTCCGGCTGATGCCGAAAACGGCGTCTGGTACTACGACAACCTGATCGTACTGTACCGCACGACCTTGCCCGCCCTGCTCTTCGAGGCAGGCGTCATCAAGCATCGCGACGAAGAGATGGAACTGGCCGATCCGGTGCGCCAGGCCCGGATGGCCGATGCGGTGACGACCGGCCTGGCCGCCTGCCTGTTTGTTACAGGAAAATCGGTTCGGGAGTGAGTTCGACCGCGAATGCGGCTTTGACATCGGACTGGACTGCAGCCATCGTGCGCTTGACGTCGGTACCCGTCGCGCCGCCGTGATTGACCAGGACCAGCGCCTGTTTTTCGTACATGCCGACCGGACCGAGCTTCTTCCCCTTCCAGCCGGCCTGCTCGATCAGCCAGCCGGCGGCCAGCTTGTAGCGTCCGTCAGGCTGAAGGTAGCGCGGCAGGGTCGGGTGGCGGCTGGCTAAAGCGTCGGCCCCGGCCGCATCGACCACCGGATTGTGGAAAAAACTGCCGGCATTGGGGGTCTGCGCCGGGTCGGGCAGCTTGCGCCTGCGGACGGCGACGACTGCCGCGGCGATGGCCAGCGGCGTCGGCGCGGCGCTTTGGCGGGCGGCGAATTCCTGCGCCAGGTCGGCGTAGCGCAGTATCGGTGTCCATGCCTTGGGCAGCCGGAAGACGACCGAGACAATCGCCAGTTGACCGTTCAAATGCCAACCCTGCTGTTTGAACAGGCTGTCGCGATAGGCGAAGCGGCAGGCTTCGCGGTCGAGGTCGATCAGGACTCGGTTCTTGAAATCCCAGGCTGACAGTGAATGGAAGCGCTCACTGACTTCGAGGCCGTAGGCGCCGATGTTCTGGATCGGCGCGGCGCCGACCGTGCCGGGAATCAGGCTGAGGTTTTCCAGACCCGGCCAGCCCTGGCGCAAGGTCCATTGCACGAAATCGGGCCAGCTTTCGCCGGCCCCGGCTTCAATGTAGTAGGCCTCGCTGTCCTCCTTCACCAGGCGCTTGCCCTGCAGGGCCATGTGGAGGACGAGACCATCGAAGTCGCCGGTCAGCACCAGGTTGCTGCCGCCGCCGAGGACGAAGCGCCGGGAACCGGCCAACTCCGTCGCGGCCAACTGCCCGGGAGCGGTTATCGCCAGGTAGCGGGCGGCCCGGCCGGGCAGGGCGAGGGTGTTGAAGGGCGCCAGGTCGACGTCCTGCTGCGGGGTCATGGCGGATTACCGGGTGGCATCGGGTTAGAGCAGGGGGGCCAGCCAGTAGGCGGCATCCTTGACCGACATTCCCTTGCGTTTCGCCCAGTCTTCCAGTTGATCCTGGCCGATTTTCGGGATGGCGAAATAGGCGGCGCCCGGATGGCCGATATAGAAACCGGACACGGCGGCGGCCGGGGTCATGGCGCAGGATTCGGTCAGTTGCATGCCGGCGTTGGCCGGTGCGTCGAGCAGGGCGAACAGTTCCCGCTTGGCGGTGTGGTCCGGGCAGGCCGCATAACCGGGGGCGGGACGGATGCCCTGGTAGCGCTCGTTGATCAAGGCGTCGTTATCCAGCGATTCATCGGCGCCATAGCCCCAGTAGTGAGTGCGCACCTTCATGTGCAGCCATTCGGCAGCGGCTTCGGCCAGGCGATCGGCGAGGGATTTGAGCATGATGGCCGAATAGTCGTCATTGGCTTTTTCGAAAGCGGCGACCCGTTCGTCTATGCCGATGCCGGCGGTGACCGCGAAGGCGCCGACATAATCGCTGTCGCCGATGTAGTCGGCCAATGCGACGTTGAAGCGCCCCTTCGGCTGCTTGTGCTGCTGGCGCAGGCCGACCCAGCGGCTCAGTTCCCGGCTGCGGCTTTCGTCGCTGTAGATGATGATGTCTTCGTTGTCGGCCCCTGCCGCATAGAGACCGAAAACGGCGCGGGCGGTCAGCCATTTTTCGCCGACGATTCTGGCCAGCATGACCTTGGCGTCCGCGAACAGTTGACGGGCCGTTTCGCCGACCAGATCGTTTTCCAGGATGGCCGGGTAGCGGCCGGCCAGATCCCAGCTCTGGAAAAAGGGCGACCAGTCGATGAAGGCGGCGATGTCCTTGAGGTCGAGGTCGAGCTTGTGCAGGCCGGGCTGCCTGGGGACGACCGGTGTGAACGGCTGGGTCCACTTGAAACGGTTGGCCCGTGCCTCGTCCAGCGTGACCAGCGTCGCGCCTTTGCGGCCGGCATGCTCGGCGCGCAGGCTGGCGTATTCGCTGACGATCTCGGCCATGTAGCCGGCCCGCTGGTCGGTGGACAGCAGCTTGGTGGCGACGCCGACGGCGCGCGAGGCATCCGGTACGTAAACCACGGCGCCGTCGGTGTTGGGGGCGATCTTGATCGCGGTGTGGGCGCGGCTGGTCGTCGCCCCGCCGATGAGCAGCGGCTGCTTCATGCCCTGGCGCTGCATTTCGCTGGCGACATGGGCCATCTCCTCCAGCGAGGGGGTGATCAGGCCGGACAGGCCGATGATGTCCACGCGATGTTCGAGCGCCGCCTTCAGGATGTTGTCGCAGGAAACCATGACGCCGAGGTCGACCACGTCGTAGCCGTTGCAGCCGAGGACGACGCCGACGATGTTCTTGCCGATGTCGTGCACATCGCCCTTGACGGTGGCCATCAGGATCTTGCCCTTGCTGCCCAGGCCGGTGCGGGTCTTTTCCGCTTCGATGTAGGGGAGCAGGTGGGCGACGGCCTGTTTCATGACGCGGGCCGATTTGACCACCTGCGGCAGGAACATCTTGCCGGCGCCGAAGAGGTCGCCGACGTGGTTCATGCCGGCCATCAACGGGCCCTCGATGACGGCGAGCGGCGGCTTGCCCGCGGCTTCCAGCTGGGCGCGGACTTCTTCGGTGTCGGCCACGACGAAATCGGTGATGCCCTTGATCAGCGCATGCTCCAAGCGTTTTTCTACGGACTGCTGGCGCCAGCTCAGGTCGGGGCCGCTGTCCCTGGCCTTGCCTTCCTTGACGGTCTGGGCGAAATCGACCAGCGCCTCGCCGGCGTTCGGGTTTCGGTTGAGCACCACGTCCTCGACCTTGTCGCGCAGTTCCGGCGCCAGATCGTCGTAGATGCCGAGCATGCCAGCATTGACGATGCCCATGGTCATGCCGGCCTTGATGGCGTAGTAAAGGAAAACGGTGTGGATCGCCTCGCGCACCGGGTCGTTGCCGCGGAAGCTGAAGGAGACATTGGAAACGCCGCCCGAGATGTGGGCATGGGGCAGGTTCTGCTTGATCCAGCGCGTCGCCTCGATGAAATCGACGGCGTAGTTGTCGTGTTCCGGAATGCCGGTGGCGATGGCGAAGATGTTCGGGTCGAAGATGATGTCCTCGGCCGGGAAGCCGATGCCGGTCAGCAGGTCGTAGGCGCGCCTGGAAATCTCGGTCTTGCGGGTGAAGGTATCGGCCTGGCCCTGCTCGTCGAAGGCCATGACGATGACCGCGGCGCCGTAGCGGCGGGCCAGCCTGGCCTGTTCGAGAAACTTGGCCTCGCCTTCCTTCATCGAGATGGAATTGACGATGCCCTTGCCCTGGATACACTTGAGACCGGCTTCGATGACCTCCCATTTCGACGAGTCGATCATGATCGGCACGCGAGAGATATCCGGCTCGGAGGCGATCAGCTTGAGGAAGCGATCCATCGCGGCGATGGAGTCGAGCATTGCCTCGTCCATGTTGATGTCGATGACCTGGGCGCCGTTCTCGACCTGCTGGCGGGCAACGGCCAGGGCGTCGTCGAAGCGGCCCTCGAGGACCATGCGGGCGAAGGCCTTGGAGCCGGTGACGTTGGTCCGCTCGCCGACGTTTACGTAGAGCGAGTCGGCGCCGACGTTGAAGGGTTCGAGTCCGGACAGGCGCAGTTTTCTCTCGATGTCGGGCATTTTCCTCGGCCTGACCACGGCTACCCGTTCGGCGATGGCCTTGATGTGTTCCGGCGAGGTGCCGCAGCAGCCGCCGACGATATTGACGATGCCGGCCCTGGCCCAGCCTTCGATCTCATCGGCCAGCATGTCGGCCGTCTCGTCGTAGCCGCCGAAGGCGTTGGGCAGGCCGGCGTTGGGGTGGGCCGAGATGTAGCAGTCGCAGACGCGGGAGAGTTCCTCGACGTATTGGCGCAGTTCCCTGGCGCCGAGCGCGCAGTTGAGACCGAAGGAGAGCGGGCGGATGTGGTTCAGCGAATTCCAGAAAGCCTCGGCGGTTTGGCCGGACAGGGTGCGGCCGGAGGCGTCGGTGATGGTGCCGGAAATCATCACCGGCCAGCGTCGGCCGGCCGTTTCGAAGAACTGCTCGATGGCGAAGAGCGCGGCCTTGGCGTTGAGCGTGTCGAATACGGTTTCGACAAGCAGGATGTCGGCGCCACCGTCGACCAGGCCGCGGATGGCTTCGCGATAATCGCCGACCAGCGCGTCGAAGGTGACGTTGCGGTAGCCGGGGTCGTTGACGTCCGGCGAGATCGAGGCGGTGCGGCTGGTCGGGCCGAGGACGCCGGCGACGAAGCGCGGCTTGGCCGGGTTGGCGGCGGTGAATTCGTCGCACAGTCGGCGGGCCAGGGCGGCGCCGGCGACGTTCAACTCGTAGACGATGGCTTCGAGCTTGTAGTCGGCCTGCGACACGGCGGTCGAATTGAAGGTGCAGGTCTCGAGGATGTCGGCGCCGGCTTCCAGGTATTCGCGGTGAATGCCGCCGATGATGTCGGGGCGGGTCAGCAGCAGCAGATCGTTATTGCCCTTGAGGTCGTGCCCATGGTCGGCGAAGCGTTCGCCGCGATAATCGGCTTCCTGCAAGCCGTGGCGCTGGATCATGGTGCCCATGGCGCCGTCGAGGACGAGCATCTTCTCGGCAAGCAGGGCGGAAAGTTCGGTACTACGGTCGGGTTGCTGCATGATCACCTCGGCAAAGCAGAGTTGCGCCGGGCACGCCGCAAAAAAGAATGGCGCCGCAAACCGGCCGTGGTCTGCTTGGGAATTGGCGAGCGCCGTTGATCATTGCCGAGCCTGGCCCCGGATTCCAAGCAAAGGCATGAAAAGGGTCGCAGCGCTCCTCGACAGAAGGGGTAGTTTACCGGTCACGCCGCCGGCTGCCAAGTTAAGCGGCCGATCTCGCGGAAAAGGCGCATGTCTTGCCGCTTCAGCTCACGTCGCCGGAGAATACCGACAAGCTGTTCCGACCTTCCTTCTTGGCCCGGTACATGGCCTGATCGGCCCGTTTGCGCAGGGCATCCAGGCTGATGCCATGCATGGGACAAATGGCTATGCCGATGCTGCAGGACATGCTGATCGGTCCGGCCGTGGTTTCGATGGGGGCTGAAATGGCGGCCAGGAGCTTGCTGCCGACATTCTCTGCATCCTCCTGGTTGAGGATGTTGAGCAGCAGGATGACGAATTCGTCCCCGCCGTGGCGGGCGACCGTATCGCAGGCCCGAAGTTCGCCGACCATGCGTTTGGCGCAGGTGACCAGTACCTGATCGCCCAGGTCGTGTCCGTGCAGGTCGTTGATTTCCTTGAAATGGTCGAGATCGGCAAGCATCAAGGCAAACGAGTTGCCGTTTCTTTGCCAGCCGCGAAAAGCATGTTCGAAGCGGTCGGCGAACAGGAAGCGATTGGCCAGGCCGGTCAGCAGGTCGTGCGTCGCCAGATAGGCCGAGCGCTCCTGTTCGACTTCGGCCTGATTCAGGCTCGCGTAGTGGCGAACGGTGATCCAGGGAACGACAAGCAGCGCACCGACGAGCAGCAGGGCGATCATCAGTTTCTCGGGTTGCAGGAGATCGTCCCAGGTCAATTGGCGCTCGAAGCTCATCAATGTCGGCTGGCTGGCGTTGTCGATTTTCAGCTGGCGCACGAAGCGTGGCAACAAAAGGCGCTCGAGGTAGCCGGCGACAGGGGCGCGCTTTTCGAAAAGCAGACTCTGGGGATTGTCCGGTGCCAAGAGGGTGGCGGAAAAACCGATTCTTGCGTAATCGTCAGCCTGATTCTTTCCTGGCACCAGAGCCTCTGTCTTGAGCAATAGCAGGGCCATCATCGTGCTACCGAAGAAATCCGGATCGGACCGGGCGGTGCCGGCCGACCGGATCACTTCCTGGAGCAGAATGTACGCCCGACCGCCTTCGTACATCCCGAAAACGGGAGAAACGACCGGTTTACTGTTCAGTTGCGCCAGCGCTACCGTGTGTGACAGATAATCGACCGTTTCCAGACGCACCCCGTAAATCGCCCCGGCTTCGGGAAGCGACGGGTACATGAAGAGGATGGGCCAGGTTGTGCTTTTTTGGCCTCCGCCCTGAAAGGTTCGCCCGGTGATCTCGGCGAAATTCTTGATCGTGAAATCGGTGCGCCACTTTTTTCGGAGCGAGGTCTGGAAAGCCGCTTGCTCCGCAGTCTTCACCTCGCGGGCAATTTCAATCATGTAGATGTGGGGGTAGGAGGCGGTAGCCGCGGCGGCGTATTTCATCGCCGAATCGGTATCGCTTCTGTCCACCGCCTGCAGGAAAGCGGAAAGTCCCGCCAGGACGGCGTCGTTGGTATCCAGCCTGTGTTTGACTTGGCCGGCCAGTTCGGCGGTGACTTCTTCAAAATTCCACTGCCAGCGGTTGATTTCCGCTGTCATCAGCATGTGCGTGGCAAAGGCGATGGCGCCAAGCCAGGCGGCGAGCAGAACTACGAGGGTCGGGCGATAGCGGAGGCGGGGCATTTGCAAGAATTTACATATTTGGAAAAATGTCTCATTGATTTTCCTTTCTGTAAATACGCCGAAGGGATACCCGACGTCCGGACGGGCTGGGACGAACCGAGCCGCTTGCCCTTACTGGACCAGCGGTTCGCAGCGCAGCCAGACGACGAAACTGGCGCCCTGCCCGAGCGTGCTGTTCGCCGTCAGGCTGCCGCCGTAGCGCTCGATCAGGTTCTTGCTGACCCACAGACCGAGGCCGTTGCCGCCGGGTTTCTTGGCGGTGAAGAAGGGTTTGAACAGGTGTTCGAGGTCGGCCTTGCCGATGCCCGGACCGGAGTCGGAAACGACGAAACGGATGCCGACCGGCATGTCGGCCTCGTCCCAGTCTTCGACGCCGATCTTCAGAACACCGCCGTCCGGCATGGCCTGGATGGCATTGACCAGCAGGTTGATGACCACCTGCTGCAGTTCGTTCTTGTTGCAGGTGATGCGCCGTGTCGACTCGAGCTGCTGCTCGACGGCGATATTGCCGGTCTTCAGCAGGTGACGGACGAGGACCAGGCAGTCCTGGATCAGTTGTTGCGGCTCGACCGGTTCGAGATAACCGACATAGTCCTGCGGCCGCGCGAATTGGAGCAGCTTGGCAACGATCAGGCGGATGCGATGGACCTGTTCCTGGATCAGCCGGGTCTCGGGTTCAACCGGTAGCGCCGCATCGCCGAGCAGGTCGCGCAGGACGTCGAGATTGCCCTGGATGACGGCAATCGGATTATTGATTTCGTGGGCGATACCGGCGGTCAGTTGGCCGATGGCGGCCAGCTTCTCGTTCATCACCAGTTGCGACTGGGCTGCCTTGAGGTCGGCGACCGCCTGCTCCAGTTCGGCCGTGCGCTCGGCCACCTTGGTGTCGAGCGCCTCGCCCCAGCGTTTGAGCGAACTGGCCTGGGCCTGCAACTTGTCGAGCATGCGGTCGAAATGGTTGGCGACAATGCCGAGTTCGTCGCGGCTGGGCACCGCCCCGACCCGGGCCCCGGCATGGCCCTGCTCGATGGCATGCATGGTCGCGTGCATGCGTTCGATCGGTTTGAAGACGCGGCGTGCCCAGAAGACGGCAAAAATACCGGCAATCAGCATGGCGGCACCGAAGAGGCCGACGATGGCCGCCAGGGCCTGGCGCCGTGCCGCGGTGAACGGTCCTTCGAGAAAACCGACGTAGAGCATGCCGATGCGTTGCCGGTGGCCGTCGAGCAGGGGCGTGTAGGCCGACACGTACCAGTCGTTGACGACAAAGGCGCGATCCAGCCAGGTTTCTCCTCGACCGAGCACGGAGTTGTAAACTGCTGCCGAAACCCGGGTGCCGATGGCTCGCGTGTCGCCGAACAGGCGGACGTTGGTGGCGACGCGTACGTCGTCGAGAAAGAGCGTTGCCGTGCCGGCGCTGCCGAAGGGCTGGGCGCCGTCGGGATAGACGATGGCGTTCAGGCCGTCGATGAAGTCGAGGTTATTGTTGAGCAGGATGCCGCCGCTCAGAATGCCGATCAGCTTGCCGCCGCTGTCGTGCACCGGGGCGGCGGAATGGATGACGAGACCGCGCAGTTCCATCTCTCGGGGGTCGGGGCGGGCATTCGGTGTGGCGATCACCGGCGTTCGGGCGCGGGCGGCCAGCGCCGGGCTGATGTCGAAGAGCT